>NZ_ATUO01000054.1 GCF_000420245.1 Psychromonas hadalis ATCC BAA-638 | reverse complement strand
GGATATTTGGACAGAAAGAAATGATTGATAATCATTTCTGAGATACATCAAGGTAATGAGTAGCCAATACGCACAGTGATAGTAGGGGAGATATCACGTAGCGATGGTTCATTAGCAATGTCCACCCATTGTAAGCTTTCTGTTTTGTATTGGCAATTTTCCTCTATTTCTACATAAATATTTATTTTCATTCTGTTAATAATTCACCTGTTACGTTGCTATGGTATGATAGATTTACTATTAACATTCAACGAGACTAAAATGACTACGCTACAAAATGAAAATATCCACATTCAATCAGAAACTGTGTTAATCACCCCTGCTGAACTTAAAAAGCAACTTCCTGCTTCTGATAATGTGTATCGATTTATTAACGAGTCTCGTGAAACAGTGGCTAATATTATTCATAAAAGAGATAACCGTTTTTTAGTCATTTGTGGACCTTGTTCAATTCATGATGTTAAAGCAGCGAAAGAATATGCGCTTAAATTAAAAGACTTACATGAACAGTACAAAGATACATTGTTTATTGTAATGCGTGTTTATTTTGAAAAACCACGCACAACGGTTGGTTGGAAAGGGTTAATTAATGACCCGCATATGGATGACTCTTTTGATATTGAAACGGGTCTTAAAAAAGCACGTGAACTGTTACTTTTCATCTCTGAACTTGGTCTACCTATTGCGACAGAAGCGTTAGATCCTATCAGCCCACAATATATAGGCGATCTATTTAGTTGGGCCGCTATTGGCGCTCGTACCACAGAATCACAAACTCACCGTGAGATGGCAAGTGGTCTGTCAATGCCTGTTGGTTTTAAAAATGGTACTGATGGTAGCTTGTCAACTGCAGTAAATGCGATGCAATCAGCCTCTTCTCCACACCGTTTTATGGGTATTAATCAAAATGGTCAAAGTGCATTGTTACAAACAAGTGGTAATAAAGATGGCCATGTTATTTTGCGTGGTGGCGGTGGTAAACCTAACTATGATTCACTTAATGTAACATTGGCTGAGCAAGCATTAGAAAAAGTAAATGTAGCGCAGATTTTAATTGTTGATTGTAGTCACGAGAACTCTAACAAGAACCATGAATTGCAACCTCTTGTTGCTAAAGATGTCTTCCATCAAGTGATTGAAGGTAATAAAAGTATCATTGGTATTATGTTAGAGAGTAACTTGAATGCAGGTAATCAAGTCGCAAATCTGCCTGTAGGGGAACTCAAGTATGGTGTCTCAGTGACGGATGCATGTATTGATTGGGCAACTACCGAAACACTGCTTGCAAATGCTGTTAATTTACTTGCTGATAGTTTACAGAAACGATAAGAAGAACTTTATGCCTTTAAGTGATTTAAGAGACAAAATTGATGCGGTAGATCAGCAGTTAATTGATCTGCTCGCACAGCGGTTAAAGCTAGTGGGTGAAGTAGGTGAAATAAAAACAGAACATGGTTTACCTATTTATGTACCTGAGCGTGAAGCCTCCATGTTGGCTAAACGCCGTGCTGAAGCTGAAACAAAGGGGGTTCCTGCCGACCTTATTGAAGATATTTTGCGTCGTACTATGCGTGAGTCTTATGCAAGCGAAAATGAAACAGGCTTTAAAACGGTTAATCCTGATATGAAACGTATTGTCATTATTGGTGGTAATGGTTTATTAGGTAAGCGTTTTGTAGAGATGTTTGAGCTTTCTGGTTATCAAGTTGATATTTTAGGTCGTGGAAATTGGGATAAAGCTGAGCAGATTTGTAGTCAAGCGGGATTAGTTATTGTTGGCTCCCCTATTGATGTGACTAATGATGTTATCAAACAACTCAGTTATCTGCCTGATGATTGTATTTTAGCAGATATTACCAGTGTTAAAGAGGCGCCTTTACAGGCAATGCTCGCAGTGCATAAAGGTCCCGTTGTCGGTTTGCACCCAATGTTTGGCCCTGATATTTCAAGCTTTGCAAAGCAAGTAATTGTTTACTGTGATGGTCGTGGTGAAGAACAATATGCTTGGTTGATTGAGCAGATGAAAATTTGGGGAGCATTGCTTTATAACGTAAATGCAACAACTCACGATGAGTCAATGACCTTAATTCAAGCGTTACGTCACTTTACCAGTTTTGTTTATGGCGTACATCTGCAAGAGGTTGATGCAGATTTAGAGCAACTATTGGATTTAAGCTCGCCAATATATCGTTTAGAGCTTGCAATGGTAGGGCGTCTATTTGCACAAGAGCCTGCTCTTTATGCAGATATTATTCTCTCGCAAAAAAACAATCTAGCGATGATTAAACGTTATCATAAGCATTTTTCTGATGCGATTGAGTTATTAGAAAATGCGGACAGAGATGCGTTTATTAAACGTTTTGAATCTGTGACTGATTGGATGGGAGATTACTCACAACTGTTCTTAGATGAAAGTCGTGTAATGTTGCAACAAGCACATGATAATCGTCATTACGAAGAAAAATAGTATAAACGCTAAAACCCAAAAAGGAGCTAAATAGCTCCTTTTGTCTTTTTAGTTTCATTTGAAACTATCTATTTATGCAGCAAATTCTTTATTGAGTTTAATTTCAGTATCTGACTCGATCTCAACTTCTGGCTCTTCAGCTGCTTGTCCTGAAATTTCACCGTTTCGACACATATCTTTGCCATGATTTTTGGCGCGACTTGCTTCAGATTTGTGTAGGTGTTTATTGAGTTGACGTTCGACTTTTTGGAATAATTGGCCAATGGCAGTATAAAGATCATCATGCTCTGCATGTGCAAATACTTTTCCATTCGGTACACCGATTGTCACTTCAATTTTAACGCCTTTAGGCTCTTTAGTGATGATGCAATGTGGTTTAATCAGTGGGATTTGTAGCTTTTCTAATTTTTGAAAACGTTCCTCTATTTTGGTACGCATTGTGTCAGTGATCGTAATCTGTTTGCTAGTAATTTCAATTCTCATATAAGACACCTTTAGGTTATACACTCATTGTGTTCATAAATAGATTAGGCTTTTTTCTTGAGATTTAAAGTGATGTAAATCACATTTATTCCGCTTTTATTACTCAGTAAAAAAAGTTTGACCTAGGTATGTTTTTGTTAACTTAATTAAAAGATTGCTTGTGCGATCTTAATAGTTAGTCCATTGTTGAACGGATAAGTTCCCTTCTTTACCTCTCTTTTTTTTGTTAAATAACTTTAATTCAGCCTCTGTTTTGTTATCGTTAGTGCTCCTCCTTAAAGCTAGTGACCGATTTCATGTTATTTAACTACACTATTAAGTTTAACCCTATTTTTCTGTTTTGCCTCTTTTGTTCACTAAGTTTTTCCAGTTTTGCCTCCCCTTGGTCACATGTGTTAAGTATGTATGGCGATTTTAAATACGATAAAGACTTTACTCATTTTCAATATACTAACCCTCTCGCCCTAAAAGGTGGCACATTCAAGCAAGCAAGCATTGGTAGTTTTGACTCACTTAACCCATTTATTGTAAAAGGGAGTGCAGGAGTGGGGATCAGTATGATCTATGATTCTCTCCTTAAGCAATCTAGCGATGAACCTTTCAGTGGATATGGTTTAATTGCATTATCAGTAAAGGTTGCGGATGATTTCTCTTCGGTCAGTTTTAAAATAAATCCTAAAGCACGCTTCCATGATGGTAAAAAAATTAAAGCATCGGATGTGAAATTTAGTTTTGAGCTACTTATTAACAAAGGTGCTCCCCATTTTAGATCTTACTACGCGGGTGTTAAGGAGGTTATTGTTGATAACCCACTACAAGTTACCTTTTATTTTAAAGAGAAGGGGAATAGAGAGTTACCTTTAATTATTGGCCAAGTACCTATTTTTCCTGAGCATTTCTGGAAAGATAAAGATTTCTCTAAAACAGATTTAGCGATACCACTTGGCTCTGGTGCTTATAAAATTAAAAGTTTTAAAGCGGGTAAACGTATTACCTATCAACGTGTTAATGATTACTGGGCAGAAAACCTTCCCGTTAACAAAGGGATGAATAACTTCGATAAGATGATTTTTGATTATTACCGTGATGACGCTGTTGCTTTTGAAGCTTTTAAATCGGGTGCTTTTGATTATCGATTAGAGAGTTCTGCAAAACGCTGGGCGACGGGATATAAAGGGAATCTATTTGATTCAGGTAGCATAATTACTGATGAAGTTAGTGATCAAACGCCACAAGGGATGCAGGGCTTTTGGTTTAATCTGCGCAAAGATAAATTTAAAGATAAAAACGTGAGAGAGGCGATGAGTCTACTATTTGATTTTGAATGGGCAAATAAAACTCTTTTTTATGGCGCTTACACCCGCATTAATAGTTTCTATTCTGGCTCTGAATTGGCGACTCACTCAGTGATCAGTGAGGCTGAAAAAAAGGTGCTATTACCTTATCGCGCACAGCTCTCTGATGCTGTTTTTGAGCCTTTCGTTCTTCCTGTGACGAAGGGTGATGGCAATATTCGTATACAGATGCGCCAAGCCGTTAAGCTGTTTGAGCAAGCAGGCTACCAGCTCAAAGACAGTAAGATGCAAGATGAAAATGGCAAACAGTTTAGTTTTGAATTTTTACTTTATAGCAAAGACTTTGAACGAGTGGTTCATCCTTTTAGGCGAAACCTGCAAAGGATTGGCATTAAAACATCGATTCGTTTAGTGGATGTTTCGCAGTTTGTAAATCGTCTTAATAATTTTGATTTTGATCTCGTTTCTCTGCGTAAAGGGCAGTCTATTTCACCGGGGAATGAGCAACTTAGTTTCTGGGGATGTGATAGTGTAATGGATGTTGACACTTCCAACTGGGCAGGGTTATGCTCCCCTGTGGTTGAAAAGTTAGTGCGTCAACTTATTATGGCAGACTCTCGTGAGGTGTTAGTCAATACTACGAAAGCATTAGATAGAGTGCTGTTAAATGAGTTTATGGTTATTCCACAATGGTATCTACCCGCATATCGTATCGCTTACTGGAATAGATATTCTCAGCCAAAAATAGCACCTATTTATGAGCTGGGTTTATCTACGTGGTGGTCAACGGAAATGGAGGTCCAACAATGAACAGTTATATTTTAAGACGATTACTGCTTATTATTCCTACGCTACTTGGCATTATGACCATTAATTTTTTTATTGTACAAATTGCCCCCGGTGGCCCTGTAGAACAAGCGATTGCACAATACCAAGGTATTGATGGAGGTAGTCGTGTCGCTTCTGGTACTAATAGCGACCTTCAACGTAGCAGTGGAGAAAGTAAATATCGTGGCGCACAAGGGGTTGATCCTGAATATATTGCTGCGTTAGAAAAGTTGTATGGGTTTGATAAACCTATCGTTGAACGTTATTTTTCAATGTTATGGCGTTATGCTCGATTTGACTTTGGTGATAGTTTTTATCGTAATGAGAAAGTAACCGACTTAATTCTCGAAAAAATGCCTGTTTCTATCTCACTCGGGCTTTGGACAACGCTGCTTGCATATCTTATCTCTATTCCTTTAGGCATTAAAAAAGCAACCTCACATGGTAGCCGTTTTGATATTTGGAGTAGCACCATTGTGACCATCGCTTATGCGATTCCCGCTTTTATTCTCGCCATTATGTTGATTGTCTTGTTCGCGGGAGGCTCTTATTACAATTGGTTTCCATTGCGCGGATTAGTCTCTGATAATTTTGAAACGCTAACATTATGGGGGCAGATTAAAGATTACTTCTGGCATTTGGCATTGCCTATATCGGCTTCTGTACTGGCTAGTTTTGCGACGTTGACCATGCTCACTAAAAATTCCTTTTTAGATGAAATTCACAAACAATATGTTGTCACCGCCCGTGCGAAAGGTTGCTCACAAAGTCGCATTCTCTACGGGCATATATTTCGTAATGCTATGTTATTAGTATTAGCTGGATTACCTGCTGCCTTGATTGGTATCTTTTTTACAGGCTCTATGTTGATTGAAGTTATCTTTTCATTAGATGGATTAGGCTTGCTCAGTTTTGAATCGGTGATTAATCGAGATTATCCGGTTATTTTTGCTTCCCTGTATATTTTTACCTTAGTGGGATTAGTATTGAAATTGATCAGTGATATTACTTATACCTTGATAGACCCACGTATCACCTTTGAGGGACGCTAAAATGTCATTACTGTTAACTTGGCAAAAAATGCGTCGTAATCCTGTTAATGCAGATCGTTGGGCACAATTTAAAAATAATAAGCGTGGCTATTGGTCGCTGTGGATCTTCTCTATTTTGTTTATTTTAAGTTTAGTGGGAGAGTTGTGGATAAATGACAAACCTATTATGATCTCTTATCAAAACAACTGGTACTTTCCAATCGTACAAAATATCAGTGAAGATAGGCTTGGCGGTGATTTTGATATAATCACTGATTATCGTGATCCCTATATGATTGAGCAGATAGAAAAAAAAGGGTGGATAGTGTGGCCGTTAGTGCCTTTTTATTATGACAGCATTAATTTTGAACTCACTCAATCCGCTCCCTCTCCACCTGATCGTATCAACTATTTAGGCACGGATGATCAAGGACGAGACTTGCTTGCTCGTTTAGTTTATGGATTTCGTATTTCAGTGTTTTTTGCGCTTACACTGACTTTAGTAAGCTCCGTGATTGGTATTATTATTGGCGCTATTCAGGGTTATTATGGAGGGCGAATTGATCTTTTTGGGCAACGTATTTTAGAGATATGGGAAGGCCTGCCGATGCTCTTTATGCTTATTATTTTAGCCAGTTTTGTTGAACCCACTTTTTGGTGGTTATTAAGCTTGATGATTCTATTTAGCTGGCCAAGTTTAGTGAGTGTAGTACGTGCAGAATTTTTACGTGGTCGCCATCTTGAGTATGTCAAAGCCGCGCAAGCGTTAGGGGTTAACGACAGAAAAATAATGTTTAAACATATTCTGCCTAATGCGATGATTGCTACGCTGACTTTTATGCCCTACCTGTTTACAGGTGCGCTTACTACCTTGACTTCATTAGACTTTTTAGGCTTTGGCTTGCCCCTTGGATCTGCCTCGTTAGGGGAGATGGTGGCACAGGGAAAAGATAACTTACATGCGCCTTGGCTGGCAATCACTGCTTTTATATCACTTTCTACTATTTTAGTGTTGCTTGTTTTTATTGGTGAAGCAACCCGTGATGCATTTGATCCGAGGAAAACGGTATGAGTGATAATAGCCTATTAACGGTTGATAATTTAAGTATCAGTTTTGCTGATAATGCCATCGTAAAAAATGTCAGCTTTAAACTTGAACGTGGTAAAACACTGGCAATTGTTGGTGAAAGTGGTGCTGGTAAGTCATTGTTAGCACTCTCTATTTTACAACTTTTACCCTATCCTCATGCGCATCACCCAAACGGTGAAATAACACTCTGCGGGGAGGCGCTTGTCGGTAAAGGTGAAGCTGTTTTAGAAGCGATTCGTGGCAATAAAGTAGGCATGATATTTCAAGAGCCGATGACCTCGTTAAACCCACTGCATACCGTGCAAAAACAGATTTCAGAAACACTGCTTATTCATAAAGGATTAGTGGGGAAACAGGCTGTTGCGCGCACTTTGGAGTTATTAACCTTAGTGGGCATTGAATCACCTGAGACTCGGCTACAATCTTATCCGCATGAACTCTCTGGTGGACAACGTCAACGTGTGATGATTGCAATGGCACTGGCTAATGATCCTGAGTTACTTATTGCAGATGAGCCCACTACTGCACTTGATGTGACTATTCAAAAGCAGATATTAGCGCTATTAATGTCACTCCAGAAGCGCCTTAACATGGGCATTTTATTGATAACCCATGATCTCCATATCGTAAAGAGTATTGCCGATGATGTGCTGGTGATGCGTCGTGGTGAGGTGGTTGAGTATCAAGCGAAGCAAGCACTGTTTGATTCACCAAAAGAGGACTACACCAAACTATTGTTAGATGCCATCCCAACAGGAGAGATGCCTGTACTTATCGATCCTGAGTTACTCTTAACGGCTGATAATATTAATGTGTCATTCCCAATAAAAAAGAATTTTTGGGGCAAAGTTACCCATACTTTAGACGCAGTAAAGGACGTTAGTTTAAAAATTCATAAAGGCGAAACGGTTGCTATTGTGGGGGAAAGTGGTTCAGGGAAAAGTACCTTGGTACAAGCGATTTTACAACTCAATAAAAGCAGCGGTAAGGTAGTGTTTTTAGGAGAGCAGATAGACAAGATAAAGCATACTCGCTTGCAAACGCTGCGTGCAAAGTTACAAATTGTATTTCAAGATCCTTTTGCCAGTCTGAGTCCACGCCTTTGTGTGGGTGATATTATTGCCGAAGGGTTAGAGGTACATCAGTCCGCGTTAACCCCACAGCAAGTAAATGATAAAGTGCTAGCCACACTACAGCGTGTTGGTTTAGACAAACAGAGTGTTTCACGCTATCCACATCAATTCTCAGGTGGAGAGCGTCAACGTATCTCTATTGCCCGTGCGCTGATTTTAAACCCACAGCTTATCGTTTTAGATGAACCTACTTCTGCGCTTGATAGAAGTATTCAAAAGCAAATTTTAGCGCTATTGGTCTCTTTGCAGGAAGAACTTTCACTCAGTTATCTGTTTATTAGCCACGATTTGTCAGTGGTACGGGCAATTAGTCATCGGGTCTTAGTGATGAAAGATGGTGAAGTAGTTGAGCAAGGCAGTACTAATGATATTTTTAATGCAGCAAAGCAACAATATACTAAAATATTATTATCCTCTGCACAATTATGATGCATTATGATCTTGTAAATTCTTTTAATTGACTTTAAGTTGGTTTTTATGAAACGCTATCTATTCATTATTTTTTCTATTTTATTCGCCTCAAATGTTTTCTCTCTTTCACTCAATCAGCAAAGGGCGGTTTATAGTGAAGCGCAGTTATTACAGTCGCAAAATAGGTGGAATGAAGCAGATGTTAAGTTAGCTTCTATTCCCGTTTACCCATTAACTTATTTTTTAACGTATCAACATTTAAAAGAAAATTTTTCACAACAAAGTCTGACTGAAATTGATACTTTTATTATTAAAAATAAGCGTTACAAAATAAGTGATGATCTGCAACGCGAGTATCTTTATTATTTAGCGGGCAAACAATATTGGTCTGATTTTTTGATTTTTTACCCACAGCTTCCACGCAGTAGTAGACTTAAATGTTTTTATTTTCAAGCCAAAATGGCAACAGGTAAAGAAAAAGAGATTTGGCCTGAAGTTGAAAAATTTTGGTTGAGTGGTTACTCTCGTCCAAATAGTTGTGATGTAACTTTTAATACTTATTTAAAAAATAAAAAAATATCACAAAAATTGATTTGGCAACGTTTTGAGTTAGCTTATAACAGTAATCAAAAAGCTTTAATGAATCATCTTATTAATTTAATGAAAGGAGGCAATAAATTACTTGCTAAGCAACTTGCCACTTTAAATCACACCCCTAAAAAATTAGCAAAAAGTAAGCTCTTCCAGCATCGAGATCAAGTCAGCTACTCATTCTTAAAACCGACTCTTAAGCGTTTGGCTCGAGAAGATATACAGCTTGGCTTGCAGGTGTTTCACTTTTATGAGCAAAATGTTCCCTTTTCCTTTAATGATGAAATTTATCTAAAAAAATATTTTTCATCACGCATATTAATAAAAAATGAGCAATCATTACTGCCTTGGTTAGATGAAACGTTACTCTTTCTTGGTGATATAAAGCTGATTGAACAACGTATTCGCTACGCAATAAAATACAATAACTGGGTCGATATAGCGCGTTGGATAGACGTATTACCGGTGGAAGAGGCTCAAAAAACCACGTGGATTTATTGGCAGGCACGCGTCCTTGAAAATAAAAAACAATTTAAAGAAGCAGATAAGTTATATCAACAGATAGCAAATAAACGCAAATATTATGGTTTTTTAGCCGCTCAAAAGCTGGGGCTCTCTTATCAGTTGAATGCCAGAATAGTCGAGCCCAAAGTCACCAGTCTACGTTATGTACAAGCACAGTTAGAGCATATTGAAGAGCTCAGTTTTCATCAATATACCTCACTGCGAAAACGAGAGTGGGAACGATTATTAAAAGGACGTGATAGTGATATGCAACGTCAACTGGGCTTGTATGCTTTTGATAAAGGCTGGGCACACCTTTCTGTTGTCGCCAGTATTCGCTCAAAAAGTTGGGATGCACTTAATATTCGCTTTCCTGAAGTGAAACCTGCGCTATTTTTAGAAAATGCTAAGAGGTATCAACTACCACGAAGTTATATATATGCGATCACAAGACAGGAGAGTTCTTTTGATCAGTTTGCAAACTCCCCTGTTGGTGCAACGGGGTATATGCAGTTAATGCCTGCCACAGCCAAAGAGACTGCGCGTAAAATTGGATTAAAAAGTTATAAAAGAAAAGCACAATTAACCGAGGGCAAAATTAATGTGCAACTTGGTAGCGCTTATTTTAATAGTTTATTAAAACGTTATGGTGGTAATCGTATTTTAGCAACCGCTGCGTACAATGCTGGCCCACATCGTGTTGATCGTTGGAAGCAGAATAAAAAAGGGCGAGATAATAAGGCGTTAAGTATGGATAGTTGGGTTGAAACTATTCCTTATAAAGAGACACGCCGTTATGTAAAAAATGTATTGGCGTATAATGTTATCTATCAGCATATTCTAAAAAAACCGATGGAGTTTTTTAATGCGATTGAGTTAAATGCACATTATTAACTACCAACAATCAGGTGGGGTTTGATTGCTATCTTGATCTGTCGTTAATGTTGTACAACCAGTATCATTATTTTGCATTGCTGTAGATATGGCTTTTGCTTCTATGGAGTAGGTGTTTGCGCTTACTGAGTAAATTCTAAAATCATAATAATCGGTGCTTGCAGAAAGCCCTACTGTTGTTAGCGAGCTAGAGTAATTCCCCAATATATGCAAACTGGTCTGCTTCATTTGCGCTTTAATGAGCTCTGCTTTGGCATCGCCTCGGCGTGCTTTAAGCATATGTGATTGAAAACTGGGATACGCAATACTGCCCAAAATGCCGATAATGGCAATCACCACTAATAACTCAATCAATGTAAATCCTGCTTTTATCTTCATAAAGCCCTCTATTACTTAATATAACTTAAAAGAGTGTAGATCTTTATTGATAAACTCACCTACTTTATTCCAAGCTTAAGCTAAACTTTTAAACAATGAGTTCGTGTTGGGAGGTAAAGTGAAAAGCATATTAAAAAAAGGATTCACTTTAATTGAGATGTTAATTGCGATTGCTGTGGTGGCCATTATTTTGACGATTGGCTTACCCTCCTTTAAAGCAATGTTTGATGGTAATAAATTAAAAGGCGGGGCGGATGCCCTTTACTTTATGCTCAGTCTGACAAAAACAGAATCGATTAAACGAAATGCTGATATTTATCTACGAGTTACTGTGGGCAGTAATTGGTGTGTTGGTGTTAATGAAATTGATGCAACTTGTGATTGTAATAGCACACCATCAACTTGCACTATCGCATCAATTAATTCATCAAATTATGAAGGGTTAATGCTGAGTTCAACGTATGTTGCACCTGTTTTCGATAGAGTACGTGGTGCATTTAATGAATCAGATAAACTGTTCATCTTAGAATCAGATAGCAACACCTCAGTACAGTTGCGCATCAATATACTTGGCTCAGTAAGAATGTGTGGGGTAAATGGTGTTTTGGGGTTATATGCTTGTCCGTGAAGCATTAACTAAAAAGTTGTGTGACCATTTTTAATGTTTTGCTGATTTGGTTGCAATGGGTAGGGGTGATGAAAATAGTATCATCGCCAGCAATTGTGCCTAAGATACCTTCTGTTTTACCGATTGAGTCAAGTAGTCGAGCAATCAACTGTGCTGCACCAGGGCTAGTGCGGATAACAATTAGGCTATCATTGTAATCGATATCAACGACTAAGTTTTTAAGGGGGCTACTCGTGGTTGGGATACCTAATTCAGCAGGTAAACAGTAAACCATCTCGCGTTTTGCATTACGTGTACGTACAGCACCTGATTTACTGAGCATGCGTGATACTTTAGATTGATTAATGTTATGGAAACCAGCTTCTTGTAAGGCATCAACAATTTCACCTTGAGAGCTTAGGCGCTCTTTTTTTAATAAGGTTTTAAAAAAGTCCATCAATTCAGTTGATTGTTTCATTATAAAGTAGCTCTGATCAGTAAAGTGTAAATAATTGTGCGTATCATAGTTAATCTGCGCTCATTTTCAATATATTAATTTGCAAAATAAGTGCATAACTATTCATTTTTAGGGAAAAAGGCTTTTTATGTGTGATGAACACAATTTTTACATTCTTGAAAAAAATCGTATAATAGAGGTTCCTACAAGTTGGATATCTGAGTTGATGTTATTTTCTCGTGGTTGTATTCTTGCCCTATTTTTAAGTTTTTCAATGCATGCTTATGCACTCGATATTAGTAAAAATATCTCGGTTAATTTTGCCACCGAGGCAAACTATTATCCTTTTGAATATTTAGATGAGTTGCAACAGATCCAAGGATTTGATATTGATATTGCTAATGCAGTGTGTATTGTTGCAAATTTAACCTGTCAATTTCATAATCAAAGCTTTGATAGTTTATTACTAACATTACAATTTGGCCGTTTTGATGCTGTTATTGCAGCCCTTGATATTACTAAAACTCGCCAAGCTAAAGTTGATTTTTCAAGCAGTTATTATAAATCTCCTCCTGTTTTTATTAGTACTTCAGAGTCCCAAGAGACGTTTTCTATTGTAGGAAAATTTATTGGCGTGCAATCTGATTCATCAAATCAGCATTACTTAATTAAACATGCCAAAAAAGAAAGTTTTATTATCTCTTATCTCTCCTCATCCGAAGCTTTTTTAGATTTGAGCGAAGGAAAAATAGATGTTGTTTTTGCTGATCAAGCGGTTGTTCACAATTTTTTACAACAAGATGAAAATAATCTTAAATTTTCAATAAAACAGACTGAAAGCATCTTCCTTGATGAGTTTTCTGCAGGTTACGGTATTGCTGTGAAGAAAGGTAATATTCAGTTATTGGATCGACTTAATTACGGTTTAAAAATAATAAATGAAGATGGCACTTATCAAAAAATATTTGTACGTTATTTTAATTATTAGTGGCTGAGTAATCAACAACTCGATCTCTCTCATACAAATCTACCTCCATACTTAACACCGCTCACATTTATTTAACATTTTTTACATAAAGCCTTAATTTATATTAAGATATTTTTAGAAATTATCATGTTAACTATCTATTTTGGAGTATGTTATGAAAGTTGCTGTTTTAGGTGCTGCTGGTGGTATTGGTCAAGCGCTTGCGTTGTTATTGAAATTAGATCTTCCTGAAAACTCAGAGTTATCACTTTATGATGTTGCACCCGTTACACCCGGTGTGGCAAAAGACCTTAGTCATATTCCAACCAGTGTTAAAGTGACAGGTTTTGGTGGTGATGATGTTAAACCAGCATTAGTTGGTGCAGATGTGGTGCTTATTTCTGCAGGTGTTGCGCGTAAACCGGGAATGGATCGCAGTGATCTCTTTAACATTAATGCGGGTATTATTAAAAAATTAGTGACAAGTGTGGCGGAAGTTGCACCCTCTGCTTGTATTGGTATTATTACTAACCCTGTTAATACCACTGTTGCGATTGCGGCTGAAGTATTAAAAGCTGCAGGCGTTTATAATAAAAATAAACTCTTTGGTATTACTACGCTTGATGTTATTCGCGCAGAAGAGTTTATTGCAGATTTAAAAGGACTACCAGCGGAACATGTACGTGTAAACGTCATAGGTGGTCACAGTGGCACTACTATTCTTCCCGTTCTTTCACAGGTGCAAGGTGTTGAATTTACAGAACAAGAGGTGATCGAATTAACTGAGCGTATTCAAAATGCAGGAACGGAAGTGGTTAATGCAAAAGCGGGTGGTGGATCTGCAACACTTTCTATGGCGCGTGCTGCTTCTGTATTTGGTATTAATTTAGTACAAGCGTTAATGGGCAAGCAGGGCATTATTCAAAATGCTTATGTCGATGGTGGCAACTCTTGTTCTCCTTTCTTTACTCAGCCTCTGTTACTTGGTACTAAAGGGATTGAGCGTGTATTACCGTTTGGTGAACTCAGTGAATTTGAAGAGAAAAAGAAACAAGAGATGCTAACCGTGTTACATGACGATATCCAAAAAGGGATCGATTTTGTAAAAAACAGTTAGTCTCTCACTATTTTTAGAAATTTTTAAAAACCAGCTTAGGCTGGTTTTTTTGTGTCTATACTTTAATACTAGCTGGCTGAAAATGGAGAAGACATGAAAGTTTTTGAGGTGATGACAACACGGGTTGTAACGATTGAGATGGATGATCGCTTAACAGTGGTAAAAGAAATTTTAGATCAAGCCCCTTTTCGTCACCTACTTGTTATTGAAGATGAACAGTTGCAGGGCGTAATAAGTGATCGTGATTTGTTACGTTGCTTAAGCCCATTTATTGGCACCGATGCTGAATCGGTACGTGATAAAAACACCATCAACCAACGTGCTCACCAAGTAATGACCCGTTCACCCGTTACGGCGAATAGTGAAATAACTATTCGTGATGCCCTAACACTGATGCTAGCACACAATATTGGTTGCTTACCTATTGTAGACGATGGAAAAATAGAGGGTATATTTACCTTGCATGATGGCCTGAGAGCACTGTTAGATACCGCTTTAATATAACATGGTTGTGCACTACAACTTTTTAACTTGTCATGTTGAATATAAGAAATATGTTTTTAGTGTTTTAACTCATGCTTGGTTTTCTTTATAGTGTGCACTTTCAATATTAATAAGAGCGTCAATATGGATTATTTACCCATTTTTACCAAACTAGAAAATCGACCTTGTCTTGTTATTGGCGGGGGGGATATTGCGCTACGTAAAGTACATCTTTTATTAAAAGCGGGCGCAGACGTAACCGTTTGTGCGTTGCAGTTTCATCCTAAATTACAGCAAAAATCAGAGGCGGGGCAAATTAAAATTATTACTGGTAGCTTTACTGAAAGTCTATTAGATAACAAATGGCTAGTGATTGCTGCAACTAATAAAAAAGTAGTAAACCGAGAAATAGCAAGTGCTGCTGACAAGCGTCAACTGTTGGTTAATGTAGTCGATGATCCTCTGCTTTCTAGTTTTATTATGCCCTCTATCGTGGATCGTTCACCCATTATTGTCGCTATCTCAAGTGGCGGTAAAGCACCTGTTTTAGCGCGTTTAATCAGGGAACGATTAGAAGCGTTATTACCCATGCATATTGGCCGTTTAGCCACTATTTCTGGTGAATTTCGTCATCGCGTAAAAAACGTTATTAAAAATGTATCATTGCGCCGCCGTTACTGGGAAAAACTATTTGGTAATGGTCAATTAGGCACTCTTTTGCAAAAAGGGCAAACTGAAAAAGCGCTCACATTAATGGAACAGAGTTTAAGTGAAGAGATTGCGCAAGGTGATGTTGCTTTAGTGGGGGCTGGCCCTGGTGACCCTTCTTTATTAACACTCAAAGCATTGCAGCTCATGCAACAAGCTGATGTGGTGTTATATGATCGCCTAGTTTCATCTGAAATTTTAGATTTAGTACGTCGCGATGCAGATCTTATCTCTGTCGGCAAAGAAGCGGGCAATCATGAAGTTGGGCAGTCACGTACCAATAAAATGTTAGTAGAGTATGCATTGCAGGGTAAAAAAGTAGTACGCTTAAAAGGGGGAGACTCCTTTATATTTGGCCGTGGTGGTGAAGAGCTAGAAGAGCTTGTTGAAGCGGGTGTTGCTTTTCAGGTCGTACCAGGCATTACTGCTGCATCAGGGTGCAGTGCTTACGCAGGCATTCCATTAACTCATCGAGATTATGCACAGTCTGTTACCTTTGTCACAGGACACAGAAAAGAGAATGGCCAACAACTCGATTGGCAAGCGCTAGCCAGCAAAAATCAAACGCTCGTTGTTTATATGGGGTTGATTCAGTCACAAGAGATACAAACACAGTTATTGCATTTTGGACGTGGCGCAGATACCCCTGTCGCGCTTATTAATAAAGGCACAAGCGCTGATCAGCACGTTGTGATTGGCACGTTATCAGAGTTAACTCAGCTTGGTGGTGGCTTAAAAGGGCCTACTTTGATGATTATTGGTGAAGTTGTGAGCTTAGCAAATAAATTAGCTTGGTATAACCCAGAAAACAGTCATAAACTTTCTCGAGACCCTTTTTTAGTTAATTTAGCATAAGAAGTGTAAAGCTACATGGTTTACTAAAAATAATAAAACATGCTTGTGTACATAACTCAGGTGGTGTCATTTCACCACCCATTTTATGGTTAAAAGAAAATCTTAAATGGGCTTATTTCCCAAATGACAGCACTTAGTGTATAAAAAATGCCATTGCCTATTTTGAATGATTTACCTGAGAAAAGTGCATCGGCATGTAATAAAATTAAATCTTAAACGTTAAAATAAATTAGTATTTGTTTGTGAAATTTGACCCTCTCACCTTTTCGTAAAGAGTGCCACTTCCTATTTATAAAATATTCCATTTCAATATATAAGCAACATATTTTGTTAACCCATTTAATAACAAGATAATGATTATTACGTTTATGTATTACGTCACATTTTTTACTGTGTTTGATTAATAAACTACATTTTAGTTTATTAATTTATACGTATTCACGTATTTATAAATAGTTACCTTTTGCTCTAAAAAAGAAAGATAAAGTTAAAAAGGCATAATTTATGGAAAAGTATAATCAAAACACACAAGAAAACAGATCTGAACCTTTAAGTTTAAATTCAGAAAAACAAAAAAAAGAAGAGAAGAAAAAAGATACAACAAGCATTGAGTCATCTGCTTTTTCTCAAGTTATGTCACAGATGAATATCGCAGATCTCAATGCTTTTGATCTTCGCTACAAAAAGCTTTGGCAGCAGGCTAGTGAAGATAAAGAAACGCTGTCAGTGCTGATATGTAAAATTGATGACTTTAAAGCTTATAATGAGCATTATGGACATCAAGCTGCCGCATTTATGTTACTGGTTATCGCATTAGAGCTTAAAAAAAAATCTGAACAGTGTGGCTTTTTTTTAGCGCGCTATAAAGCAGATAAATTTGTTATTTTAATGAAAGGAACAGATTTTAAAAAAGTAGAGGAGATTGCAGAGTCTTTACGTCAAAATGTTGAGCAGTCCAAAACTAAACATGAATTCTCGAAAGTAAATAATATCGTAACTTTGAGTATCGGCATATCTTACATTTATCCGACATCAATGGACCTCTTAATGAAAGAAGCTGACTCCGCTTTATCGGTTGCTCAAATTTCAGGTAATAAACACGTTAGCCTTCCTCTTGTATCAGATGAAATTAAAGAAAAAATAAGCTCTCCTCTAGACCCTATAATCACTTCATCCTCATTCCAAAAAACAGTAAATATAAAAAACGACACGAAGGTAACGTCCAAGAAATCACAAACAATTATTAACGAGAATAAAAAAGAAAAATGTAATGAGGAGGCAGAGATAATATCTTGCTTTAAAGGTGTAAAACCTGCATCTGATAAGCTAGATCCTCTGCAAGATAAAAAATCAAATGAAAAGGTTGATATGCTATCTCGGCTTAAAAATATGATTTCATCATCGGATAAATTAGATTTTCAAAAAAAGGATAAGTTCACTGATGAGGTCGATATGATATCTCAACTTAAAGGGATAACGCCATCATCAGGTAATGTAGCACTTCGACAAGCAGAAAAATCAAATCAAAAGGTGGGTATGCAATCTCAACTTAAAAATATAGCATCGGATAAGTTGGGAGTGAAACAAGAAGAACAATCTAATTATGAAGAGCTAAAAGCCGAACTTGAAAAACTCAAACAAAAATCAGAAACCGATATTCCACCCCCTATTCGTTATTACTAACGGTGTTGGGGTGGTTCGCCTCTCTCTTGCACATAATGAAAGTGGTTATGTTGAATTGAGTAAGGAAGTCGTAGAGTGATGCGGAGGTGTCTGGTCTTTGCAGATTTTTGGAGTCGGGGAATTGAATTGGGTTGAGCTATTTTTTGCGGAATACAGTAGGAGTTTATTTACTTTTTTGAATATTCGGGGGAATGGGAAGTATTTGCTGGTGGAAAAGGTCGAGCGAGAGAAAAGGGTTTGATTCATTAATGATCTGAAATCCCCTGCCATGGACCAGCGTCGGAAGGACCGGAAAGTTTTTGTTTGTTTTGAGTGTAACTGATTGAAGCGGATGTAAAAAGTGCCCTCCCTAATCTGAACTGGACTTGTAACCAGTTGAATTTATTCTAGTATATTTAAATGCTTTTCTGTGGTGTTACCTCTGGTGTTACTAAAGAGAAAAGTCATCGCAATTATTTACCGTAATGGCTAAATTATTTTTAAAATGTCCAAACTGTGATTGAAAGTGTAATTCAACCATTGGCCAGTATCTCCGTTCTAGTTGGTGAAGTTCATCTTTAGCCTTATAAAATGTTTTCCAATGTATGCCTTTGGGTTTTGACCAATACTGTGAATGAGCAAATAGGTTGTTAACTTCTGGGCAGTCTGCGCCCCAAATGCTTTTCCGTTTCTTTCTGATTTTTCGCATTAACCTATCTCGAGGGCGCTCTGCTTGTGTCGCATAATGAAGCCCTAAGTACTCACGGCAAGCTATAAGCATTCTTAACCGCAAAAGGTGTTGGCGCTTGCTTTGGCAACAGGGGCAAGTGATATAGAGCTTATTGCTGGCACTGCTATGATCTTGTATCAAAGCAACTTGTAGCGTTCGATTGTTGATGTTGAATTCAGCAACTTTAGTCTTTTTAGCGATTTCTATTAACTCAAAATGTTTGTGCTGTTCGCTTAGGTGATCATGAGTGATTGTGTAACGTCCTAGCTTTGCCGTTAACAATGGTTTGAATACAATGGCTGATAATCGGTAATACTCACAGGTATAGGGGCGTTTTCGCGCTCTACCGTAATGTGAACCTCTTGGCATAACATTTCCTTTCATTCTGTCTTGTACGAAAAACAGGTACTAACTAGGGTTTAATTAACGCTGTAATTTGCCTTATTATTGCCTTAATTCTGTTTCAGCTTAATTCTGCTTGTTCCATAATCTTTAGTTTGTGGTGGTCGGTAACTTTTACCACGGGCCTTTGCTAAATAAGATATTCGTAAAATAGCGCTTTGAATTTCAGAGTGTTCATTGCGCTTTAAGTTGTAATAACAGTTTTTAGGTAGCCAATATGAACCGCTAATATCATTCCATATTGCCTTTACTTTACTGGCTATTAGGCTGGCTTTCTCGACCTTGTGACCATTAATTATTAACACATAATGATAGTGTTGGTGCTTAGCTGTTTCTTGCTCTCTACACCAAATGAAGCCGATGCGCTTTAGTTTGTAGTGTCGTTTGAGCCATTTAAACAACCTGCGGTTGAATGTGGTGATTTGTGTGTTTTTGTCTGTGTAAGCATTCTGCTTTAAATCAAATCTAATCACATTTATTTTGCTGTGGTAACTGAGCATCACCTCAAGCTGTCCGATCATTTTTTTAAGCATTGCGCTGTAAACGCCACTTTTTCTTGCGTTGATCCACCACGTTTTACCGTTCATGGTTATCACGTTAGTTTTAGTTACATATCTCATTCTATTAACCAACCTAAGCAGATAGATAATATAAAGTATCCTAGCTGCTACTTAGTAATCACTTACCTGATAGATAAAGCCATTCATAAAGTGGTGATTATTGCGCTTTAGTTATTTAGGGGTAAAAAACCTATAAATAACGTCCAGTAATGAACACCTTTTAATGGAATGGCTTCTAGGGTTTGTGCTTACTAACTACCTTTTACCTTTCTGCTTGGTTATACTCTTGATGTAGCTGGTGGATTGGTCGCCAAAACTTACTCCACCAGCTTGTTTTAAGAAGTCCCTTTGCTTAACGCTCTGTGGACTTTTTACTTTCACTATCGTTTGCCGATTCACCTAATGAGAGAAAATATTCTTTTTGCGCCTCGCTATTTTCAAATTGAACTTTGGATGATCGCTTTATTTCCTTGTTATTCTTTTTGAGGCAATCACTTGCCCGTTGCTTTCTTCTGATTCTTCTTGCTTCAAGATCAAGCTTAATATCTCCTGATAAATGGCGGTCATTGAGTTTTAAGCAGTTTTCACCACATTCATTAACGTATCTATCAATTAGCCAGTAACCATATCTTTTGCCCTCTAAGTCCTCTAAAGGAGCTCCCTGATAATGGTCTACTTCGCTTGCTAGTATCTTGCGAGAAACCCCATTTGTTACAAGCTCAAGCACTTGGCTCGACTTGTATTTACTCAATGGGATATAGTGTTTATCTGCAATTAAGTTATTACTGTTCATATAACCCCCTAAGCTGATTGTTTACGTTGTTGGATAAGGTTTGAAGCCAAAGCTTTTATCTCTGCTGGTGGTTGTTCTGCGATCATGGCGTGAATCACGGCATCAACTTCACTTGCCACAAAAGCAACTGCTCTTGCGCCTAGGCTGATAGGTGGAACGAATAGGCCACTTTTAATGCGGTTGTGTAAAGTTGACTTAGATAAACCTGTGAGTGTTAATACTTCTGGTCTGCGGAATAATTGTGGATGTGTTTGTTTGTGCATAATTACCTCTTAATACATGTTGTGGGATTAAGAGGTACGATATATTGTGGTTGTATCTAATAGCTGGCTAACGCAACTTTATTTCTTGTTTTATTCTTGAAACTTTACCTTTGAGAGAATCAAATGTAAGTGTTTTACGCTCATTACCTTTAAACCAGACAAATTTATTATCATCATATTCATCGATAATACATTCCTCGAGTGCTGGGTCATTACATTCAAGCTTGAGTCGTTCTTCTATATCTTTAGCTTTTATTTTTGGATCATTGATTATAATTTCTTTAATGTACTGACTTAGTGGGCTTTTTGTTTTTCTATCTTTCTTTGCTATTTGACTGTTCCTTATTGATTCATGATCAATCGTATGTGGCCATAAGGCCAATACTTTTTCTAGAGTAAAATCAAAACTAGCTTTTTTAGTATTTTCATTGGCTAATGCGAAAAAGCAAAGTCTTAATATTTCAGTGTGATTGGTTATATGATCTTTTTTATTTAAAAACTTATTTCCTAGGTCGTATAATATCCCTTCCGCTGATGATAAAGGTGGTCTTGTATTATCCATATTGTGCTCTTTGATAGCGTTGCCCCTCACAAGCCACCAGTCTTTTTGTTCTAGCCAACTTTCGATTTCCGTAGCATATTCTTTCAAAGTTAGATCATTGCCCGTTGCTTGCTTGTTTAAGCATTTAACTAACCTTTTGAGGTGAACTGTTGAAGCATTATATAAACAACCTCTGCTATCTATAACTCCCATATCTTTTAACGCTAGAAGATGCTGTGTTTCTTCTTGTAATGTTTTTAATAAACTCTTTTTCATAAATTAACTACCTTCAATGATCTAATACAGTTGCTCATATCCATTTTTCCTATTGCCGACTGTTCAATATGATTCGACCACCAACACATTAACTTTCGTCTACGCTCTAAATACTCAGCTCTGTTATAAGCTCTGCGTACTTCGTTTTTATCAATGTGTGCGAGTGCCGATTCAATCACATCAGGATCAAAGCCTTGTTCATTCAAAGTGGTACTCGCCAAAGCGCGTAAGCCATGTGAAACCAGTTCACCCGCAAAGCCCATACGTTTTAGTGCCATGTTTGCGGTTTGGCTATTGGCGTGTTTTTTAGGGCTGATATGGCTTTGAAATAGATACTCTGATTGCCCCCTCATAGAGTGAAGCACTTCAACTAATGCCAGTGTTTGTGGCGTTAACGGTATCGTATGGGCTTTTTTCATCTTCATGCGCTCGGCTGGAATAACCCACACTTTATTTTCTAGGTCTATATCTTCCCATCTAGCGGTTGCTGTTTCGATAGGGCGCGTCATGGTGTGTAATTGCCACTCCACTAAACAGCGCGTTGTTCTGGTGATGTTCGCGATAGAAAGGGCGCTCATTAGTTCGGGTAAACGCTTTGGCTCTATGGTGGCCATGTTAGTTTTTTTAGGTGCTGGGAATAGTTTAGTTATATCGGCAAGGTAGTTTATTTCTAACTGTCCTGACGCGATAGCTAGGCGCATTACTTCATTGATAATACGGCATAGACATTTGACGGTTTCTAAACTGCCTTTATTGGCAACGGGTTGAAGAATATCAATGATTAGTTTGGGTTTGATAGATTGGACTGGTACTTTTTGTAATGAGGGTAGAATATGTTTGGTGAGCGACTGATACGCTTTTTCTGCGGTTTCTGGTTTTACTTGCTGTTTTTTTAATTCCAGCCATTTTTCAGCCAATACACCAAAGGTATTTTCTAGCGCTTCTTTCTGCTGGTGGTTTAATTCTTCTTTGTGGGTTTTGGGATCTATCTCTTTAGCAATTAACGATCTGGCTTCTGCGCGTTTATCTCTTGCCTCGGCTAGTGATACATCGGGATATTTACCAAAACTAAGGTTAGCGCGTTTTTTGCTGAAAGGGCGGTAGTAGTTAAATAACCATAGCTTTGAGCCGTTAGGTTTTATCCTAAGCATTAGTCCTTGACCATCCGCAAGACTATATTCTTTGTCTTTTGCTTTGGCTTGTTTGATTTCTGTATTGTTCAAAGGTTTAGTAATTCTAGCCATAGTAACACCACCTTTAGCTACGTTTTCTAGTGTTACTTAAAATGTAGCTAAACTTTATGGATATTACAAATCGGTGTTGGACGTAGTTAAACGCTAAATAGCTTATTTACTAGGGCTTGATTAAATTTGTGGGTGTTATTGGACGTTACTGAAAGAAAAGGTGGTGGCCCCTCCCAGACTTGAACTGGGGACCTGACGATTATGAGTCGTATGCTCTAACCAACTGAGCTAAGGGGCCAAACTATTTTCTAAGAGCATAATGCTCTCACCGCTAAGCCAAAAGATAGGCTAGGGGCTAAACTATTTTCTAAGAGCATAATGC
>NZ_ATUO01000053.1 GCF_000420245.1 Psychromonas hadalis ATCC BAA-638 | reverse complement strand
GCCTAAGTAACTGATCGTTTTTACTGGTTTAAATGACTAATATCTGCGTTGCATTCAATCGCAATAGCCGGCTATTACTCAATCATGCGCCTTGACCTTAGTCATTTACCCTGCGTAAAACCTGATCATTATATTAAGCAGAATGGTATAAGTCGTTATCATCTCATTCGTAGTTTTAAACAATGTTATGGATTATCACCACATGCTTACCAATTAGATGAACGTATTAAGTCGGCTAAAACATTGCTGAAAACAGGCCATTCATTAATAGATACCTCCCATTTGTTGGGTTTTTCAGACCAAAGTCATTTGCAAAGAAACTTTAAAAAGCGATTAGCGATAACACCTAAGCAGTATCAGTCCTATTTTATTTAAAAAGCAATGTAAAGAGGGGGAAATTTTCGACTTCGCTTCCTAGGGCAGAAAGGCACACCAACTTGGAAGATGCTATCAATGAGAATGTCATGTTTACGTGGGAGGTGAATAATAAAAAGAGCCTAAATCTCTTTAGGCTCTTTAGGGCGGTGATAACAACTTGCAGTGCAAAATAACTTAACGATGGCACCAATTTAGAAGAGGGGATTCACGTCGGTTAATATGGATAACGTTTAACGATAAAATGCCTCAACCGTTCCTTTTTTTGTCATCATAAGCGGTTGTCCGCGACGATCTAATGCTTTGTGTGCTGGCACTTTTACCCAACCTTCACTGATACAATACTCTTCGACATCGAAACGCTCTTTGCCGTTGAGTCGAATACCAATGTCGTGCTCAGAAATTTCTTTCACATGATGTGGGCTACGTGAATTGCCTGAAAAGCGGTCGGGTAAACTTGGTAGTGATGTTGTGTCATTCATGTTGCTGGCCTGTAGTAAATAAAAAGTGCGCCATTATACCTGTTAGCATTCAAAGTGCAAAATTCAGCAAGTTATGAAGTGAATAGATGCTAAGCAGGAAGCTGATGATGAAGTTTATTCATGATCGTTCACCCTCTTTGTATTATTTAAAACTCGGCCAACAAAAAGTCGATAAGGAGCCTAACACGATGTGGAATAAGATCTTTCTTGGGATAAACGAGCCACGTTGCGTTATCGCTGACTTGGTATTCATCTAAGAGATAAATGAGTTGACCGTTATCAATCTGAGGCTGTATGAGGTCTTTTGCAAGGTGAGCGATGCCGAGATCGGCAAGACAAGCTTGTTTAACCGCATCGGCATCATTACTCCGCCAGTTACCCTGTACCTTTATTTCTTTGATTTTCCCATTGATGTTAAAGCGCCAACGATTGGTGATCGCCATTAGGCAGTTGTGTTTTTGTAAGTCGTCAGGTATTTGTGGTGTACCGTATTGCTGTAGATAGTGTTTTGTTGCGACTAAACTCATGTGTCGTGTACAGAGAGGGCGGGCAATTAGCGAGGAATCTTGCATTCGGCCAAAGCGAATGGCCAAATCAAAGCCCTCTTCCATTAAATTAACATTACGTCCAGAGAAATTTATTTCAATTTTTACTTGTGGATGTTTGTTAATAAATTGTGCCAGTAAGGGGGCAATTTTATTCGCTACAAAATCACCCGCACCGCTTAAGCGAATTAACCCTTTGGGCGCGCTTTGTGTACCTTGTAGCTGGTCGGTGGCATCAAACAGTGCTTGGTGAATGTTTTTAAGGCTAACCGCATATTGATGGCCTGCATCGGTAAGGCTAATTTTACGCGTCGTACGATTCACTAAACGTGTCCCTAAACGGCTCTCCAATTGGGTAAGTTGACGACTAATGTGTGAGGTCGAAACATCTAGTTCGTTGGCCGCTTTGGTAAAACTGCCTTGCTCTGCTACCTGCATAAATTCCTCTAAACCTTGCCAAATCATATTACGCTTCTCTCGCTGTAAAGTTGTAATCATACAATATCATGGTTATTGTTGCACCTGTGCAAAAGTGATTGGTTGAAAATGCTATTAACTTAAAAATTTTACGATCTATACTCACCGCATCTTTTAAACAGACAGGTGTGCAAATCATGTTGAATTTTACTTTTTCTAATAAAACCCGAGTCCATTTTGGTGAAAATCAAATCAGCCAAGTAACCAATGAAATTCCACTCTCAGCGAAGGTGTTGTTAACTTATGGTGGTGGCAGTATTAAAAAAAATGGGGTTTATGATCAAGTTATTGAAGCACTTGCTAAGCACACCGTTTTTGAATTTTCAGGCATTGAGCCAAATCCGAGTTATGAAACATCAATGAAAGCGGTTGCGTTAGTAAAGCAGGAAAATATTGATTACATTTTGGCTGTGGGGGGTGGTTCGGTAGTTGATGCCAGTAAGTTTATTGCAGCTGCCGCTGAATTTAATGGTGAGCCGTGGGATATTTTAGCAAAAGGGGCGAAGGTTGAGTCTGCCGTGGCATTAGGCGTGGTATTGACGCTTCCTGCAACGGGATCGGAATCAAATGGTGGGGCGGTTATCTCTAAGCTGGCAACAAAAGATAAACTGGCGTTCATGAGTGAGTTTGTTTTACCTCAATTTGCGGTACTTGACCCAAGTGTGATGAACAGTTTACCTGCTCGTCAGCTAAGTAATGGTGTTGTTGATGCGTTTATTCATACTACAGAGCAATATTTAACTTACTCCGTGAACGCGAAAATTCAAGACCGATTTGCAGAGGGCATTTTACATACTCTGATTGAAGAGGGACCAAAACTATTTACTGATGAAAAAAATAATGATGTTAATGCTAATGTGATGTGGAGTGCAACACAGGCATTAAATGGGTTGATTGGATCAGGTGTGCCACAAGATTGGGCGACACATATGATTGGCCATGAGATAACCATTACTTTTGGGCTTGATCATGCACAAACCTTAGCGATTGTATTGCCTCGTTTACTTTGGGAGATGCGTGAAACAAAACAAGATAAATTATTACAATATGCATCACGTATTTGGGGTATTAACGAGGGAGATACTGAAAGTCGCATTAAACTGGCGATTGAAAAAACTGAGCAGTTTTTCCATTCAGTACAGATGAAAACCCGTTTTTCTGATTATCAGTTAGGTGAAGAGGTGGTGGAGGTGATCGTGAGCCAGCTTGAACGACATGGGTTGACACAACTGGGGGAAAAACAGTTAATAACACTTGATCATAGTCGCAATATTCTTAAGCAAAGTTTATAAAATAATTATTGGTTAATATTTCATCTATCCTTTAAATTATTACTTGTAGAGGGGTAGGTGGAATTGTGCAACAACTTACGTTATAAAATGCAAAAAAACTGTTATTCAGTGAAGATATTCAAGCATTACCTTTTTCAACGCTGCTTGATAATATTAGCAACGACCCGTTGTTGCAGAAGTATTCTCCCGATGGCATCTGCCAAATAGATCCCCGAAATGGCAATTTAATTATCTACAATTCCGCGCGTGCGAAGCGAATTCATACCACTGTCGAAGCGAAACCAATCACACAAGAAAATGAGTTTTGTCCTCTCTGTGAGGGTAAAATCTCAGAGATATTTGATCTGGTTAAGCACCGTGACGGATTCTCTTTTATTAATAAAAACATTTACCCTATTTCCCATACTATAGATGAACTGCCTGATGAAGATGCAGACTATTTTTCACATCAAGATAGTGAGGCATAAAGGACGCGCCTCTTATGGTTTTCACTTATTGCAATGGGCCTCTTCAATTCATCACCGAGACTGGCACAATATGTCCAGTAAAGATGCGCGCTTAGTTTTCAGCAACTTGCCAAGTTAGAGCGAGTATTGTTGTATCAACCGACATGATTTTATGTCGCGCTCTATTACTAAGGTTAACGAGAACAGTATTCGTGGTTATGTCTCGATTATTTAAAACTATGGTGCGGCGACGGGGGCTTCTTTAACGCATGGCCATCAACAGATAGCTTATACCAATCCGCATAAGTATCTGATCTATCTTGTTGGTTAAAATGATAAATAGCGACGTTGCATTCAATCGCAATAGCTAGCTATTACTCAATCATGCGCCTTGCTCTTCATCATTTTTTCTCAACAAGCCCTGATCACAATATTATGCAGAATGGTATTACAGTAATATTTTGCCACAGCGTTTTTTTAATAATCTACGTTTTAGAAAGAGCCACGATAAAAGTTTTAGTGTTTATATGTTACAAGAGAATCCAAAGAATCTTTTAGTCAAAGACTATGGCGAAGTGGTGTTGATTGTTCCTTATTTTATGAAACGCCCGTTAGATATGATGTTGTTGGTTAAAGACAGTAGTAAATGTTATCTGCATCAGTTAAATGAGATTGAGCAGCAACAGGTGAGCCAAGCGATACAGGAGGCATTAAGGTTATTATTGGATTAATGGCAGAAATGGACACACAACCCGCTTATAATATGATCATTAATAATGGCTCTGGTTGTGGATTATATCTTGATATTGTTAGTAAAAACGCAAAAAAATGGGGGGCTATGAACATATTGGTCTGTTTGTTTGTCAAGCAAGTGCAGGACAGATCGCAGAACAGCTAAGGAATAAAATGAGTGCTGTGAATTGACTTTTATTTATCAATCAGTTTGATTACAATCCTTTGTAAATCAGTTCATTTGCACAGGTAATCAAAGGGATTTATGGAAAATGTAAGCACCGCCAAAAAACACACTCATTTTGAAGATATTCAGGCACTCATCATCGGTACGTTACTTATCTCCCTTGGCGTGAATCTATACAGTAGTGTGGGACTATTGGCAGGCGGCACGGCAGGTCTTGCCTTTCTTGCACAATACTCAACCTCGCTTAGTTTTGGACAAGCTTTCTTTTTAGTTAATCTACCGTTTTATTGGTTAGCACTGAAACAGATGGGCGCGGAATTTACCATTAAAACGTTTATCTCTGTGCTACTGCTATCCGCGTTTTCTGAGCTAACACCTCTTTTTATTCAATTTGAACTGCTTAATGTCCTCTATGCAAGTATTATTGGTGGGTTATTAATGGGCGCTGGTTTTTTAATGCTATTTCGTCACAATGCGAGTTTGGGCGGACTGAATATTCTAGCGCGTTATTTGGCACAAACCCGTGGTATCTCGATTGGTAAATTTCAGATGGCAGTGGATTGTGTGGTGGTGTTGATGGCCATTTTTATTGTTAACTGGCAGTTGATTGTGTTTTCGATTATGGGCGCTATTGCACTCAATCTCATTATTGCAGTAAACCATAAACCGGGACGTTATACGGTGGTGTAGGTTTTTAGCTCTGACTCTTAAAGAAAATAGGATGTGTTACTTTAGCTACGCCTTAGTTAGCAAAGCAGGACTAAAGTCCTACGTCCATTTTTTTACACAAATTTAAAAAGAAAATAGGACGTGTTGCTTTAGCTACGCTTTAGTTAGCAAGGCAGGACTAAATTCCTACGTCCAAGTACTTAGTTAATATTAAAAACTTGTGTACAAGAGTTCGTTAGCTCTGCCTGTTTCAAAGGCGAAACTAACGTTTCACTTCCAAGGTCAAAACAGGACTATTTAGCGTATTACCAAACAAGGTCGTCAGGTACGGCAAACTCTGCATAGGGGTCATCTTCATCAATCGCAGTGACATCAACTTTATCATGCAATGCAACCAGCACCGAAGTATCGATTGCAGCAAGTGTTTCTGCTGCTTCTTTATTAATGAGATAAAACTCTTCATTTAATACACAAATAGCTAAACGACCATTAATAAGACTTTTTTGAGTTTCATCGTTAATCGCAATACGTTTAACTTTTTTATCGTAAGTAAAATGGTAGTCAATTTCACCTTGATAGTTTTTCTCACAATGCTGAGCGATCATCTGGATCAATTTACCGTGTGCAGAGCGTGCATCTAAATCTTCTTGCGTTGCTCTGTTTTTATCTAAATCTTGCTGTTTTAGTTGCTCTTTTTGAGAGTTGATTGCCACTTGAACTTCAGAAACTTCAACCGTCCCTTTTTTCTTCTTCTGTTTTGCTTTACGGCGTTTTTCTGTTTGTGCTTGTTTGGCTTTTTGTTTGTTAATAAGCCCTGATTTCATCAGTTGGTCTTGGAGAGAGGCCATGAGATCCTTAATTAATTAAACGATAAATTGAAATAAAAGCTATTTTAAACACAAAGATTGATGAAATAAATTTTTTATTGTAAAAAATCGACAAACAGCGAAAACATATTAAGCTTTAAAGAAGGATCCTAAGGGGAAGTCTATGAATAGCTTACAAGTTTCACATTATATGACGGGTAAAAGTTTATCTTTTAAAAAACAGATGACTATCGAGGCGGCCGTAGAAATATTGTTAGAAAGCCATCAAATAGGGGGTCCTGTGGTTGATGCTGCTGGCCGTGTCATTGGTTGGTTGTCTGAGCAGGACTGCCTTGCAAAAATGTTAGAAGCGACCTATTACTGCGAGTTAGTGGCATTGGTTGAAGATGTGATGGTCAATGAAGCACTCACAGTGAAAGGGGAGATGAGCATTGTAGACTTAGCGCAGTTGATGCTTAAAACACCGCCGAAAATTTACCCCGTTGTAGATGATGAAGATCGCTATATTGGCCTTATATCACGTAAAAATGTGCTTGCAGGTATGAATGTACAAATTGCAAAATGTTAATTGATAATGATGCTTTGTTTCTTCCAGCAATCTTTTTGTAGTGAATGTTGTTGGTATTTTACTACGTTTTTAATAAAGTCAGCACGAGATGTCGTTGTTACGCCTAAACTTTGCAAATGATCTGTTTGCATTTGGCAATCAATCAGCTTGCCGCCAACAGATTGAAAATGTTGGTTAAGGGCAATAAAAGCCAATTTTGAACTGTTGTTCATTTGACTAAACATTGATTCGCCACAGAATAGTTTTCCCACACAAATACCATATAATCCGCCTACTAGCCTATTTTCAGACCATACTTCAATGGAGTGGGCTAGCCCTAACGTATGCAGTTCAATATAGGCGTTAATCATCTCAACAGTGATCCAGGTTTCCGCTTGTGTGGTACGGGGTTTCGCGCATGCTTTTATCACCTCAATAAAATTGTAATTTACGGTGACGGTTAGATCACTTTTGTTAATAAAACGTTTCATACTTTTACTGATATGTACCTGACCCGCTCTAATAGTGGCGCGCTCGCGAGGACTCCACCATAATAACGGCTCTCCCTCACTGAACCATGGGAAAATACCTTGCTGATAAGCGTTATAAATACGTTCAGGGCTAAGATTGCCGCCCATTGCTAATAATCCATCAGGATCGCCTAGCGCTTGCTCTACATTAGGAAATAGAGCGGGATCATCACTGAGTTGTGGTAGGTAAATGGTCATTTAATACTCTTTAGTTTTCTGTTTATTTTAGGCACAAAAAAGCCAGTGTAAACACTGGCTTGAAATCATAAAATATTTTTTATTTATTTACAACGCTCATCAACATGATCAAATTTTAATCCTGTTTCACCAGTATACAACTGGCGTGGACGGCCAATTTTTTGACCGGGTTGATCTAACATCTCTTTCCAATGTGAAATCCAACCTACGGTACGAGACATTGCAAAAATAACCGTAAACATTGAGCGTGGAATACCCATAGCACGTAAAACAATACCTGAGTAGAAATCTACATTCGGGTAAAGTTTCTTTTCAACAAAGTAAGGGTCTTCAAGTGCAATACGTTCAAGTTCCATTGCCACGTCTAATAGCGGGTCATCAATTTTAAGATCTTCTAGTACGTCATGACATGTTTTACGCATCACGGTTGCACGTGGATCATGGTTTTTGTAAACACGATGACCAAAGCCCATTAAACGGAATGGATCATCTTTATCTTTTGCTCTGGCGATAAACTCAGGAATACGATCGACACTGCCAATCTCTTCAAGCATCTGTAAACATGCTTCATTAGCGCCACCGTGAGCAGGCCCCCACAACGAAGCAATACCCGCTGCGATACAGGCAAATGGGTTTGCACCTGATGAACCAGCTAAACGCACAGTAGAAGTAGACGCATTTTGCTCATGGTCTGCATGGAGAATTAAGATTTTATCCATTGCACTTTCAAGCACTGGGTTAACTACATACTCTTCACATGGTACTGCAAACATCATTTTCAGGAAATTACCCGCATACGATAACGAGTTGTCAGGGTAGATAAATGGTTGACCGTGTGAATATTTGTAGCTCATTGCCGCCAGTGTTGGCATTTTTGAGATTAAGCGGAAGGCGGCAATTTCACGGTGTTTTTCGTTGGTGATGTCTAATGAATCATGGTAGAAAGAAGACAGTGCGCCTACTACACCCACCATGATAGCCATTGGATGTGAATCGCGACGGAAACCTTTGAAGAATTGTACTAACTGCTCATGTAGCATAGTATGTTTTAATACAATACTGTGGAACTCATCAAACTGCTGTTTATTTGGCAACTCACCATTTAAAAGCAGATAACACACTTCAAGGTAATCGGATTTTTCAGCAAGTTGGTCAATAGGGTAACCACGATATTCTAAAATGCCTTTATCACCATCAATGAAGGTGATTGCTGATTCGCAAGATGCTGTTGCTAGAAAACCTGGGTCATATGTAAAATAACCTGTTTTGCCTAGTGTACGAATATCAATAACGTCATTACCAGCAGATCCTTTAAGGATGGGTAGCTCAATGGGCTCCTGTCCTGGTAGGTGAAGTATTGCTTTTTGATCTGACATTTGATGCTCCCTTAGCTTTTTTTTATATTACTCGAATTTCAATGCACATATTTTTACAGACTAAAAACTACCTTGTCAATTTTAACATCTCAACAATGAGACATGGGTAAATAGCAGGGTAAACAATGCTCGTTTTGTAAGCAAAGTAGAACTGGACTTAATTGCTAAGGTATTGATAAATCCTTAATAAGGGTTGTAAAGCGAGGGTTTCAATAGATAAAGAAATCTGTAAACTGCATCACAAAAGTGATGTTGGTTTTATTGTTGCATCACAAAAAAAAGCTATGGTGCTGTCACAACCGTTTAACATTATGCTAACAATGGCACCCGTTAACCAACCCCTTCATTTTCGTCACTATAAAGAGACAAATTGTGCGCAAAGAGAGACCTAAAAATTTAGACCTATCCACGATGAAATTCCCTATTACAGCAACAGCTTCAATACTGCATCGTGTATCTGGGATTATCGTTTTTATTGCTTTAGCAATATTCCTTACCCTTTTAAACTGTTCATTAACGAGTGAGGCCGATTTTAATCGTGTCGCAGGTTATTTTGATAACTTTTTTATTGAATTTATTATTTGGGGTTCATTAACTGCGCTTGCTTATCATGCGGTTTTTGGTGTACGTCATATGATTCAAGACTTAGGGTTTTGGGAAGAGATGGATAGTGCATCATTAAGTGCTAAGGGTGGTTTTGTAATAACAGCAGTATTGTCAGTGTTAGCGGGGATTTTAGTATGGTAAAGGTTGCAGGTACGTTCGGACGCAGTGGCGTCCATGATTATCTTTTAATACGTGCAAGTGCACTGGTTCTGCTTGCGTATATCTTATACCTTGTTGGGTTTGTCGCTTTTACAGAGATAACTTATGTAACGTGGACAGAGTTTTTCTCTTCAACGCTCACTAAAGTGTTTTCATTATTTGCGCTTATTTCTATGCTGGTGCATGCCTGGATTGGGTTATGGCAGATATTAACCGACTATATTAAATGCACTAAATTACGTGGTGCATTACAGTTTATTCTTACATCAGTAGCATTTATCTATGTTATTTTTGGTTTTGTAATTTTGTGGGGTGTTTAAGGTGAGTTTACCTATTCGTGAATTTGATGCGATTGTAATTGGTGCAGGTGGCGCAGGTATGCGTGCTGCACTTTCTATTTCGCAAGAAGGAAAAAGCTGTGCGTTGATAACTAAAGTGTTTCCAACGCGCTCTCATACCGTTTCTGCACAGGGAGGTATTACTGTTGCTCTGGGTAACGCCCATGCAGATAACTGGGAATGGCACATGTACGATACCGTAAAAGGGTCGGACTATATTGGCGACCAAGATGCCATTGAATTTATGTGTAAAGCGGGCCCTGATGCGGTACGTGAGCTTGAAAATATGGGTTTACCTTTTTCTCGTTTTGAAGATGGCTCTGTTTATCAACGTCCATTTGGTGGTCAATCTAAAGAGTTTGGTGGGGAACAAGCTGCCCGTACGGCTGCTGCTGCCGATCGTACCGGTCATGCTCTGTTACATACGCTTTATCAGCAAAACATTAAAAATAAAACCACTATCTTTTCAGAGTGGTATGCACTGGATCTGGTTAAAAACGATGATGGTGACGTAGTGGGTTGTACCGCGATTGATATTGAATCGGGTGAAGTAGTGATGTTTAAGGCACAAGCGACTGTATTAGCAACGGGTGGTGCGGGTCGTATTTACGCTTCAACTACTAATGCACACATTTGCACCGGTGACGGTATTGGTATGGCATTACGTGCAGGTGTGCCAGTGCAAGACATGGAAATGTGGCAATTTCACCCAACCGGTATCGCTGGTTCAGGTGTTTTAGTGACCGAAGGTTGTCGTGGTGAAGGTGGATATCTTTTAAATAAAGATGGCGAACGTTTTATGGAACGTTATGCACCTAATGCAAAAGATTTAGCGGGTCGCGATGTGGTTGCACGTTCAATCATGATTGAAATTCGTGAAGGCCGTGGCTGTGAAGGTCCTTGGGGCACACACATTAAACTCAAACTGGATCACTTAGGTGAAGATGTTTTGGAATCTAAACTGCCGGGTATATGTGAACTTTCTCGCACCTTTGCACATGTTGATCCGGTTAAAGAGCCCATCCCAGTTATTCCTACTTGTCATTATATGATGGGAGGCGTACCCGCAACCGTTAACGGTCAAGTTTTACGTGTTGATGAAGACGGTAAAGATGTGGAAGTAAAAGGGTTGTTTGCGGTGGGTGAGATTGCCTGTGTATCGGTGCATGGTGCTAACCGTTTGGGAGGCAACTCGCTGCTTGATCTTATTGTATTTGGTCGTGCAACGGGTAAACATTTAGGTAAAATCTTAAACGAAGAAAATACCTTTAAAGAGCCAACACAAGCAAATATTGATGCCTCTCTTGAACGTTTAAATCGTTGGGAAAAAGGCAATGGTACGGAATCTCCGAGTCAAATCCGTAAAGATTTACAGCAATGTATGCAAAATAGCTTCGGTGTATTTCGTGACGGAGAACCGATGGCTGAAGGTCTTGCTGAACTTGAAAAACTACGTGAGCGTTTAAAAAATGCAAAACTAAGTGATAAGAGCAGTGAGTTTAATACTGACAGAATTGAGTGTTTAGAATTAGATAACTTAATGGAAACTGCTTTTGCAACGGCTAAAGCAGCTAACTTCCGTACAGAGAGCCGTGGTGCACATAGTCGTTTCGATTTCCCAGATCGTGATGATGCAAATTGGTTACACCATAGTTTGTTTAATCCATTAACAGAAAGCATGAGTAAACGTGACGTGAATATGGCGCCAGTGCTACGTGAAGCTTTCCCACCAAAAGCGCGTGTTTACTAGAAGGTTTTTTAGTTATGAATGTTAATTTTTCAGTTTATCGTTATAACCCAGATGTGGATAACAAACCATACATGCAAGATTTATCATTAGATGTGCCTGAAGGCTCAGACATGATGATATTGGATGCGCTTATTTTATTGAAAGAGAAAGATGCATCACTTTCATTTCGACGTTCATGTCGTGAGGGTGTTTGTGGCTCTGATGGTGTAAATATCAATGGTAAGAATGCGTTAGCTTGTATTACGCCACTTTCAGATCTACTATCGAAAGGTAAAATTGTCATTCGCCCACTACCAGGCTTACCTGTGGTGCGTGATCTGGTTATTGATATGACGCAATTTTATACTCAGTATGAAAAAATTAAGCCGTTTTTAATTACTGATGATCGTAACCCACCTGCGGGTGAGTTCAAACAATCACCGGAAGAACGTGAGAAGTTAGATGGATTATACGAGTGTATTTTATGTGCTTGTTGTTCAACCTCTTGTCCTTCGTTCTGGTGGAATCCTGATAAGTTTATCGGGCCTGCTGGACTACTTGCCGCTTATCGTTTCTTAATCGATAGCCGTGATAGTGCAACAGAAGAACGTTTGTCAGAGTTAGATGATGCATTTAGTGTGTTCCGTTGTCACGGTATCATGAACTGTGTCAGTGTTTGTCCGAAAGGGTTAAATCCGACCAAAGCGATCGGAAAAATAAAATCGATGTTGTTACAACGCGCAATCTAACTTACATAACCATTCAGCCCCTAATGCTGAATGGTTATATTACATATAATAAAGTGGTTGTTCAGGCTAAGTCATTTTAGCTAAATTCAAGGCGAAAGCGCGGAGCTTGGTTTACCAAGTGAGCACTTTCAACGCAGAAGTTAGTTTAAATGGCAACGCCTGAGCCATCACAAGCATAAGGAATGTTAATGCCAATTAATGCGATGAAAACATGGTTAGCCTCATCTCATCTTTCCGGGGCAAATTCTACTTATATTGAAAGTCTGTACGAATCCTACCTAGAAGATCCTATCTCTGTTGATGCCAATTGGCGCAATGTGTTTGATGAGCTACCTAAAGTAAATGATTTGCCTGAAGAGGCGCACTCTATTATACGAGAGCAGATGAAACATGCGGCTAAAGCGCCTAAATGTTTCACACCACCAACGGGTGCGGTGCATAATGATGCCAAACAGGTCAAAGTATTACAGTTAATCGGTGCTTATCGTAATCGTGGACATGAAGTTGCTAATCTTGACCCACTGGGTTTAACCAAACACGAAATCATTAAAGAATTAGACCCTTTTTATCATGATTTAGAAGGTGCTGATTTAGATGCCAGCTTTAATGTTGGCTCTTATGCTGCTTCTAATGAGACGATGGTATTGCGCGATCTGCTCACTTCACTGAAACGTACTTATTGTGGTTCGCTCGGTGCTGAGTATATGCACATTACCAATACCGAAGAGAAACGCTGGTTACAAAACCGTATTGAGTCTTGTGAAAGCCAACCCTCTTTTAGCGAAGAAGCAAAAAATCGTTTTCTTGAAGAGTTAACGGCAGCTGAAGGGCTAGAACGTTATATCGGTTCTAAATTCCCGGGGGCAAAACGTTTCTCCTTAGAGGGTGGAGATGCGTTTGTATTGATGCTCAAAGAGTTGATTCGTCGCGCTGGTGAGCAAGGTGCGCAAGAAGTTGTACTTGGTATGGCACATCGCGGTCGTTTAAACGTGTTGGTTAATGTATTAGGAAAAAAACCCGCGGATCTGTTTGATGAATTTGCAGGAAAACATGCAAAACATGCAGGTTCAAGTGATGTGAAATATCATCAAGGGTTTAGTAGTGATTTTAAAACACCCAAAGGTAATGTGCATTTATCATTAGCCTTTAACCCCTCACATCTTGAGATTGTTAATCCTGTGGTGTTAGGATCCGTACGCGCACGTCAAGAACGCTTGAATGGTATTGGTGAAAGTGTATTACCTATTACCGTTCATGGTGATTCTGCATTTTCTGGTCAAGGTGTGGTGCAAGAAACGTTTAATATGTCACAAGCACGTGCCTTTAAAGTGAGTGGCACGATCCGTATTGTCATTAATAACCAGATTGGTTTTACTACCTCTAAACAAGAAGATACACGTTCAACACGTTACTGTACTGATATTGCAAAAATGGTACAGGCACCGATATTCCATGTGAATGGTGATGATCCTGAAACGGTTATTTTAGCCACACAGATTGCCCTTGATTTCCGTAATACCTTTAAACGTGATGTGGTGATTGATCTGGTTTGTTACCGTCGTCACGGTCATAACGAAGCCGATGAGCCAAGTGCAACACAACCATTAATGTACCAAAAAATCAAAAAACAGAAAACGCCACGTGAACTTTATGTTAATCAACTCGAAAGTGAAGGGGTTATCAAGCAAGGTTATGGTAAACAGCTTGTTGCTGATTACCGTGATGCACTGGATAATGGTGAATGTGTAGTAAAAGAGTGGCAGTCGATACAACGTAATAGTGTTGATTGGAGCCCGTATCTTAAACCTGATTGGAGTACTCCTTATGAAGGGCAGTTCTCTAAATCTCGTTTAGTAGAATTGGGTGAGTTGATTAGTCAATATCCTGAAGATCATGTTCAACAAGCACGTGTTAAGAAAATTTATAACGATCGCCAATTAATGGCGCGTGGTGAAAAACTGTGTGATTGGGGCTTCGCTGAAAATTTAGCTTACGCAACACTACTTGATTCACAATACAATATTCGTTTAGTTGGACAAGACTCTGGCCGTGGTACTTTCTTCCATCGCCATGCCGTTTTACATGAACAAAAAGAGGGTAAAACGTACCTGCCTTTACAAAATATCTCTGACGAACAGGGTCATTTTGATGTTTATGATTCCGTACTTTCTGAATGTGCGGTACTTGCCTTTGAGTATGGTTACTCAACGGCTGCACCAAAAGGTCTTTGTATTTGGGAAGCACAATTTGGTGATTTCGCCAATGGTGCACAAGTCGTCTTTGATCAGTTCTTATCGTCAGGTGAGCAAAAATGGGGACGCATGTGTGGTCTTACCGTGTTGTTACCACACGGTTATGAAGGTCAAGGTCCAGAGCATTCCTCTGCACGCCTTGAACGTTACTTGCAACTTTGTGCTGAGCATAATATGCAGGTCTGTGTGCCGTCCACCCCCGCACAGGTTTACCATATGTTACGCCGCCAAGTCATACGCACGATGCGTCGTCCGTTAATTGTTATGTCACCAAAATCATTACTGCGTCATCCGCTCGCTGTTTCAAGCTTAGATGAACTCGCAAATGGCACCTTTTTAAATGCGATTGATGAAGTGGATGATATTGACTGTAAAGCGGTTGAGCGTGTGGTGCTATGTAGTGGTAAAGTCTATTATGAGCTACTTGAGAAGCGCCGTAATGAATCACTAAATCATATTGCTATTGTACGTATTGAACAGTTATATCCTTTCCCAACCAATGAGTTAGATGATATTTTGGTGCAATACTGCAACGTTAAAGACGTTATCTGGTGTCAAGAAGAGCCACAAAATCAAGGCGCTTGGTACTGTAGCCAGCATCACTTTAGAAGTGTTTTACCCAATAATGCCAAACTGCATTATGCAGGGCGTGATGCGTCTGCTTCAACAGCAGTTGGTTATATGTCTTTGCATATCAAACAACAAAAAGCATTAATAAATAAAGCACTTGGTTTTGAACAATAAGCCAATTTTTAACTTAATAAATTTTATAAGAATTTCACAGTAGGACAACCATTATGATTGATATTTTAGTACCAGAACTTCCAGAATCAGTAGCAGATGCAAGCGTGGCTACATGGCAAAAACAACCCGGTGATTTCGTTGAACGTGACGAAGTATTAGTAGAGATTGAAACGGATAAAGTAGTATTAGAAGTACCTGCTACGGCATCGGGTATATTACAAGAGATTATTGAAGATGAAGGTGCAACTGTACTTTCTAAACAGTTACTAGGTAGGCTTAAAGAGGCTGATGCACCTGCTAAAACAGCGACTGATGTTGTTGTTGAAGAAGAAACGGGCGCTGCTGATGCGAGCCCATCGGTACGCCGTTTAATGTTAGAAAAGGGCATTAACGCTCAAGACATTAAAGGATCTGGTAAAGGTGGGTTAATCACCCGTGAAGATGTTGATAAATTCCGTGAATTTAAAAACAAAGCAGAAACACCCGTGCAAGTTGATATTGTTGCCGCTGTTGCTGCCCGCAGTGATAAACGTGTGCCAATGACACGTCTGCGTAAACGTGTTGCTGAACGTTTATTAGAAGCAAAAAATTCAACGGCTATGTTAACCACTTTTAACGAAGTGAACATGAAACCGATTATGGATCTTCGTAAACAGTACCAAGAAGCATTTGAGAAAAAACATGGTGTACGTTTAGGTTTCATGTCTTTCTACATTAAAGCGGTCACCGAAGCACTAAAACGTTACCCAGAAGTCAATGCTGCCATTGATGGCACTGATATTGTTTATCATAATTTCTTTGATATCAGCATTGCGGTTTCAACACCCCGTGGTTTAGTGACGCCAGTATTACGCGACACTGATACGTTAAATATGGCGGAAATTGAAAAAGGTATTAAAGCGTTAGCAATTAAAGGACGTGATGGAAAGCTAACCGTCGATGAAATGATGGGAGGCAACTTTACTATCACTAATGGCGGTGTATTTGGCTCTCTATTATCAACGCCAATTATTAACCCACCACAGGCTGCTATTTTAGGCATGCATAAAATTCAAGACAGGCCAATGGCAATTGACGGTGAAGTGAAGATTTTACCGATGATGTACCTTGCGCTTTCATACGATCACCGTCTCATTGATGGTAAAGAATCTGTTGGTTTCTTGGTCACTATTAAAGAATTATTAGAAGATCCAACACGTCTATTATTAGATGTGTAATAAAAAGCGTGAGCGATTGTTGATTTATATCAATTTTTATTAGTAATCGTGGCACGCTTTAGTAGTATTAGCTCAGCAACTCGGCCACAAGGTGGCCTTTAGTTCACTCAATAAATGGATAACAATCATGAATTTGCATGAATATCAGGCAAAGCAGCTGTTCAGAGAATATGGTCTTCCTGTACCAGAAGGGATCGCATGTGATAGCGCAGAAGAAGCAGTAAATGCAGCATCTACATTAGGTGGTGATAAATGGGTTATTAAGTGTCAGGTACATGCAGGCGGCCGCGGTAAAGCGGGCGGTGTTGAACTGGTTAAAACCAAAGATGGTTTACGTGATTTTGCACATAAATGGTTAGGTAAAAACTTAGTGACTTACCAAACAGATGCAAACGGTCAACCTGTAAACAAACTATTAGTTGAAAGCTGTAGTGAGATTGCTAACGAGCTTTATTTAGGCGCTGTTATCGACCGTTCATCTCAACGTGTTACCTTCATGGCATCAACGGAAGGTGGTGTTGAAATTGAGAAAGTGGCTGAAGAGACACCTGAATTAATTCATACTGCTATCATCGACCCATTAGTGGGCGCGCAACCTTACCAAGGTCGTGAACTAGCATTCAAATTGGGTCTTTCTGGTAAACAGATTGGTCAATTTACAAAAATATTTTTAGGACTTGCGACTATTTTTCAAGAGAAAGATTTAGCACTTTTAGAAATCAATCCATTAGTGGTGACAGCAGAAGATGATTTAATCTGTCTCGATGGTAAAATTACTATTGATTCAAACGCAATGTACCGTCAAAAAAAGCTTCAAGCGATTAACGATACAACGCAAGATGATGAGCGTGAAATGCATGCTGCACAGTGGGAACTAAACTATGTTGCCCTAGATGGTAACATCGGCTGTATGGTAAATGGTGCCGGTCTAGCAATGGGCACCATGGATATGGTTAATATACATGGTGGCAACCCGGCTAACTTCTTAGATGTTGGCGGCGGTGCAACCAAAGAACGTGTTACAGAAGCATTCAAAATCATTCTTTCTGACGACAAAGTTAAAGCTGTTTTAGTGAATATTTTTGGTGGTATTGTACGTTGTGATCTGATTGCTGAGGGTGTTATTGGCGCAGTGGCAGAAGTGGGTGTGTCTGTGCCTGTTATCGTTCGTTTAGAGGGTAACAACGCAGAGCTAGGTCGTAAGCTTCTAGCGGAATCCGGTTTAAATATTATTGCAGCAACATCTTTAACAGATGCAGCTCAGCAAGCTGTAAAAGCGGTAGGTGGCAAATAATGAGCATTTTAATTAATAAAGATACAAAAGTAATTTGTCAGGGTTTCACGGGTGGTCAAGGTACTTTCCATTCTGAGCAAGCGATTGAATACGGTACACAAATGGTCGGTGGTGTTTCACCGGGTAAGGGTGGTCAAGTTCATTTAGGTCTACCTGTCTTTAATACGGTACGTGAGGCCGTTGAGAAAACAGGTGCTACGGCATCCGTTATCTATGTACCTGCACCGTTTTGTAAAGATGCAATCTTAGAAGCGATTGATGCGGGTATTAAACTGATTGTTACCATCACAGAAGGTATCCCAACACTTGATCTTGTGGAAGTAAAAGTGAAATTGGATCAAGCGGGTGTGGTCATGATCGGTCCTAACTGTCCAGGTGTTATCACACCGGGTGAATGTAAAATTGGTATTATGCCAGGTCACATTCACTTAAAAGGCAAAGTCGGTATTGTTTCACGCTCTGGTACGTTAACTTACGAAGCGGTTAAGCAAATGACGGATGAAGGTTTTGGTCAATCTACCTGTGTTGGTATTGGTGGCGACCCGATTCCGGGTTCAAGTTTCATTGATATTCTTAAACTATTCCAAGCAGATCCTCAAACTGAAGCGATTGTAATGATCGGTGAAATCGGCGGTACTGCCGAAGAAGAAGCTGCTGCGTTTATTAAAGCGAATGTCACTAAACCTGTTGTCTCTTACATTGCAGGTGTTACAGCACCAGAAGGTAAGCGTATGGGCCACGCTGGCGCAATCATTGCTGGCGGTAAAGGGACTGCGGAAGATAAATTCAAAGCGTTGGAAGATGCAGGCGTGAAAACGACTAAATCTTTAGCTGATATCGGTAAAGCGCTACGTGAAGTCACGGGTTGGTAATCTTTTAAAAAGATAACTACTCTTACTTTTAAGCCTCGTTATTTTACGAGGCTTTTTTGTGTTTAAAAATCAGTGTTGGAGGTAAATAGACTGTTGAATTATACTGCGGCTGTCCCCGATCTTTTTTTGAAACATATCGCAGAGCAAGCAAACAATATTGAACCGTTGTTACCATGGAATATTGATCGTAGCTAGGTGCTGATCCCCATACGCTTACGTTTAACGCCACGTTTCCTTATGTTCTAAAGTTTATTAATTTAACTCGCGGATATACCTGCCTTTAAAGGACATCTATAAAACAGTAGTGCCAACTCCATAGGTTGTATTCATAGGGTATAGTCAAAATGTGGGTTCGTCATTAATTGCTATTGTGTTCGTTTTAAGTTGCTTTTAATTAACTGCGCGTATGTCCTTGTGATGTCTAAAACTTAAAGTGAACACTTTTAAAGGAGTAAATATGAGTGGTAAACAAATCGGGTATCGGTCATAGCTATGATATAAGAGCCTTAAGTTTCCCTTTATCTATTTCTCGATTGAAGGTAGATGTCATTTTAAAATAGGCAGGGTTATTTTGAAGCGTGCCCCTCCCGAGGGAGAACTAGAAACGTTTATTTCACCTCCGAGTTGATTTACCGCACCTTTGGTAATTGCTAACCCCATACCCAATCCCCCCGTTTTTCTGGTTCGACTATTATCTAATCGAGCATAGGGGATAAATATTGTATCGTAGTCTTGCTCGGGTATGCCATGACCATCGTCTTCAATGGTCATTTCTAACATGGTTTCTACTCTATTTACATTAATCGTGACATTACTTTTGGCGTGACTCACCGCATTTTTTAGCATGTTGTCAATAATTAAGCGTAAGTTTGCTGCTTTACAATTGACAGTGATTATCGCAGTAAAATTAACCACAACGGGTATGCGTGGGTTCAGAATTAATTTGGAAATTCGATACGCTATAAAGTTATTTAAATTGACCTCTTCGTCATCATTTTTATCTGTCTGAATATTTAATTTGGAAAATTGAATGATTTGCGAACATAACTCATCAATATCACCGATATACTGGTCAATGTTATCGACTAAAGAGGTTTGATCCGTCGTTAAATTCTTATTTCTTAGGATTCCGGTCACTAATTGTATACGGCTTAATGGCGTTCGTAGTTCATGCGGCACAGCTTGTGCGAATACTTGGCTTTCATTCACTTTATTAGATAAAGCGTCTGCCATTTTATTGAAGCTTTTGGCTAATATTGTTAAAGGCTCTGAAAGAGAATTACTTGCTCTGACTTTTAGATTTCCTTTGCCAAGTTGATAACTTATCAGGTTTAAGTGATTTATTTCTTTTTGAAGTTTTCTTATAGGAAGATATAACACTAGACCAATGACCACCACAATAACAAAAAGAAGAATAACGATAGAATAACCTTCAATGTCAAAAAATGCTTGTGGTGGCTCAAAGCCCAAGAGTTCAGGCCCTTGCGATTTATCTTTAATAATAAGTTTATCGGATGTATTTGGTACTAAATGAATAGATAATAATTCACCGTTTTCTAATTCATAAACATCAACATTGTTATGATTATTCAGGTAAATACAGTCATTGCACGAAAGACTTATTGCTTTAGTGCCTAACCATTCAATATCAAATGGATAAAGATGATTATCAATGATGCTATAAAAAATACTTGGTTCAATTTTACTCGCTTGCCTTTGTACTTCTAATATATTTTTAAAAAAGAGAGTGCCAGTAACGAAGTCTTCAGTGGCATCATGCTCATTCCACTTTTCTAAAATAACAAACGTGAGGAATACACTCGTAAAAATAGCTAAAAAGAGTGAGCCATATAATCGCGTAAAAAAAGGCGTAAAAAACTTATTCATCGACGAGTAGATATCCCTTATTTCTAATTGTTTTGATCAGTTTATAAGGCTGTTTTTCATCGTTAAGTTTTTTTCTAAGTCCTGATATACGCATATCTATAGAGCGATCCGTTACATCGTAATGAATACCTCGTAACGATTGAATACAATTCTCTCGTGAAACAGTTTGTCCTACCTTATCGACTAACAGCACTAACATATCAAATTCAGAGTTAGTTAAATCAATGGTGGTGTTATTTAAAGTTACCGATAAAGTGTCTCGGTTAATGACTAGTTTTTTAGGTGATTCTTGTTCAGTCTTTTTATTACTCATTTTAGAACGACGTAATAACGCTTCTATTCTGGCTGACATGATATGCGGTTTGGCTGGCTTCCTTAAATAATCATCAGCGCCAAGTTTTAATAAACTAACTTCGCTAATATCATCTTCTACGGCGGTAAGCACAATTATTGGTCCAATATAAAATTCCCGTGCCTGTTTACATATATCAAATCCATCAACGCCAGGTAACATTAAATCAAGCAAGATAAGGTCTGGCGACAATTTTTTAATCGCCGCTATCGCTAAACGCCCATCTGATACCACTGTTGTTTCGTAACCCGTACTTTGTAAATAGATTTCGGTCAGGCGAGCAATTTCATCGTCATCTTCAATAATTAATATATGCATAAACTCATAAGGTACTGTTGTAAGTAGTCATTACATTGTACTGATTATAGCTGATATATCGAGGCTTATTACAAGCGCTTACATAGCGCTTACATAAGGCTTTATGACTTACATATGCTTACCCCACTAGTCGGTCTAATCTCGTATGATTATTGGTACGCATTTATCACTCGCACTTACCAAAAGGATCGTTTATGAAAATTATCAGCTTAAACAGTATTGTGTTATTAATGACTATTTCACTTGTGGCCGGTTGCAACACGGACTCAAAAACAGCCCCAATAACACCGCCCCCAACTATCCCTACAACTCCAACAACAGGTCTTTCAGCCGAAACGTTGGATCTGGGAATCAGCAACGTTCCTAGCAAGTTAATGAATACTTATAGCAAAGCGCTTAAGTTTAATCGCTATACCAAAATTGATACACCAGATGGCAGTGCAATTCATATTGTTGTACAAGATGAAATTACGGATAACCAAATCGTTCGCTCGCGTAATATATTGCAACATTACTTAACCAATTACCCAGGCTCTGCATATGGCGAAGACAAAAGTGCCGTTGCCAATAAAATAGCGGAAAATGGTGGGATTTTATTATTACTTAATGGAGTAGATGACGGCACAAATGCAGCCGCAGAATTAGATGGTCAACCGTTATACTATGGCGAGATGCAAGTAGAAGGTGGTAGCTGGTACATTAATCAAAATTACGAACATCGTGATGCTTCATTCGAAGAAATTTTACATTTTGTGCATGATTACGGGATAGGCGTAGATCAAAATGAGCCCTTTAACGGTGTACTACCCGCGTATCAAGCTGATATTCGTGCCGCACAAGTAACCGCTTTATCTGCCAAGTTTTGGGCATGGCCAGCAGATCAGGCTAGCTGGATAACAGAATTAACCGCTGAAAATAGCTTGTCGCAAGAATATTTGGCATCAGTAATTGATAGTTATTATGGTCTTTGGGGCGCATATGAAGAGAGCGAATTTGGTATGTGGGGCATGTACAAGGCGAAAACCCGAGATGACCTTGCAACAAAAGATCCAGAGGGTGTGGCCATAATGGATAACAAATTTTTCCATCCATACCTAACCTATAACGCGCGTATCGATAGTAGTTTTGTTGGTGACTTCAGCTTGAAATTTAATGCTAGCTTGTCTTATACCAATCATTCTCAGTATTTGAAAGACGTGACACTTACCGGCACGAATGAAAGTAATGTTGTTGTGAACCAACTAGACAATAATATTACGGGTAATTCAGCAATAAATACGGTAATTTTTTCAGGATCTTCCTCTGAGTATCAAATTAGTAATGAGGATGGCCAAGTGACTGTGCAGGATATGCAAGACAATCGTGATGGTCTTAATACGATTATAGCTATCGAAAAGCTAAGGTTTTCTGATACAACAATGGATACCCCTAGTGCTTAATAACAACATTTAATACAGTCTCTTACTTTAATCTCTTGGAGTTTAATTTCCCGCTGCTTGCTGCGATGAGGTTGGCGAGGTAAAGTAAGATTATGAGTACATTTATCCACAAAAATCATAATGTTTCATTTGGTATGTCCTGCTAAATATCGCAAAGCGATATTTAGCAGGACATTGACGATGCACTGAAAGAGGTCTGTGAAGAAATACCGAAAAGATATGAGATTATATTTTTAGAAATAGGAACAGACAGAGATCATGTTCATTTTTTGATTCAATAAGTTCCAATGTATATACCCAAACGACTTGATAATATTTCGCATCTAGCTCATCGCACTTCAAACTGCAAAATTGAAGGTTTGAAAGTTGTCATTAATTCTACTCGTTAAAGTACTACCAATTTCGGGAAGGGTAAGGCTAAAAAACTCATTCATACTCTGTCGAAATTCTTTTGCTGTTGCAAAGTATTTATTGTTTCTTGCATATTCACTCATCACCTTCCACAGTCGCTCTATAGGATTTAAATTAGGGCTATAAGGAGGTAAATAGTGCAATTCAATACCCAACTCCTTAGCCGCTACTTTTACTAACTCACTGCGGTGGTAGCCAGCTCCGTCAAGTATTAAATGAATGGG
>NZ_ATUO01000052.1 GCF_000420245.1 Psychromonas hadalis ATCC BAA-638 | reverse complement strand
GATGGCAGGTTAAGCATTGATAATAATCGAGCAGAGCGTGCAGTGAAGCCCTTTGTGATAGGTCGTAAGGCTTGGCTATTCTCGTACACCAATACAGGTGCGAACGCGAGTGCAATTTTATATAGTTTGGTTGAAACAGCAAAAGCGAATGATCTTATTGTTCATGATTATATCGCAACCTGCTTGCAGCAGATTGCTGAAAACCCGAATGATATTGATGCGTTGCTACCATGGAATATTAAGCGTAGCTAGGTGCCATTACCCAGACGCTTACGGCGTGCCGACAGGACTAATACGTTTATAAATTGAAAATATGGTACCCACAGAAACATTAACATCAATGTTTGAAGAACCATCAAGCGGATCCATCAAAACAACATATTTACCGTTATACCCACGTTCACTATCAAAAGAGATAAATTCATCTTCCTCTTCTGAGGCAATACCACGGGCTTCTAACGCAGCTTTGAACTTCTCATTGGCATAAATGTCCATTTTTTGTTGGACTTCACCCTGCACATTTTCTGTGCCTGTCGAACCAATAATATCAGCGATGCCCGCTTTATTTATCTCACGGTTCGCCAATTGAATCGCGCTAAGCAGTCACGATAAATCTCCACTTGCCTCTGGAAAATCGCTTTGTTTTTCTATAATGAACTCGCCTAATGTGATCATAATTGTGCTTTATAAAATATCGTAACAATGGGTGAAAGAGTGATATATAAAAAAAGTTAGCTGATGCTAACTTTTTTATCTATTTATTGATTGAGAATTAACTCGTAAAAACTCGCTTTAGTGTAATCACCTTCCTCTACACCACGATTCAAACAACCAGCAGAGCCTTGATTACATTGGTTGTACGCCCCTGCTTTGTAATACATCCAATCTTGCGCATAGGTTTCATCAAACTCTTCATTGCCTGGATAAGGTTTTGCTAAATCAAGTTCAAAAGTTTCGACTTGCTCATTGGCTTCACCGATATTACGTTTAAACTCAAGGTGCATCACACTGCCTACAAAATTAACATCATAGGAGAACAGCTCACCTAACTTAATGCCATCTTTTGGATTTTTATCAACTTTGGTTAAATCATGACTACCAAATATGTTGTGGGAAATGTCAAAGCGTTTACTGTAGTTATCACCCGTTGCGTTTATTTCATAATTCCAAAACAGACTACCGTGGCTGTGATTTGGCATTTTACGGTAATAGATCTTTAGGGGTTCGTTATCAGAGCCATGAATCTGACCGATAATGACTGCATGTGCGCCCATTTTTTTATCATTACCACTAGTACTCACCGCATCAACGGTTAATGTGGCGCTTAACTGCCCACCTATAGCACCAAAATCGACGCTATTTTTATGCGTTGATAATGCAAAATTTGTAAGAGGAGAATTGTAATTGTAGGCTTGTGTCACATCTAACATGGCACGTAGTTCACTACGCGTATTCTTAGTATTTGGGGTTGTTGGCCCAGTATTTGGAGAGGCAAACACCATTGCACCCGTTTCGCTATCTGTATAAAACCATTCAGGGTGAACATAAGGATAATTGACATTGTTAAGTTCTGCAGCAGTGATCTCCATCTCTTTGCCTTGACGAACCACCTTATTATCTGGAATCGGTAAGTTGATTTTCCACTTCTGCATTTCGAAGTTTTCTGATGGTGCTTTACTTGGATCTAATTGAGTAGCCAGCGCGCTTTGGTGGCTAGTGCCTTCGCTAGCAAAAATAGGACTAGCAATGAAGGCTGCAATCGCAACACTCAGGTGAACTTTTTTCATAATAACTCCACTCTTTTATAATATTTAATATGTATATTCTTTGGCGAACCAAATAAAAACATATAATATTACAAATTATTATAACTAAATAAAAAACAACTGATGCCAATCTAATACGATTGGCTCAGCTATTAGCGATATCCAATCGGTAAGATATTTAAAGCGCTGCTACAGCATCTTTTACTAATACGGCAATTTTATCCCACTCTTGGTTATCAATAAGATCTGCTGGTACCATCCACGTGCCACCACAAGCAACCACTGCGTTGATATCTAAATAGTCATTGATGTTAGCAGCAGAAACACCACCCGTTGGCATGAAATTAACTGGGTAAACTGCGGTTAATGACTTTAACATGGCAACACCACCAGAAGGGCCAGCAGGGAAGAATTTCAAGGTGGTTAGCCCCATTTCCATTGCTTGCTCAACTAACGAAGGGTTATTCACGCCAGGAATAATTAGCATATTGCGTTGCTGACAGTATTTAACCGTTGTCGGGTTAAAACCAGGGCTAACGATAAAATCCACACCGGCATCAATCGCTTGGTCAACGGTTGCACTGTTCAATACAGTACCAGCACCGATTAACATTTCAGGAAATGCTTCACGTAGATTTTTGATTGCTTGCGCGGCAGCGGGTGTACGGAAGGTAATTTCAGCACATGGCATACCGTTTTCAACTAATACTTTACCTAAAGGCACTGCGTCATCGGCGTTTTTAATCGCAATAACAGGAATTACTTTTAGCGTTTGTAATCTTTCGTTTAATGTTTTCATTTTTAATCCTAATAATTTTGTAAGTTAAATAATTTAATCAATAAGTGCACTTATCAGCTGTTTATCAATAATCGCACCTTTATGTTGGATAACTGTGCCAGCTACCTGGTGTGCTTTTTTAGTAGCGTTCAACGCGCTTGCACCCAGCAAACGCTGTGACATAAACCCAGCAGCAAAGGAATCACCCGCAGCATTGGTATCAATAATTTTCTCTTTCGCAATTGAGTGCGCTTTAACACTGATGGTTTCTTCGTGATTAACAATTAAACACTCTTTACCGCCACGCTTAATAACAATTTCTTGAACGCCTAACTCACAAGTACGTTTAATGCAGTCTTCTAAACAACTGTCACCAAATACCGCTTGCTCATCATCAAAGGTTAATAAACCAGTGTGTGTAAACGATAATAAACGTTTGTAATTTTCAGCAGCCTGCTCAGCAGAGTCCCATAATTGTGCGCGGTAGTTATTATCAAAAATGACTTTACCGCCAGCAGCTTGGCATCGACCCAATAAGTCATAGAGCTTTTCACGGCTTGCTGGTGATAAAATAGCTAAGCTAATGCCCGATAAATAAATGACATCTTGATGAACAAGGCTTTCGATCAACTCGTCAGACGCACTTTCTAACCAATATTTGGCGGCAGAATCGTTACGCCAATAAATGAAGCTACGTTCACCTTCATCATCTGTTTCAACCATGTACAAACCAGGCTGTTTTGTTTCTGAGCGTTGCACAAATTGTGTATCAATACCCTCATCAGACCAATTATTTACCATTTCTTGGCTAATTTTGTCTTGTCCTAATGCGGTTACGTAACTGATATTGACGTTCTTTCCAGCCATTAAACGAGATAAGTAAACGGCTGTATTTAACGTATCACCACCAAAACCTTTACGTAAATTTTGTCCAACCTGTTGTAACTCAATCATACATTCGCCGATAAGCGCGATATTTAAATCAGCCATTTTTCACCTCGTTTTATAGGAAATCTGCACGTTTTGGCGTAAATACATCTATCAATAGACTACCTTCTTCTAGCGCTACAGCACCGTGCTCTACTAATTTAGCAGCGATATAAGCATCCCCTTTTACAAGCACTTTTTTTACACCATCAATCTCCGCTTCGAAGCTACCTTCAGCGACATAACCAATTTGATCGTGTATTTCATGTACATGTGGCGCACCAATCGCCCCCTTTTCAAAATGTACAAGTACTAGCATCAAATCATCTGTGTAACCTACAATCTTACGCTTAATACCACCGCCAAGTACTTCCCAGTCAGTGTCTTTATCTATAAAAAATGGATTCATGTTATTTTCCTATTAAATTATTTTAATTTTTTCATCAGAACTATTTACTCGTCATACTGATTAATATTCCCTTCTCCAGGGTTGTCATAAAATCCATTTTAATCTTTGTTTTGTTGAACTTTTATCTATTGAATAGTGAGTAGATTAACTACTCACTACATAAACTATTTAAGCAGTTGCTGGTTTACGTGCGGCATTGATAAGTAAAATACCTGCAGTTAAGACCATTGAGCCACATAAAATAAACAATCCTCGTCCTGTTGGTTCATTTGGAATTAATGCCATCGCTAAGATACCAAATCCTGCAATCGTGATTAAGTTACCTAAGATTGAACGTTGTTTTGTATCTAGATTTTGTTGTTCAACACCTTCAGAGATAACGGGTGTGTTCCAATCTCTAAATAACTCATCTATCTCTGCTTGGCGTTCTTCACTACGAGGTTTAAAGAAGAAGTAAGACGCTAAGAAGAAACCGCCAGTAAAGACAACATGTGCAGCTAAACTTAAGCCTACTTTCAAGTCATTCCATTCACGACCTGTTAACGCTGTTTCTAAGCCAAACAGGTTTTCAATGTGACCTGCTGTTAATGCGATACCAAAGATGTAAGAAACGATAGCACCAACGATTAATGTTCCCCAACCAGACCAATCTGGCGTGTTACGAATCCACATACCGAGCAATACTGGGATTAACATAGGGAAGCCGATTAACGCACCAATGTTTAATACAATGTCGAATAAGCTTAGGTCTTTCAGTGAGTTGATGAATAGACCAATGGCGATGATGATAAAACCCATCACAAGCGTTGCTAAACGACTGGCTAACATTAGCTCTTTTTCACTCGCTTGATCTTTACGGATAATTGGCGAGTAGAAGTTACGGATAAAGATACCGGCGTTACGGTTTAAACCAGAATCCATTGAAGACATCGTAGCGGCAAACATAGCAGCCATTAATAGACCCACCATACCCGCTGGCATTACCTGTTCAACAAAGACTAAATAAGCAGTATCGGCATTGCTAGATAACTGACTGACGATCTCAGGATCAGTGATAAATGCATTCACGTACCAAGGTGGTAAGAACCAAATCACTGGACCAACAATCATTAGGATACAAGCAAGACCAGCCGCTTTACGTGCATTTTCACTGTCTTTTGCACATAGGTAACGATAAGCGTTGATGCTGTTATTCATAACACCGAACTGTTTCACAAAGATGAAAACAATCCAAAGAACAAAAATGCTTATATAGTTAAGGTCACTACCTAACATAAAGTCACCATTGAAATTATCAACAATGTTTAATAGACCACCACCGTGGAAGTAAGCAGCGATTGCACAAGTAATGGTTACCGACATGATCACTAACATCTGCACAAAATCAGAAGCAACAACCGCCCAAGAACCGCCGGTTACCGACATAACTAACAATACGAGACCGGTTACAATAATGGTTGTATCCATCGGGATATTAAATACGGCAGCAACGAAGATCGCTAAACCATTTAACCAAATACCCGCGGAGATAATACTGTCAGGCATGCTTCCCCATGTAAAAAACTGCTCTGAGGTTCGACCAAATCGTTTCTTGATTGCCTCAATCGCAGTCACAACACGGAGCTGTCTAAACTTAGGCGCAAAATAAGCCCAGTTCATAAAGTAACCAAAGGCATTAGCTAAGAATAAGATAACAATGGCAAAACCATCGGTGAAAGCTTTACCAGCAGCCCCAGTAAAGGTCCAAGCAGAGAATTGTGTCATGAAGGCCGTTGCACCTACCATCCACCATAACATTTTACCGCCCCCTCGAAAATAGTCACTCGTGGAAGTACTAAACGATCGAAATAGCCAGCCTATCGCAATCAAAAATGCGAAATAAACGAGTACAACAATTATGTCTATATTCATAATGAGACCTATAAAGTTAGTTGATAATAAATGAATATGAAAAGTGTATATCAGTTTTTCTTATTTGTAATACAAAATGACATTATGTGTGACGTAGATCATACATTTATCCAGAAATGAAAATTAAACATTACAAATCATATAGATACGGAACATTATCAAGAAAGTTCTATGAATTACATTCACAGAACTTACCTAATCCCCTATAAATCAATCAGTAAGCACTATACAAACAATATAAAATTGTCTATTTCACTCCTATAAAGCATCAAAAAGTATTAATTGGCCATATATTATCGCCATAATTACTTACTTATAGGCTAATTTTGTACGTTATTTATCAAAATAAAGATGATTTATTTTTCTATTTGTATTACTTTATACCTACATTCTAAAAAAGAGGTCATTATGCTTTCTAACTTAAACTCTGTTCTCATGGATCAACAAGACATTACAGACATTCAACAAGAACTAGGAAAAAAAAGCTTAATGGGCTTAAGCCTTAAAACACTAATAGCAGATACCGATAACTACCTTGAATTACCGCTTGATGTACCGGGCCACAGCCCAGCAGGTGGTTATGCACATAATAAACATCAATTGAACGGTAAATACATCGATCAAGCAGGCCGTTTGTTTTTAATTACCGGTGATGAAAAATACGCACAATTCACTACTGACTTATTAATGCAGTATGCAGATAAATATTTACAGCTAGGCTTTCACGAACAACGTAATACCAACCCGCCAGGTCGTTTATTCCACCAGCTATTAAATGAGCATGTTTGGTTACTTTACGCGAGCTTAGGTTATAGCTGTATTAGTCACTGGTTATCTAAGCAGCAACGCGCGTACATCACAGCACGTTTATTTATCCCACTATTAGATATGTCGACAGTACAATACGACTTCGACTTTGACCGTATTCATAACCACGGTATTTGGGCTGTTGCGTCGGTAGCAATCTGTGGCGCAGCCATTGGCCAAGAGAAATACATCGACATGTCTATCCATGGTTTAAAAGGTGATGATGAAGAAGGTGGTTTTCTAGCACAAATCAGTAAACTATTCGCACCTTCTGGTTATTACATGGAAGGCCCTTATTACCATCGCTATGCGATTCGTCCACTAGCGATGTTTGCAGAATTGGTACACCGCTTCCGCCCTGAACTTGATATCTTTAACTTTAAAGATCAAGTGATCGGAAAAACCATTCAAGCCATGTTATCAACGGCATACCCTAATGGTGTGTTCCCTGCTTTAAATGATGCATCACAAACAATGGACATTAAAGATGAGGGAGTGGTGATTGCTGTGAGTTTATTTTCTAAACATTACCCTGAAGATGAAAACTTATTAGGTATGGCGAAGATTCAAAACCAAGTATGGGTTAATGGTTGTGGCACGGCACTCTCAAAAGCGTATGCATCAAAAGAAAGCGTTGAAATGCCTTGCTTACCAAGCATTGAACTTAATGAAGGTCGTAATGGTGATAAAGGCGCGCAAGGTTTCATTCGCATGCAAAATGCAAATGGTGATATTAGCCAATTAGTGATGAACTATGGCCAGCATGGTATGGGCCACGGACACTTTGATACCTTAGGGCTGACTTATTTTAATAACAACCAAGAGGTATTACGTGAATATGGCTTTGCTCGCTGGGTAAATGTTGAACCTAAATTTGGTGGGCGTTACCTTGATGAAAACAAATCTTACGCACGCCAAACCATTGCCCACAACTTAGTCTCTGTTGACGCAGGTTGTCAAAACAACTTCGACGTTGATATAGCCGACAATAAACATGGCATACCGCACTTCTTTGTGGGCAGTGGCAAGGTGCAAGGCATGAGTGCTTATGCTGTTGACTTCTACCCAGGTGTTGACCAACAACGTACAGTGCTATTAGTTGAACATGAACAATTAGCACACCCAATATTAGTAGATTTGTTCCGCCTAAGCAGCGAAGAAACACATCAATATGACTATTCGTTGCAATACCAAGGGCAGATTATTCGCACTAATATCAACTACCAACAACACCAAACACTTAATACCTTAGGCGATGATTTTGGTTACCAACATTTATGGAATATCGGCCAAGGTCAAGCACAAGACACAACCTTAGTTAGTTGGTTACAAGGTCAGAGCTATTACACATGGTTAAGTGCATCATCATCCGACGATACTTTATTCTTCACGCGCAGTGGTGCTAGTGATCCAGACTTTAATTTACGCAGTGAAAGCAGTTTAATACTACGCAGAAAAGCTAAAAATAGTTTATTTGCCAACGTATTAGAAACACACGGATATTTTAACGAAGCGGTTGAAGCAAGCCTTGAAGCTCGTGGAAAAATCCACCAAGTAAATATTATTGGCTTTAACAACAATGCCTCTGTGATTGAAATACTGGGTGACGATATTAACCTCACAGTGATGGTCAACAATGATCCTAATGCAACATCAGAAAGCCAAACAACTATCGAATTCAACAATCAATCATACAGCTGGCAAGGATTTCTGGCCGTCGAAACGAACAATACAAAGAGGTCTTAATCATGAGTTATCAACCACTATTAATTAGTTTTGAGCAAGCAGCAGAACTACGTCAGCATCTAAACACTGATACACTAATCGGTTGCTCTATTGCAGAAGAAATTAAAACTTTAGAAGCATATATGCCAATTGGCATCGAAATTCCAGGGCATGGTGAAGCCGGTGGTTATGAACATAACCGCCATAAGCAAAACTATATCCATTTGGATTTAGCCGGTCGTTTATATTTAATTACAGAAGATCAGCGTTACCTTGATTACGCAACAAACATGCTAGTTGAATACGCTACGGTTTATCCAACACTAGAACTAAACACTAGCCGCGATTCAAACCCACCAGGGCGTTTATTCCATCAAACGCTTAATGAAAATATGTGGATGTTATACGCTTCTTGCGCTTACTCATGTATTCGCCACAAATTAACTGATGATCAACAGCAGTTAATAGAGACCGACCTGTTTAAATTGATGATTGAGCTGTTTGTTGAAACCTATGCCCATGACTTTGATATCGTGCATAACCACGGCCTTTGGGCAGTAGCTGGCGTTGGTATTTGTGGTTACGCAATCAACGACCAAGCAAGTGTAGACAAAGCATTATACGGCTTAAAAGGTGACAGCATTTCAGGTGGCTTTATTGCACAACTAACACAACTGTTTTCGCCAGATGGTTATTACATGGAAGGTCCTTATTACCACCGTTTTTCACTACGTCCTATCTTCCTATTTGCAGAAGCTATTGAGCGTCGTCAGCCAGAAATCGGTATCTATCAATTAAAAGATGAAGTGATTAAAACAACCTCTTACGCAGTGATGTCAACGGCATTCCCGAACGGTGTATTGCCGGCATTAAACGATGCATCACGTACCATGGATATTAAAGATGAAGGTATTTTATTAGCCACCAGTGTGTGTTTTGAGCGCTACCAACAAGACCCGACTCTACTGGCAATGGCGAAACACCAAGATAAAGTTTGGGTGCATAATTCTGGCTCTACCTTATCCACGGCATTAGAAAATAGTACTGATGTTAAGGGTTTCAACTGGGGCAGTTTAAGCTTAACCGATGGCCCTATCGGTGAACGTGGCGGTATCTCTATTTTACGTCATCGAGATGCAAAATCAGATGATAGCATGGCACTACTTTGGTTTGGTCAGCACGGTAGTGATCACAAACTACATTCTGCATTAGATCATGGCCATTTTGATGGATTACATTTAAGCCTGTTTAATCATAACCAAGAGTTTACCCATGATTACGGCTTTGGTCGATGGGTAAATATCGAACCGAAATTTGGTGGTCGTTATATCCCAGAAAACAAAAGTTACTGTAAACAAACCATTGCTCACAACACAGTGGTTGTCGACCAAACAAGCCAAAATAAAGGCGATACAGCCACTGCTGAAGCACGTTTTGGTGAAAAGCATTTTTTTGTAAGCGGTAACGACAAACTACAAGCAATGAGTGCTTTTGTGCGTAACTACTACCCAGGTATAGACCAACAACGTAGTGTATTAATGGTGGAGTTAGCAGGGTTTGAAAAACCATTGATTATTGACCTATTCCGTTTGATCAGTGAACAGCAACACAGTTATGATTACCCAGTACACTATACAGGGCAAATCATCCGTACTGATTTTGAATACCAAACTCACAGCAGTTTAACCACAGTGGGAAAAGAAAATGGTTACCAGCATTTATGGAATGTGGCGCAAGCTAAGATTGAAAATTCATCACTCACAACATGGCTAATGGGTGAAAGTTATTATTCACTCATTAGTAGCGCTAATGAAAATAGCGAAGTGATCTTTGCACGTACAGGTGCTAACGATCCTGACTTTAACCTACGCAGTGAGCCGATGTTTATATTACGCCAGCAGGCTAGCAACCACCTGTTTGCTAACGTTTATGAAACACATGGTTACTTTAACGAAGCGATTGAAGCCAGTTTGGATGCGCGTGGTCAAGTGGAATCGGTCACAGTTTTACACTCAAACAATGATGCTTCTGTGGTAGCCCTTAATTTGATTTCAGGCAAACAAGTTCAAATATGTGTTTCTAATATCACAGATGTGAATGATGAAACACAAAACAGCATCACGGTTGATGGCAAAAAAATTAACTGGTTAGGTGCAGTTGCTATCTTCGAATAAATCCACTTTTTAAAAGCCATCAATGCAACAGGGTAAGGCTTCTTTATCCTGTTGCATACTCATAGTGTGCGCTATATAACCACTCGTATCATCTTCTCTCCTTCACTCCTCTTTATTAGGGATACTATGAACACTATTGATATCATTGTTGTAAGTGCCTATTTTATTTTTATTCTCGTGGCGGCCACTCTTTTTAAACGCTTTTCCACAAACTCTAGCCAGTTTATTAAAGGTGGTGGTGCAATGATGTGGTGGATGGCAGGTGCAACGGCTTTCATGACTCAATTTAGTGCATGGACGTTCACTGGTGCGGCAGCTAAAGCCTACGAAGATGGGTTCCCAGTGTTAATTGTCTTCTGGGGTAATGCACTTGGTTTTTTTGTGGCTTCTTATTTTTTTGCTGCACGTTTTCGAAAGCTTCGTGTTGATACACCGATGGATGTCATTAAACAACGCTTTGGTTTTGTTTCTGAGCAAGTTTATACTTGGTTACAATTTCCGTTAACCACCCTTTCCGCTGCTATTTGGTTAAATGGCTTGGCTATTTTTGTGGCGGCTGTTTTTCAAATAGAGCTCAGTACTACCATTATTGGTGTAGGTTTAGTGGTCACCTTTATTTCCGTGAGTGGAGGATCCTGGGCGGTTTCTGCCACCAATGTTATCCAGTTAATTATGTTAATGTCGATTACGATGGTAGTGGGTATTGTAGCCCTCATTTATGCTGGCGGACCGTTACAATTAATCGCAGATTTTCCTGCTGACAGTTTAATGGGCAATAACATTAGCTATTGGCAAATATTTGTTCTTTGGGGGGCTGTAATGCTCACCAAACAAGTCATTAGCACCAATAACGCAATGACCTGTTACCGTTTTTTAGTCACTAGCAATGAGAGGGAAGCTAAAAAAGCAGCTCTTTTCGCTGCACTACTGTTTATTATCGGACCCGTTTTATGGTTTGTGCCTCCTTGGGTAACCGCCACACTCGGCGTTGATTTAGCAACTTTATATCCAAACCTCGGTAACGAAGCTAATAACGCAGCTTATCTGTATTTTATTGATCATTTTATGCCTTCTGGTGTTTTAGGGTTAATACTTGCTGCAATGATCGCGGCCACTGTTTCGCCGATGACCACCGCCTTAAATCGTAATGCAGGTATTTTTGTCCGTAATGTTTATCAAGTATTTGCAAAAAACAAGGTCAGCGACAAAACACAAATGAAAGTGGCTAAAATAGCCACCTTGGTGAACGGCTTACTAGCCATTGTAGCGGCGCTGTTTTTTTCCTCATTAGACAATATTAGTTTCTTTGACTTATTGATGTTAGTAGGCGCTTTATTACAAATTCCACTGGCTATCCCTGCATTATTAGCTGTGGTTATCACTCGAACACCGGATTGGTCAGGTTGGGCAACACTATTGGTTGGATTAACATTATCAGCCTGTATTCATTTTGGTTTTAATGCTAACTGGTACAGCTTGTGGTTTGATACTTCATTATTAACGCAACGCGAAATTATCGACTTAAAAGTAATTACTGCAGTTTTAGGGCAAGTTATCATCACCGGAGGTTTTTTCTGTTTTACAACTTTATTTTATAACCCCAAAAAAGATCTAAAACGGCAACGAGTATTAAGCACATTTAGAATGAATTTAAGACGCTCAATCAGCAGACAAGAAGAGGCCACTATCGACAATCAACAAAATATTTACCTGTCACGTTTGGTACGTGTATTGGCAATATGTTGTTTACCATTGATGTTATTTGTTGATAGTTGGCCACAGGCCACTATTTTTTTAGCGATTGCAGTGTTAATGTTTTTAGCTGGTAATGCATTAAATAAAAAGACGCAACTAATTTAACGCGATCCTATTTTTAAATGACGCAGGCTTGCTTTCATTCCTGCAAAGCGCACTTTTAATAATGCCAAATAAAGTTCTCCTGTCGCTAATGCATCCACTAACGCGCCATGTGCAGGGTATTCAGGTAACCCATGACGGGCGCGCACAGAGGATAAACGAAAGTCAGCTGATTTATGGTTTCCATGATGTATACTTAAGGATTTTTCAATACATAACGTATCGACCCATAACAGTGGTAAAGGCGGTAATTTAAAGTGTTTCTGCAAATAATAATCTAAAAATCGTTTTTCAATCATGCAGCCATGAGCAATGATCACTTTCCCTGTCAAAGCAGTGATCAGTACTTCCATCACGTCATGTAAAGGCGCTCCCTTCTCCAGCATTTCAGGTGTAATGTGATTAATCACAGCCGTTTCTGCTTTAATTTTCTCAGAGGATTTAACGAAAGTTTCTACGGCTCTATCAAGTAAGAGTTTTTGAGCTTCCATAGGTAAATAACCGACACTTAATAAGTAATCATTTTCGGGTTCAAAGCCAGTTGTTTCAAAGTCTAAGGCGATATAATCTAGTTGATATAAGTCGGCATCAATATCCGGCAATGGCGCACTGAGCAAAGCTCTTATATTATCTGGCACCACTATTTTTTTTAAGTAATATTCACGCGCTCGTTTTAACTTATTCAGCGGATGAAAATAATTAAATAATTTGCGCATACACTTCCTATCTGAGCAATAACAATTAAGTAAGACTATTCACAATTAAAACGTAATTTAGCAGCATCTTGTAATGAAGAAATAATTCTAAATGCATCCTTTAAATGCTTTCTTTCAAAGCTACCAAAAATATTGGGGTCAATGTGATTATTTGCCTCTCTGCCCTCTTTTAACTCAAGCAATTGATGTGATAATCGTACTTGGGTGATAAACCGAAAGGCGCCTAATACATTTTTCAGCATCTCTTCGCTTAAAATATTTTGCTCATAGGCATGCGTGAATCGCGCGGTGGTTTCAGTTTGTTCAGAGCCCGACGCGATGCCATAAATCCGTGCCAGATCAACCAGTAACGTTAATGCGAATTTTTTCACATTAAGCATATTAGAGTGCTCACCTGATTTTTCTAATACCAGTGAATTAAAGATACCCAATGGTGGATTTACCGAAACAGAATCTCGCACTAGCGAGGGTAAAAAGCGACTAGATTTTTGAATCATTGCGTATAAATGTGACTGTAACTCACTAGTTAATAGTTCATTGCCATATAACCAGCGAGTTTCTAAAAACACACTAACATTCAATAAGCAATCGTACTCAGGATTCGCAATCCACTTCTTATAAGAGGCTTTCCAAACGTTAAGAGGTTGGCACCATTTGGGGTTAGCAGCCATAAACTTACCACTACAAAGTGGATATCCACAGGCATCTAACGCATTACACACCCACATTGCTAAATGCAGGAAGTAGAGACGATCTTTTTCAGTGGCGTTATCCGATAAAATAATAGCATTGTCTTGATCGGACAGCATATGTACTTCATTACGTGCGTGTGAACCTGCCACTATCCACGCATAATCACAGGGTGCTTGACCAAAGTGTCCCTCTGCCATTTGAATTAAACGGCGATTATAGGCATCCATGATCATGGTCATCACATGACCAATCACTTCACCACTGACCTGCCCATCAACCAAGGCTTCAAAAATAGCCTGACGTTCAGGAGTTAACAACGTCAGGTCTTTTGCCGTTTCTGCATACTTTATTTTTTCAATTAAAAACACCGCTTGCATGCGGTTATTACGTACTAAATGCGTAGTGGTTAACACGCCTAATACTTTATTATTTTCAACCACCGGTAAACTACGAATGTTATTTTGCATCATCAGTGATGACGCTTTTAACACCAGATCGTTTGGGCCAATCGTTAAAGGATGTAGAGTCATTATTTCTGAGACAGGACGATTAATATCTAAGCCCGCCACAATCACACGCTTAGTGAGGTCGCGATCGGTGATTACCCCTATAATCATGCCGTTTTCCATGATAACTGCAGCTGGTGAACAAACATCTATCAGCGCTTTTGCTACCTGCTGAATGGGCATTTTTGAATCAACCACGGCAATTTTATCACTGGCTACTTCAGATACTTTTTTTACGAAGATACCTTTTTCACTATCAGACCAAGTAACATCTAACGCTGAATGTAAACGCACCTGTGCATTAGTGGCAAAATGCTCAGCAAAAGCCGGATATTTTTCAAGTAACTTAGATAACTCATCATGCGGAATTAAATACAATAAGGTACTTTCAATGGCCGTCGCGGTGTAATCTTCTTCATCTTCATCATGCGCATCAATAAAGGTGAAACCAAATAGATCTTCTTCACTCAACTTCGCACGTAATTTTCCGTTATGTTTACGTTGCTCCATTGAGCCAGTGCGGATCACGTATAAGTAACTTAATTCATGCTCACCACCAAAATGGATTTGCTCACCTTTGGCGAGATAAGTGATTTTAATTGAGCAAGCAATCTGGCGCTGCAACTCTCTTGGCAACTTATCAAAAGGATCTATTTTAGAAAGAAAATCATGAATATTAGGAATCAATGTTTGAGGCATAAATAATCCATAGAAAACTTAAATGGTGATAAACGCAAAAAGCCACTCTAGTAAAGAATGGCTTTTAAATCAATATCTGTCTAGCTCACTTTATAGTGCAAGCTCGAAGCGTTCACACTACTTCTCTAATTTAGTGAAGTAGTCGAAGATGACTGGCACGTCGTTTTGACCAAGACCAGCATCAACACCTGCTTGTAATGCTTTAGAAGTCCCTTCGGCGATTAGAGATTCAGTACCTAAATCAGAAACCATTTGTAAGAAGTAACCTAAATCTTTATTAGCATTTGCTACAGAGAAACCTAATTTTTCTTCATTGTCTACAGCATAAAACTTAGTGAACTGCATGAATGGAGAGTTAGATGGACCAGTTGACATAATGTCAAATAATTGCTGACCATCAACACCAGCAAGTTTCGCAACAGCAAAAGCTTGTGACATAGCTGTAACCGTAGTCATACCAATGAAGTTGTTGATTAGCTTAGTTGTATGACCAGCACCTAATTTACCTAAATGGAATACATTTTCGCCTTGCTCCTCTAGCACAACTTTAACTTTGTTGAACGTTTCCATGTCACCAGCCGCCATGATGTTTAATAAACCATCTTTAGCGTGTGCAGGGGTACGACCAAGCGGTGCGTCGATCATGCCACAACCTTTCTTGGCAAGTGCCTCACCGATTTTGATAGTCGAAGCTGGAATAGAAGTACCGAAGTCGATTAGTGTAGAACCTTCTTTTATACCCGCTAGAACACCGTCTTCACCATATACAATCATTTCAACAACAGCTGACGTTGTAAGACAGAATTCAACGATATCAGAAGCAGCGGCTAATTCTTTCGCAGAAGTAAATTGAGTAGCGTTACCACGAGCAAGAACTGTGTCAACAGCATCTTGGCTTAGATCCATCACGTTTACTTGAAAGCCACGTGTTTGTAGGTTTTCAACCATGTTGCCGCCCATAAGGCCAAGGCCGATGAAACCAATAGTAGGTTTTTTCATGTCTAACTCCTGAATATAATTTGTCTAAGTGGGAAGGCTGTAGGACAGCCTCTGATTAAGTATGTAATTATAATACACACGCTTTATTTGTATTATAATACAACAATTGAAAATAATATAATATTTTTTCACAATAATTATTTATAACATCACGAAGAATATTGCTACCAGAGCGATTAAGAAGAACTGACGAAGGGCAAGCCATGTGGCTAAACGGTAATGCTCAGGAATAAACAGTCGTAACAAAGAAGTAACAAAGAAGTAACAAAGAATGAAACGGAATAAACTGAAAAAAACAGTTACAAGCGATGAGCCTGCAACTGAAAACAACCAATTAGTTATTGGTAGGAAGACGATGATTACTATTATTCAACAAGTTGGTATTCGCTTGTCTCGCTTTATCTGCATCACCCGCCATGATAGCGGTATAAATAGCACGATGCTCTTCAATACAAGTGCCACCTTTTTCAGATGAGTGGCCAATAAAACTTTTAAACATAGTGCAAAGTACATTAGCGAAAGGCAGAAAGAAGTTATTACCTGTCGATAAGAAAACTAAACGATGAAACTCCATATCGGCTTCAGTCCACTCTTCTGCATTAAAATTACTGGCAAGGTCATCCATTTTCTGGAAAGTAGCAGACAATAAAATACGTTGCTCAGCTGTTGCATTACTTGCTGCTAATGCGGCAGCCTCAGGCTCTATCGCCTTACGTAGCGCTAAAAACTCTAGATAAATCGCTTCATTGTCACCAATATCAGCCACCCAATCTAATAATTGAGAATCTAAGAAATTCCAATTGTCACGACTTCTAACACGCGTCCCAACTTTAGGCCGAGAAAGCAGTAGACCTTTAGATGTTAATAGTTTAATGGCTTCACGAAGCGCTGTTCTACTAATACCAAACTGTTCACACAATGTCATTTCACTTGGAATAATTTCATTCTGAGACAATTCACCAGACAATATTTTACGGGCGATTTCACGCGCCACTTGCACATGTAAACTACGCTTTGAACCCGCTATTTCTAAAAAAAAATTACTCATAAAATCTCTTAGATTAATTAGACAAAACATAATTGTATGATAAATGGGTGTCATTTGATAGGAAAAAAGCTATAAATAGGAGATTACTATTTATAGCTTTGAAATCTTTGAAGTAGTTAAATATCCACCTTCTTAGAAGGCGGTTTTGCTTTTTACTCCCTAGAAGGGACCCTGGTTTGCCTTCATAGAAGGCAAAATTTGCTGTCCCATTAGGCAAATTACAATCTTTGGGACGAGCATAAAGCGTTTTATTTTAAAGCGATTCAAGCAGGTGTTAGTGGTGATTATCAACACATGGAGAGGTTAATTGAAGATATAGTTACGCCAAAGTCAGCCAATTAAATTTATTTTCTTTGTTTTTTTATGTATACGAGACTCATCTTCTCTGAATGTCATATCGAGCACCCAGCCAATGACTACGCACTGCATGAAGACATTGCTCTGCATTTAAGATATACCAACGTATTTCACTTGTGTTTTTACCTGTTGATTTATCGTGAACCTCTGACATTATTTTAATAATGTTTTTGAAGCCTGACCAGCGGTACTCCTTGCCCTGCCATTTTTTATCAATCAACATCTGGTGGCACGTTCTTGTTTCAATTCGACCATGCCCGCTATCAATTTCAGTATGTTCAGCATAATTTTGGTCTGAGAAATCTTCTTGCTGTTTTTTGTGCCACCATGCTTCTAACTCAGCTTGCGTACCTAAATACTTAAGTGCGAGCATATAATCTGCATTCTGTTTGATGATTTTCTCTGCTATTTTTTCTGACTGCCCATTGCATCAAGTGTGATAATACTATTTTCAATATCTAACATCGTTAAAAGCTCAGGGATTGCAGTTATTTCATTTATTTTTGCATCAACCGCTGTTTGCCCTAAAACTAATTGATGCTGACAACTCCAAGCGCAACTCCTACAATAAGCATATTAAAATCCAGACCAAATCTCTAAAACAAATAGAATTGGTCTCACAACAGAGTATCATTCAGCTAATTTGTACTACAATACAAGGAAAATGTGACAAATGTAGTCATAATTAATATAAATACAAGTACAAAATGAGAAGAGGAAACAGAGAAAACAATCAGAAATAACAAACTAATCTTTGCTTCATAAGCCACACAAAATAAAAATACAAAAAACAAACATCATAACGCATTGTTATTAAAGCATTAACTAGTAATCTAATCAAAAAAGAAAGATTAACACTTAAAATTTGAAGCAGATCACAGAAAAAACATTCAAAACTCAGGTATTCTTTACCCACAGATTCTATTTGTATTATTTTAATTTAATAACAACAAAGGCGGGAAAATGAAAAACTTTAAAGCGTTACGACTTGCTACATGCATAGGGTCAATATTATTTGCTAGTCAAAGTATTGCCGCTAATTTTGTTTTTTTAGACGAAGCAACGCTAGAAATTAATAGGACAGCTCTGCACTCTGCAGATGCAAGTGAGGCAATGAAGCATAGTTATAAGCTGCTACTTGAAGAAGCTGAACTAGCAATGAAAGTAGGTGCTTTAAGTGTGACTGATAAAGGCATGACCCCACCAAGTGGAGACAAGAACGATTACCTAAGTATTAGCCCGTATTGGTGGCCAGATGAAAGTAAAGAGGATGGACTTCCATGGATCCGTCACGATGGAAAAACAAACCCAGCATCAAAAACCGAAGCAACAGATTCAAGAAGAATCGGCTTATTTACACGTTCAGTAAGAGCATTATCCCTTGCATACTATTTTAGTAAAGATGAACGGTACGCTAAGCAAGCAATAGAATATACGCGAACTTGGTATATCAACGATGCAACAAAAATGAACCCAAATGTTAAATATGGCCAAGGTGTTCCAGGCGTAGCTGATGGCCGACGTAGTGGTCTTATCGATACTCGAACACTAGTGGAACGAAACCTTGATGCGATTGCTATTCTATCTAACTCTCCATTTTGGACTGATAATGACGAAGAGAAAATCACTCAATGGCATAACGAATATCTAGATTGGTTAATCGTTGGAGAGTTAAGTGGCGGGCCTAAAGGGGAAGCATACGCAGAAAACAATCACGGCACTTGGTACGACTATCAAGTAGCGGGTATCTCCTACTTTTTAGGTAACGAAGCATTAACCAAGCAAATGGTTCAAAAAGGAAAAATGCGCGTTGATACTCAATTCAAAAAAGATGGTTCACAGCCACATGAAGTTAAACGTACTCGAGCATACCACTACCATTACTTCAGCTTAGATCCATTAGTTGGTCTCGCACAAATTGGCGAAAAAGTTGGTGTTGACCTTTGGAACTATGAAAATACCAACTCAAAAGGTCATATAAAAGGAGGCTCACTATTAGACGGTATTCAACTAATGGCAACCTACAATGATCTAGACAAAAAATGGCCTTACTCACAAAAAGATAAGCGCCGTCGCGTTGAGCGTATGGCACCAATTTATTACAAAGCAGGTGTTGCAACAGACAATGCAGAATTATTAAAAATGGCGAAAGAAACTGACTTTACTTCTTTTACAGTCAAAAAGGATTTAGCTGAAGTTTGGGCACAACGCGAGATAACCTTGTTATACCCACAATAATTTTTTGCAGTGCTCTTCATTGAGCACTACAACACCATGCTAATAATAAATACAATAAACAACCTTAATTGGAAGAGAACAATGAAACTACTTAACAAAATACTAATAGCCATTAGCGCAACACTTATCGCAGGAACAACCACTGCATCGACTAGTATTGATTTTCGTCATGAATGGAAAGCTGAAGATAAAAAACAAGCAAGCCGTGTAAAGATGGGCCATAACTATGGCATTAATGATGATTGGCAAGGCAACATTGGCATTGAAATGAAATTTAGAAGCTATGATGCAACTAATACATTTGAAGACGTCATGCTAACAGAGACCGAACTGGATTGGGGTTATACCTATAAAGTAAATAGAAACTGGGAGTTAAAACCAGGTATGCCTATCGCGATAACCGATCGTAAAACAACCTTTAAACCACAACTCCGTATTGTGTATAGAGCAGATATGGGTTTAACGACCGCATTACGTTACCGTTATGAAATTGCTAATTACGCTGACTCAGCAGACGGCGATACAAGCATGGAAACTGGCGAGAAAATCAATCAACCTCATAGAACCAAGTTAACATTAACGGGTGCATATAAAATTGAGAGCATGCCTGCGCTTAAATTAAGCTACGAAGCAAACTACATTAAATCTCATGATGATGTTAGACAATATGATGGTAAAGATTCCGACTATGACATCGGTTTAAAAGCGGGCTACAGAATGGGGAATTGGCAACCATTTACCGAACTTTGGGATGTTAAAGTAGATTCAAAAACAGACCAAAGACAAATGAAATTGCGTGCGGGTGTTAAATATTATTTCTAATGCTTAACCTAATAAACACTTAGTATACTCAGAGTGGGTGTAACCTAAATACGTTACAGCCACTTTTCTCGATTAACTCTTGCCCAACGCCTTAACTTTAATCATCCTATATATCACCGTTTGGCGAAATAAAGGGTTCTGTCGTAAACTTGACGAAGAGAGACAATATGTTGATAGTGTAGCTTCACAATAACGGAGCATTATTAACATGACACTTAATTTTTAGGACGCCATTTCCCGCAAGAGATTATTATGCAGGCACTTCGTTATTGCCTGGCATACAGGTTAAGTCCGCGGGAAACAGAAGAAATATTTTCCGAACGAAATACCCACTTTGATCACTCTACTATAAACTGAAGTTTACATAAGCGTGGCATTATTAGCCCTATTGATGGTTGAGATTATAACGAAAATACCCTTAGCTTGATATTTAAAGCCAACACTTTCTCCTGATTTTAAGGTATCAGCATGATAGAAGTATCGTTAATTCTTCAGTAGTTCATAGAAAATCAACGCACTTATCATAGCTATAAATCAAGAAATTATATTCTCACCTAGATAGATAACAGCATTATCAATTGGTTATTTAAACTTATTGAATGCTCTTATGAATATCAAACAGTGGAAAAATTTACCACCATTTGATATTTGCAATGATTACAAAAAAGCATCTGCTTCAAGCTATTTAAGCGCATTAACAATCGGTTTTGTCATTCACTTACGGGACAACAAAACTCACATCGGTTTAGCTCCACTAATTGCTCAAGTAGCCACTGCTCAATCATTTGAGATACTCATAACCACAGAGTAAAGCGACAGCCTTTTCCTTGTGCTTAGTAACAAATAATCTGTGCAACCTCATAGGTCGATCTTAATAGAGCTTTAGTTAGCGTTATTCTCTGTATTCCCCCTGTGTCAGGATAATTCATAAAATAACCTGAACTTGGTAATTTGATAATACGGTGCCTGTCAATTTAGTTACCCACGTTTTGAAGGTATTCAATAAATTCTGATAACTCGCTTCCATCCGCTTTTCTTAAGCCGGAAATATAGGAAGAACGTTCTCTAGCCACATCTTCAAGCTTGGCATTCGCCCATTTCATCGGTTTCTCTTTGAGTAGGTATATTCGAACAATATCATGAAAGCTAAGCGTATAATGATGATAAAGCCAAACTGTATGGCTGATGATTTGTGCAGGATAACGATAACCGGCGTAGAGATTAGAATTATTCATCCACAGATTATCGCATAATTTGTGAGGCCGTTGCTAAGTTGACTGTACCCGTATGCAGATTATCGCATAATGTGCGGGGTAGAAGATAAGTTAACAGTACCCATTAAACGCCATGCTCCGACCAAAAGATCAAACAGCCTCCTTTTTCACGAACCAATTTCCTCCGACACGATATAGCAATAACGAAAATACAATCAAAACGCAACCATACACTTTATTAATAGGCATCGCTTCTTGATACCAAAGTGTGCTCAAAAAAACGACCCATAGTGGCTCTAAAATCATAATAATAGGAGCCAAACTAAAACTGCATTTTTTTTGCCCTATTGTTTGGAGCACAAAACGTAAACTTGTTGCAAACAGTACGCTCATAATAAACCAACCCCAAATATGACTTTCTAAAAGGGGACTTGTTGTCTCGAAACTAAGCGACGCAATTAACCCCATAACACCGACAACAAAGAGTTGCAAACACGTTAATAATAATGTTGGGATACGTTGTGCATATTTACCATTGAAATTAAAGTGAAAGGCCAAGGCTATTGCTGCCAGAATAAACCATGATTGGCTTGATGATGCTTGCCACTGTACGTCTGCAGATAATAGAAATAATCCCATAATTGCAAACGGAATCGAAAACCAAAATATGTTCTCCGGTGGTTTATTAAATAGTGGCCATGCTAATAAAGGCACTATTAACATTGATAAGCTCATAATAAAGGCACCTTCACCGAGTGCGTTACTTACCGAAAGTGCATGTATCCATAATAATAAAGAGCTACCAAGTAAAGTACCAACCGCCATTGCTTTTAAAATGTCCCATTTATTCAAAGCACGTAGCTCTTTGTAACAAAAAGGTAACAAACACAATGAGGCAAGCAGAAAACGTAAACCAATAAAAGAAAATGCAGGCATCCCTTGTAATGCTTCTTTGGAAAAAATCCAGCCCAAGGCGGCCAAGAGAGTGGCAAAAATAAGAATAAGTTCAGCTTTCCAGTTTGTTTTCATGGTGCGTCCATATGAATAGAGAATAGTGGCGTTAGCTGACAGATCGAAAATCCAGACTCCCAATCTTGGCTTTGTTATCTACGCCACATAAATATTCAGCTATTCTAGTCAACCTTACTCAGATAAAACCTTCGTAAGGTTGACCAGCTAGAATTACATGGTTGGCATCGCAAAGCTAGTAGAGTGTTCTTCTAAACGTACACTGGCAGGCCAGCGACTGGTCACGGTTTTCATGCGCGTATAAAAACGTACTCCATCACTACCGTGCATATTCAATGGGCCAAACACAGATCGTTTCCATCCACCAAAGCTGTGGAAAGCCATTGGCACAGGGACTGGAATATTAATTCCAACCATATCTGCAAGTACATCTTCGCTGAACTGACGTGCACTTTCACCATCACGGGTAAATATAGCGGTGCCATTACCATATTCATGACGATTAATTAGCTCAAGTCCAGCTTCATAACTCGGTACTCTTACCCCCGCTAATACCGGCCCAAAAATCTCTTCTTGATAAATAGTCATATTTTCTGTGACATTATCAAACAATGTAGGCCCAACAAAATATCCGGCTTCATGCCCCTCTACTGAAATATCACGACCATCCACTATTAGTGAGGCACCTTGCGGCTCACCCGTTGTAATATATACCCGTGATCTTTGAAAA
>NZ_ATUO01000051.1 GCF_000420245.1 Psychromonas hadalis ATCC BAA-638 | reverse complement strand
CGGAGAGCTATAAACCCTCGCTGGTTTTCAAGACCAGTGCATTCAGCCGCTCTGCCACCCCTCCGCAGAACGAGGCAGATAATACAGACAAGCGCTTAAGTTTGTAAAGCTTAAAATCACAAAAAAAAACTGTTTGCCGATAAATCAGACAAACAGTTTAAATAACAATCAAAATAGTTAATTTATTTAAATTGATTCGCATGTGCTTCAGGGTGTTGCTCTGCATGGCACTCAAACAGATATTCTGCTAATGCAGCTAACACGGTATCGTCTGTTGATTTCCCCAATGAATAAGCCACTGTTTTATTATCAATGCGGCGAATTTTCGAACCTGAAATAGCAAGACGCTCACGATTGGGTAGTTGTAGGTAGATATTATGCAACTGCTCAGGAAATTCCGTTTCTTTTTCATCGTCAATTAACAAAGAGATACCAGAAGCGGAGAGATCTTTGATCTGGTAATGTAAATCTTCACCTAACTCATTGACCAAACGCATGGTTTTATTAGCAGGTAAACGCCATGAACGCAGTTTTTCACCTGTTTCAAATATTTTAGGTGATTTAAGGCTCATGCTAAAGTTAGCAAAATCACCCATTTTCATCTGTACAGGAAAGACTAAATGGTGATTACCATAATTAGCAACAAGCTGTAGATCATCTGCTAAGCCTAATTGGAAAAGAAGTACATCTTTACCGTTAGCACCCGTAATCTCATACTCTAAGCTTTTACTTTCATTTTCTGAATCTTCGATATCCATGATCATTTCAGATAACAATTTAAATTCATCATCATTTACCAATAAATCCTTATTTTTTTCAGTCATCAACAACCTCCTTTTAGGGTGAAAATTAAATATACAACTTTCCACTATACGATAAAATTAGATAAATTTAACTTATTTATTGTCAATAATCTGAGCCACTCCTGATTAAAAATAAATTAACAAATAATCACCTAAAAAATATACCGTAATTTAAGCGTTATGATTAAACTACAGTTCTCAGTCATCACACAATTTTAAAATCAGGGAAAAATATGCAGTTTTCAAGCATTAGACAACAAATTATGTTATTTGGGGGCGCGAGTTTACTTGCCGTTACTTTATCGATGGTCGGTTACAGTGCTTATAGTGGTAAGCAACTGCTTCACGAACTAGATCAATTAGTCTTAAATAATGCCGAACAAACATTAAAAGAAAACTTAACGTTAGCGGCAAAAATAGAAGCTGCAAAAATTAATATCGTTTTTAATCAAGCGATGGAAGTTTCTTTGATTTACGCATCTGCATTTAGTAATAAAAACCCTGAATTTTCTCGACAACAAGTAAACCAATTATTACAAAACACCCTCACTAATAATCCGAATTTACTGAGTATTTATACTGGCTGGGAAGAAGATGCATTTGATGATGATGCTGTATTTAATACTAACAATAACTATTCACAAAGCAATGGCATTTATGCACCTTATATTAATCGATCATCATCAGGGTTAGTTAAGATCCAATCTTTAGGAGACTTTTATCAAACAAAGCTTTCTGATACGGGCATTCGCCTTTCTGAATGGTATTTATGCCCAATGGAAAGTAAAAGTGCATGTATCATTGATCCCGCTAGCTATAATGTACAAGGTACTCCTACGTTGCTCAGTTCATTTGTAGCCCCAGTGATGCGTAATAATCAATTCCAAGGTATGTTTGGTGTTGATTATTCTTTGAATTTTTTACAAACATTAGCAACAGAAACATCTAAAAATATCGTTTCTGGGCACTCTCAAGTTATCATACTTAGCCCCTCTGGTATCATCAGTGCAGACAGCAAAAATGCCAAGAATATTGGTAAAAAATTACAAACGACCGCTCTTAATCAATTAATCCGAGATCGACAAATCAATAAAACCATTGTCAGTGGCGATGATTTAATTGCTACAGCGACCTTTACCACCATCAATACCAATACTAAATGGCAAGTTATTGTCGTTGCTCCTGTCAACATTGCACTTGCTGACGCACAAAAAATTGTTAAAATAGTGAATACTAAATTTTCAGATAACTTAACCGGCCAGATGACCATCGGTATTATTGCGGCTATTTTAGGCCTTATTTTGATGTGGTTTGTTTCTCTTTCCATTGCAGCCCCTATTAAGATTTTAGTCTCACGCGTCAAAGCATTAACTCAATCTGGTGGTGATCTGACTCATCAAATAGATATCAAACGTTCAGATGAAACAGGGCAACTCGCACAACACCTTAATACTTTTATTGGTGACGTACGTAATGTCATTGGTGATATTGCAGGTAGTGTAAATTCACTCACCAGTAGTGTGCATACTACTGCAAAAGCAGCAGAGCAAGGCGAAACAAAAATAATGGAACAACGCAGTGAAATTGAACAAGTGGTCACTGCCGTTACTGAAATGGCATCAACAGCACACAGTGTTTCTGAAAATGCTCAAGAAACAGCACAGGCAGTTTCATTGACACAACAATCGGTTGATCAAGGACAAACCGTTGTTTCTGCAAACGCAGCCGGATTACAAGATCTTACTAATAATGTACTCGAAGCCACACGCATCATTGAAGAGCTTGAAAAACAAACGGATGGTATCGGTAGTATTTTAGAAGTGATTCATAGCATTTCCGAACAAACTAATTTATTAGCGTTAAATGCAGCGATTGAAGCAGCACGTGCTGGTGAGCAAGGCCGAGGCTTTGCCGTGGTTGCCGATGAAGTACGTAATTTAGCCACTAAAACAGCAGCATCAACAGATGAAATTCAACAAATGATCACTGGTTTGCGTACCAATAGTAAACAAGCCGTAAAAACCATGCTACATAACATAGAGCTCAGTGATAAATGTATGTCTCATGCGAAAGAAGCGGTTCAAGCATTGGATGAGGTCAGCGTGCAAAGTGGTAAAATACAAGATATGGCTCACCAAATCGCCAGTGCAGCAGAAGAACAAGCAGCGGTTACCGAAGAAGTTAACCGCAGTATTGTGGCAATTAATGATGCTGCACAGGAAATTGGGCAAGGCGCTCATCTTGCACAACAAGAGAGTTCCCGTGTTTTTGGTTACACCAATGATGTGAGTAATAAAATTAACCGATTTAAATTCTAAACGAATCTCGTCACTCATCCACAAAAAGTACCAGCAAATAGCGGGTACTTTTTTTTTGCACTAATAAAAACAACACTTCTTGCGCATAAATATTGTTGCACCGTCTTTGCTCCTGTATCCTAGCGCCTTACTTTATACCCATGTTACCTCAGTCAGGCACAAGCTCGGTAATCAGAGCAAGGCGCAACATGAACGAATGGTTATTCCCTTTGTAATTGTTGCAACGCTGGGTTGGTTGTCGAGGTTGCACCCCGAAGGGCAAGGTAACTCGCACCCATCTGCGTTGTTATAAAATCTCGACTTAGAACGACTTGGCTTCAATTTTATGCATAGCATCCTGGCACGATTTTCCTTGCTGACTTTGCATCTTGAAGTATCATGGCTATATATCCATTTATCATTGCTAGGCAGAATTAAAATGCAAGAGTTATATAACCCAAAAGAGATTGAAGCTAAATTCCAAAAAAACTGGGATGACAACCAATCATTTAAAGCGACAGAAGATCCATCAAAAGAAAAATATTACTGCCTATCAATGTTCCCCTACCCAAGTGGAAAACTGCATATGGGTCACGTGCGTAACTACACCATTGGTGATGTTGTTTCACGTTACCAACGCATGCAAGGGAAAAATGTGATGCAACCAATGGGTTGGGACGCATTTGGCCTACCCGCTGAAAATGCAGCCATTAAGAATAAAACAGCACCTGCGGGTTGGACCTACGAAAATATTGCTTATATGAAGAAGCAATTAAAACAGCTCGGTTTTGGTTACGATTGGAGCCGTGAATTGGCAACCTGTCAACCTGAATACTATCGCTGGGAACAGTGGTTCTTTACTAAATTGCTTGAAAAAGACTTAGTTTACAAAAAAATGGCAACCGTTAACTGGGATCCTGTTGACCAAACTGTTCTTGCCAATGAACAAGTTATTGATGGTCGTGGATGGCGCTCTGGTGCAATAGTTGAACAAAAGCAGATCCCACAATGGTTTATTAAAATCACCGCCTATGCACAAGAGCTATTAGATGATTTAGACCAGTTAGATGAATGGCCAGAGCAAGTTCGCACCATGCAACGTAACTGGATCGGTCGCTCAGAAGGCATCGAAATGGACTTTAACATAGTGGGCTCTGATGAAACAGTGTCTGTCTACACAACACGTCCAGACACCGTAATGGGGGTGACTTATATTGCGGTTGCAGCACAGCATCCGATTGCACTTGAAGCGGCAAAAAACAATGCAACACTGGCTACTTTTTGTGACAAATGCAAAAACCAAAAACTGGTTGAAGCTGAACTTGCAACAATGCCAAAAGAAGGTGTTGATACGGGCGTTAAAGCGATTCACCCTATTACGGGTGAAGAAGTGCCAGTATGGACAGCAAACTTCGTATTAATGAATTACGGTTCGGGTGCGGTGATGTCTGTTCCTGCGCATGACCAACGTGATTATGAATTTGCTAAAAAGTACGCTTTAGACATTAAAGCCGTGATTAAACCTGTTGATGCCGATGTTGATGTGAGCGAGAAAGCTTACACAGAAAAAGGCATCTGTTTTGACTCTGCTTCTTTTGACGGTTTAGATTTTGACGCGGCATTTAATGCGCTTGAAGAAAAATTAGTGAACGACAACAAAGGTCAACGTAAAGTTAACTTCCGTCTGCGTGACTGGGGTGTTTCTCGTCAACGTTACTGGGGCGCACCGATTCCAACATTAACCCTTGAAGATGGTACGGTGGTGGCTGTACCTGAAGACCAACTCCCTGTAATTTTGCCTGAAAATGTTAAAATGAATGGCATTACATCACCGATTAAAGCAGATCTTGAGTGGGCAAAAACCACTTATAAAGGTCAACCTGCACTGCACGAAACAGATACCTTTGATACCTTTATGGAATCGAGCTGGTACTACGCACGTTATTGTTCTCCACAAAGTGATGACAAGATGTTAGACCCAGCTAAAGCGAACTATTGGTTGCCTGTTGACCAATATATTGGTGGCATCGAACACGCTATTTTACATCTTTTGTACTCGCGTTTCTTCCACAAGCTACTACGTGACTTTGGTTTAGTAGATTGTGATGAACCGTACAAGAAATTGCTTACTCAAGGCATGGTATTAGCAGACGCTTTTTATTATGAAGATGAGAAAGGTGGCAAAATCTGGGTTGCTCCTGTCGATGCAATCACTGAAACCGATGAAAAAGGTAAAGTACTCAGCGCTAAAATGGCCAATGGCCAAGTACTTGTTTTTGATGGCATGTGTAAAATGTCTAAATCGAAAAATAATGGTGTTGACCCACAACAGATGATTGATAAGTATGGCGCAGACAGTGTGCGTTTATTTATGATGTTTGCAGCCCCTGCTGAGCAAACGTTAGAATGGTCTGATTCTGCACTTGAAGGTTCACTGCGTTTCCTTAAGCGTTTATGGAAAATTGCAAATGAGCATGTAAACGCGGGTGAAGTTGTAGATTTAGAGATTAAATCACATAACGACAAACAAAAAACACTGCGCCGTGAACTGCATAAAACCATCAAAAAAGTAACCGATGATTTAGGTCGCCGTCAAACCTTTAACACCGCTATTGCTTCGGTAATGGAGTTGATGAACAAGCTGACTAAAGCACCAACAGCAGCGCCTCAAGATCGAGCCATTTTACAAGAAGCACTGGTTGCCGTGGTTAAACTATTATCCCCTATTACGCCACATATCTGTGCAGAGTTATTTGAAGCATTAGGTGAGCAAGGTGATATCTTAACAGCGCCTTGGCCAATCGTTGATGAAAGTGCATTAGTTGAAGATTCAAAGCTCATTGTTGTGCAAGTAAACGGCAAACTACGCAGTAAACTCACTGTCGCAGCGGACGCAACAAAAGAAACCGTTGAAGCATTAGGTTTAGCGGATGAAAATGTCATTAAATTTACTGATGGTAAAACGGTACGTAAAATTATCTATATACCGGGTAAGCTACTGAACATTGTTGCTAACTAAATGGTTGCAAACTAAAATAAAAAAGCTGAAAGGCGGGAGGTTTCTAACCTTTCAGCCTTCTCTTTTATATTTCCCTCTTTTTTAAAAGGCTAATTATGCAACGTCTGTTTAACGCTTTTAAAACCCTCTTTTTAATTTCAGCATTGTTATTAGTAACAGGCTGTGGTTTCCACTTAAAACACAACGATGGTTTAGTGGAGAAATATCCACAAATCCTATTGCAAAGCCCACCAAATAGTGATTTAACACGACTGGTTAAACTACGTTTACGTGGTGCCGGTATTGAGATCGTTAATGAGCCTTCTGATGCTATCGCCATCTTAAAAATTAATGGTGAACGACGTACCTCACGTACTATCTCGCTTTATGTTAACGCTCAAAATGCAGAGCAAGAATTAGGTTATAACCTCAGTTACTCGATTCAAAGCCCCGGTTATGAAGCACAACATTTTACCGTGAACTTATACCGAGACTTCTTAGATAACCCTGCTCAAGCACTGGCAAAATCGCGTGAAGCAGAGTTATTAACCAAAGAGTTACGTGTTATTGCAGCCGATCATATTATTAATACCATGCTCAGTTTAGAAAACAAAAGAAGTAATCGTATTGCCGTTGATAATGAAGAAAGTGAAAAAGATAAATAATTAACATGCGCATCTACCCAGAACAACTAATGCAACACATCAAGCAGCAACTGCCTAACTGTATCCTTCTTTTTGGCGATGAAGCATTACTGACACTCGAAGCACAAGATCTGATACAGAAAGTTGCAGAAACACAGGGTTACCTTGAAAGATTTAGCTTTAGCCTTGATGGAAACTTTGATAAAGATGAGATTTACGCGCACCTACAAAGCCTCTCTCTGTTCTCTGAGAAAAAGATACTGCACCTGACACTGAGTAAAACCAGTAAAGAGAACACTGCTTTTTTACGTGAAATAACACCACTATTAAACGCAGATATATTATTGCTGTTGCAAGGGCCGAAACTTAATAGTCAGCAGATGAACGGGGTTTGGTTTAAAACACTAGAAAAGCAAGGGCTATTTGTAACGACGAATGCACCGACAACGCAACGTTTTCCACAGTGGGTTTTTCAGCGTTTAAAAGTGCTGGAGTTACAAGCAAACAAAGAGGTGGTTGATTTTCTTTGTATCCACTTCGAGGGCAACCTGTTAGCGGCTAAGCAGGAGTTTGAGAAACTTGCCCTGCTCTACCCAAAACAAACACTGAATTTACACCAAGTTGAACAATCGATCACCACCCATAACCACTTCTCACTCTTTCAATGGGTAGATAGCTTATTAGCGGGTGATAAAAATCGTAGCCAACGGATCTATCAGCAACTACAAGCCGAAGGCACAGAATTACTGTTATTAAGTGCAACATTAGGCAGTGAAATTCAGAAGTTGCTTAAGCTAAGTTATCAATCAAAGCACACGCTATTACCACAGCTACTTAATCAACATCAACCTAAGCTGTGGGCAAGTAAACAAGCATTGATAACAGAGGTTTTAACACGCTTAAACAGTGAAAAATTAGAGCAATTATTACTACAATGTGCGGATCTAGAAATAGCGGTTAAAGTTGAAAATAGTAGCGATAATTGGTTAACACTCGCACTGATCAGTAGCACTTTCTATCAGACATAAAAAACCTCTCAGTGATTAATCACTGAGAGGTTTTTGGTTATGCTTTATTACAATTACTTAATTGCTAATAATTCAACTTCAAATACTAACGTTGAATGTGGGCCAATTGAAGCACCTGCGCCACGCTCACCGTAAGCAAGATCAGCAGGAATAGTGAGTTTATATTTTGAACCTACAGGCATAAGTTGTAATGCTTCAGTCCAACCAGCGATAACACCGCCCACTGGAAACTCAGCAGGTTCACCACGTTCAACAGAGCTATCAAATACAGTTCCATCAACCAATGTACCGTGATAATGAACGCTTACTGTAGATTCAGCCGTTGGTTTTTCACCCGTACCTTCAGTGATAACTTCAAAATGAAGACCAGAATCAGTGACCTTAACACCCTCTTTTTTAGCGTTTTCAGCTAAAAATTCAGCACCGGCAGCGCCTAATAGTTTTGCTTGCTCATCGGCAGTTGCTTTCATTTTTGCAGAGATCAGTTGAAATGCTTCTTGTAACTCTTGTTGAGAAACTTTGCTCTCTGCACCTGCGAATGCGTCTGCAATACCAGCTGCCACATTAGCAATTTCTAAACCGTCAAAAGGTTGTGCTTTAAGTTGTTCACCCATTTGTAGACCAATACCGTAACTTGCTTGTAATTCTTGTGTGTTTAATAATAATTCAGACATTTTTATCTCTTTTATTTTAATGGTTGGATTGAAAATAGATGGGGACAGTGACCCCTCTTTTAAATAGTAAAAAGGTGATTAATTATATTTATTTACAATGAGGTCGACTGTTCGCCTGCTTTTGTAGTTTTAAAGCCGTTGGCATGGCCGCATTTAGATCGTCAATACGTGTTTTATGGGAAGGATGAGTTGAAAGTATCTCTGCAGGGTTTTCACCACTTGAGGCTTTGGCCATATTTTTCCATAACTGCACCGCGGCACGAGGATCAAAACCTGCTTTTGCCATTAACGCCAAGCCGAATAGATCCGCTTCAGATTCATGAGTACGACTAAATGGCAGTAATACACCATATTGTACACCTAATCCTAACGCGCTCATCGCAACACCGCCATATTCCGATTCTTTACTAAAAACGTCAGCCACCGCAAGTCCAGCGTTTGCCAGTTGTGCATGACTCATACGCTCATTGCCATGTTCAGATAATACATGGGCAACTTCATGACCAATCACAGAGGCTAATTGATCTTGGGTGGTTGCAACATTTAATAAACCACGATAAACCCCTATTTTTCCTCCCGGAAGGGCAAATGCATTTACCTGATCACTATCAAACACAACCACTTCCCATGTTTTTATCGCATAACCCTTTTCTACTTGTGCTGTGATATGCGTTGCAACACATTGCACATATTGATTCAATTTTTTATCGCGAGAAAGCGGTATCTCTTTTTTCATTTGCTCAAAAGATTGTGTGCCTAATTGCTTCATTTCAGAGTTTGAAAAAAGGGTTAACTGCTGCCGACCAGAGGGACTTTTAGCACAACCCACTAACAATGATGCGCTCAAGAGGCTAACCGTTAATAATATTAATTTTGCTTTCATAAAAATTCCTTTTATTTAATGTGTTGTGCAATACCCGCAGTAACAACAGTGACATTATCACACAGAGAAGCAACTTGCTGATTAAGCTCCCCCAATTTGTCCGCATATGTACGCATTAATTTGCTATCACCAATTAACCCACAGCCCACTTCCCCCGTCACAATAATGACTTTAGCTTGTAGTGACCTTAGTTGCTCAATAAATTGATGCTTAACGTGTTCATACTCAATCACAGACTGTTTCAATGATTTGTCTTGTGACAAATACCAACCCACCCATGTCGATAAACATTCAATTAAAATAAGTTGCTTAGGCGCATCATATTTTTCCAGAAAATAGTGTAATGTTTTGCTTTGATAATCTAATTCACAGGTGACAATTTTACTGTCACGATGCAGTTGATGACGTGCAATACGACTTTTTGTCTCTTCACCAATAGCAAGGCTAGTGGCGATATAGAGTGCATGCTCTTGAGAAGATTCAGCTAACCAACTACCGAGTAACTTTTCTGAAAAATCACTTTTACCACTACGTACACCACCAATGACTAAATGTTTCATCTATTTCTCTTTTATCGCTAAAAAAATACCATCACAAGGATGGTATTTTCAAGAAATAACAAATTATTATTATTTACTCAGGTCATCAAAAAAGTTTTTTATATTATTTAAAAAACCATCTGATTTTGGTTTATGTTTTTTAGGGCTTGATGAACAACTTTTTTCAAACTCTTTTAACATTTCGCGTTGCTTCGATGATAACTTCACCGGTGTTTCCACAATCACTTTGCACATCAAATCACCCGTGCTGTGACTGCGTACTGATTTAACGCCTTTATTACGCATACGGTACATGCGACCCGTTTGCGTTTCTGCGGAAATTTTAAGTTTCACGCGTCCATCTAAAGTCGGCACTTCAATCTCACCACCAAGGGCGGCTTCTGTGAAACTAATCGGCACTTCACAGTAAAGGTTATTACCGTCACGTACAAAGACATCGTGTTCACGTACGTTCATCTGTACATACAAGTCACCCGCTGGCGCGCCATGCTCACCGGCTTCACCTTCACCACTTAAACGAATACGATCGCCCGTATCAACACCTGCGGGGATTTTAACATTCAGTGTTTTGCTATTTTCGTAACGACCTTCACCATGACACTTATGGCAAGGATCAACAATAATTTTACCTTTACCACGACAAGTAGGACAGGTTTGGTTTACTGCAAAGAAACCTTGACGCATCTGTACTTGGCCTTGACCATGACAAGTGCCACACGTTTTAGCCTCAGTGCCTTTTTTAGCACCCGAGCCATTACACTGTTCACAATGAACCAGTGTTGGAATATCAATCTCTTTTGAGACACCCTTTACCGCTTCTTCAAGCGTGAGTTCCATATTGTAACGAAGATCAGATCCCTGTTGCGCACGTTGTGCACCGCCACGACCACCACCACCAAAAATATCACCAAAAACATCATCAAAACCACCACCGCCGAAACCGCCACTACCAAAACCACCTTGGCCTTGCTGATTAACACCTTCGTGACCATATTGATCAAATGCTGCTTTTTTATTGGGATCATTAAGAATTTCGTAAGCTTCTTTTACTTCCTTGAATTTTTCTTCAAGTGCAACATCACCTTTAGTTCTATCTGGATGAAATTTCATTGCAAGGCGTTTATAGGCCTTTTTAACCTCTTTTCCCGTTGCACTACGACTCACACCAAGTACTTCATAACAATCACGTTTTGACATTTTTAGTTCTCAAATTTCTATATAAATAGCAGTAGATGCGTTGGACTAAGCCATTTATGTTTACTACAAGGCGAAAAAGCGCAGTTTAATAGTTTAAATACTCCGTACATCCTGTACTACGCCCTACGGGCCATCTTACAGATGTTCAAATTCATTCCAGATGAATTTGTGAGGATTTTCCAACGCTGTAGTAAGCTTAAATGGCAACGACCAAGGTATATACCAAACAATAACGCGGATTATAGAGATCTCTATAACCCGCGTCATTCTTTAAATAATAAACCTACCTAGATAAAGGCAAGTTAATTATTTTTTATCATCTTCTTTCACTTCTTCAAACTCAGCATCAACAATATCATCATCTTGCTTAGCTTGTGCTTCTGGCTTCTCACCGTCTGCTTCTGTCGCTTGTGCTTTTTGCTGAGCAATTTCAGATAGTTTTTGTGATGCTTCAGCAAGTGCTGTTGTTTTCGCTTCAATCGCTTCTTTATCTTCACCTTTAGACGCTTCTTCAAGCTCTTTAATTGCGGTTTCGATTTTTTCTTTTTCGTCAGAGGCTAACGCATCACCCGCTTCTTCAATCTGTTTTTTGGTTGAATGAACCATTGCATCCGCTTGGTTACGCACAGCAACAACTTCTTCAAAGGCTTTATCCGCTTCAGCATTTGCTTCTGCATCTTGCACCATTTTTTCAATCTCATCATCACTTAAACCAGAGCTAGATTTGATGGTGATTTTTTGCTCTTGGTTAGTATCTTTGTCTTTTGCAGAGACATGTAAAATACCATCAGCATCCATATCAAACGTCACTTCAATTTGTGGCGCACCACGGCTTGCAGCACGGATACCTTCAAGATTAAACTGACCTAACGAGTTGTTATCAGCAGCACGTTTACGCTCACCTTGTAAGATGTGAATCGTTACTGCACTTTGATTATCTTCAGCGGTTGAGAACGTTTGCGCCTGTTTTGTTGGGATAGTGGTATTTTTCTCGATAACTTTAGTCATCACACCACCCATTGTTTCGATACCCATCGACAGTGGCGTTACATCTAAAAGAAGAACGTCAGTTTTTTCACCAGAAAGTACCGCACCTTGAATCGCAGCGCCCATTGCAACCGCTTCATCAGGGTTAACATCTTTACGCGCTTCTTTACCAAAGAAATCAGCAACTGCTTTTTGTACCATTGGCATACGTGTTTGACCACCGACCAAAATTACATCGTCAATTTCACCCACGCTTAAGTCAGCATCTTTAAGTGCAATACGTAGTGGCTCAAGTGTTGCTTTAACCATATCTTCAACAAGAGACTCTAATTTAGCACGGGTAATTTTAACGTTTAAGTGTTTAGGACCTGTTGCATCTGCTGTGATGTAAGGCAGGTTAATGTCAGTTTGTTGTGTTGAAGAAAGCTCGATTTTTGCTTTTTCAGCAGCTTCTTTAACGCGTTGCATTGCAAGCGGATCGTTGGTTAAATCAAAGTTTTGCTCTTTTTTGAACTGATCAACAACAAAATTGATTAGACGATTATCAAAATCTTCACCACCTAAATGGGTATCACCGTTTGTTGCTAATACTTCAAATGTTTTCTCTCCATCTACTTCATCAATTTCGATGATTGAGATATCAAAAGTACCACCACCTAAGTCATAGACAGCAACAACACTGTCGCCTTTTGCGGTATTAACACCGTATGCAAATGCAGCAGCTGTTGGCTCATTGATGATACGTTTAACATCAAGACCTGCGATACGCCCCGCATCTTTTGTTGCTTGACGTTGTGCGTCATTAAAGTAAGCAGGGACAGTAATTACTGCGCCAGATACTTTCTCACCTAAGTAATCTTCTGCTGTTTTTTTCATTTTCTTTAATACTTCAGCAGAAATTTGTGGTGGTGCCATTTTTTCACCACGTGCTTCAACCCATGCATCACCATTGTCAGCTTTAACAATTTTGTAAGGCATGATTTTAAGATCGCGCTGTGTTTCTTCATCTTCAAAACGGCGACCGATTAAACGCTTGATTGCGTATAATGTATTCGTTGGATTTGTTACTGCCTGACGTTTAGCAGGTTGGCCCACTAACGTTTCGCCATCTGTGTAAGCGATAATTGAAGGAGTGGTACGCTCACCCTCTGAGTTTTCAATGATTTTAGCAACATCACCGTCTAATACAGAAACACATGAATTGGTTGTACCTAAATCAATACCGATTATTTTACCCATTTTACTTCTCCAACTTATTATCGTTTTATTTGTTTGGTTAGTGACCACTGGTTTAACTTAAAACCATTGTCGTTTTGATATTTACTATATGAGGGAGGATTTTTTACTTTCAAGGGAAAGTGATAAAAAAATTTAATTTATTTTAAAATAAAAAAAGGCACTCGAAAGTGCCTTTTAATTGAAATACAGTGCGCTACTACACCAATGAGCAATTCAGCACTAAATCATTTAGGTAAAGTTCAAGGCGAAAGCGCGGAGTTGGGTTTACCCAATGAGCACTTTCAACGCAGACAAATAGCTCGGGACCCGGCTTTAGCCAGTCGCATAACGATGAAGTGCATGGATGTACTTCATCGCTATGCCTAAATGACAACGGCTGAGTTGTGAAAGACTATGCAGAAGCAACCATCACCATCGCAGGGCGAATAACCACACCGTTATACTCGTAGCCTTTTTGCATAACCACCACAATCTCATTAGCGGCTTTGCCTTCAACTTGTTGTTGGCTGACGATTTGATGTTTCTCAGGGTTAGCCTGCTCACCAACAGGGTTGATTTGCACAATACCCACTTTTGAGAATGAATCAATCATCGACTTCAATGTTAACTCAACCCCTTCCGCCATTTTAGCCAGTGCTTCATTGTCTTTATCAATATGGCTAATGGCCATCTCTAACGAGTCTGCGACAGGTAACAACGCTTCTGTAAAACGTTTTAATGTGCGTTTCACTCTGTTTTCTGCATCAATACCCGCTTTACGGATCTCATTTTGAGCGTGTGCTTTGGCGCGCACGACTAAATCTTTTTGTACTTTCACGTCCTCTTCTGCCAACGCCAATTTTTTACCGAGCACTTCGATCATATTAACTTCTTTTTCTGTTTGCTCAGTTTCTTCAGCTTTTTCTTCAGCCTTTTCAGCCTCTTCAGGTTCAACAAGCTCCCCTTCAACCGCCACATCAGGTGTTTCTGTCTCTTCAGCTAATACTGCTTCAATCGCTTCTTCAACACTTACTTTTTGCTCTTCGCTCATTTTTTAATCCTAACTAGGTACAAATTCAAATTTTTATAAGGCTATTATGGGGATTCATACAATAGTTTCAAGTGTGTTAATAAAATCATTTAAACAAGTTATACTATTAATTCTCTCACTTCTTATTCAATTGGTATTTTATGAGCACTCAACAGGCTGATTTCAGTGAATTTAAAACCATTGGTTTAATTGCCAAGCCACAACATGCAGGTGCAAAACAGACCTTACAATCACTGTATGATTTTTTACAAAAAAAAGGACTCGCTGTTATCGTCGACCTGCGTGTTGCCAGTGAACTCTCCATTAACAATATTCAAAGTGATGATTTAGTCGGCATTGGCAAGCGTTGTGATTTAGCCATTGTGATTGGTGGTGATGGTTATATGTTAGGGGCTGCACGCGTACTTTCGCGCTTTGATATCGCCGTGATTGGCGTGAATCGAGGTAATTTAGGGTTTTTAACGGATCTTGACCCCGATAATTTTAAAGCACCGCTCAGTAAAGTATTAGCGGGTCATTATCTGGTAGAAAAACGTTTTTTATTAGAAACACAAATACACAGTCACGGCCATATAAAAAGCAGCAATACCGCCGTCAATGAGGTGGTTTTACACCCAGACAAAATTGCACATATGATAGAGTTTGAAGTATATGTCGATGATGACTTTATGCTTAATCAACGTGCAGATGGCTTGATTATCTCTACGCCAACGGGCTCAACTGCTTATAATCTTTCTGGTGGAGGACCTATCTTAACGCCAAATTTAGATGCTATCTGTTTATTACCGATGTTTCCGCACACCCTCAATAGCCGTCCTATTGTTATTGATGCCAATAGCGTTGTGCGCTTAAAAATAGCACAAAGTAATCAAAGTGAGATGCAAATAAGTTGTGATAGCCACGTAAACCTTTCTGTATTGCCGGGTGATGAAGTGATCATCCGCAAAACAGCACATCAACTCAAATTGGTGCACCCCGAAAATTATAACTACTTCCATGTATTACAAAACAAGCTAGGATGGGGCAATAAACTTTTTTAAACAAAGAGATTAATCAGTGAAACAAGCGATCGGTTTTTTAGGGGGCAGTTTTGATCCCATTCATCATGGGCACCTTTTACCCGCCATTGAAGTGGCGCAAAAATTGAACTTAAAACAACTTTTTTTGATGCCCAACCATATTGCGCCACATAAAGCAGGCAGTCATTGCAGCGCAGCCCAACGCTGTGAAATGGTTAGCCTCGCAATACAGCGTCACGCTCAGTTGCAAATTGACCAACGCGAGTTAAATCGCCATAGCGCCAGTTATACCATCGAAACATTAAAAGAGATCCGCACAGAGCACCCCACTACCCCCATCTGCTTTATGATGGGAATGGACTCGCTGATTCATTTTGATAGTTGGTTTGAGTGGCAAGATATTATTAATTATTGCCACCTTATCATCTGTGCTCGCCCGGGCTGGAAAGGTGAGTTTAGTAAAAAGATACAAACGTTGCTCAACAAACGTCAAACCGATTGTGTAAATGATTTGCACGCACAATTATCAGGTAAAATTTTTTTCCAGCCAACCACACAAGTTGATATTTCATCAACACAAATTCGCTTTAATATTAAACATCATAAAAGTGTAGAAAATTTACTACCAAGCTCTGTTTACCACTATATTCAACAACATCAACTTTATAGATAGGGACTTTATTATGTATTTAACCAAATCAGTTTTATTGCTCTGCCTGTTTGTTTCCCCATATCTTCATGCCACGTCACCACCGGCCCCTAAACAAACTGCTATTTACAGTAATATGTCCATTCACCATCCAGTTTGGGCAAAACAGGCAATGGTTTCCACACAAGAGGCGTTAGCCACACAGATTGGATTGGACATTTTGAAACAGGGAGGCAATGCCGTTGATGCAGCCGTTGCAGTGGGTTATGCGCTTGCCGTGACACTGCCCCGCGCGGGCAATTTAGGCGGCGGTGGTTTTATGCTTATCTACCTCAATAAAGATCAAAAATCGATTGCCATTGATTACCGAGAGAAAGCGCCTGCAAAAGCTTTTCGAGATATGTATTTAACGAAAGAGGGCAAGGTACAAAAACAGCTTTCACGTTACCATGGCCTTGCAGTAGGAATACCTGGCACAGTGATGGGACTGGAGCTAGCACGCAAAAAATATGGCACATTGAGTCGTGAAAAATTGATCGCACCCGCACTTAAACTAGCAACAGAAGGCATTATTGTAAGTCCTGATTTAGCCAACTCATTAAACAATGCTCAACCCCGTTTAAGTAAGTGGCCTAGCAGTCAAACCATCTTTTACAAAGAAAAGGGTAAAAACTACCAAGTGGGAGAGTCTTTAAAACAGCTAGATTTAGCGAATAGCTTAAAAGCGATCAGTGAACAGGGAGAAAAAGCATTTTATCAAGGTGAAATAGCCAAAAAAATCGTTCAGTCAGTACAACAAGCGGGTGGTTTGATCACCCTTGATGATATGAAAAATTACCAAGCCATTGAGCGAGAAGCCATTAAAGGCGACTATCGAGGTTATCAGGTTTTATCCATGCCACCGCCCTCTTCGGGTGGTATTCATATTGTACAACTGCTAAACATGCTAGAAAACTATCCGCTGGCAGAATACGGTTTTAACAGTGCACAAACGATTCATTTGATGAGCGAGAGCATGCGCCGTATTTATGCTGATCGAGCCACCTATTTAGGCGACAGCGATTTTGTTAATATCCCCATTAAAACATTAACATCAAAAAGTTACGCTAAAAAATTAGTGGCACAGATTAACCCCGATAAGGCCAGTGATAGCCTAGACATCAGTGCAGGAAAAATAGCCCCCTACGAGAGCAATGAAACCACTCATTTTAGTATTGTTGATAAGTGGGGAAATGCCGTTTCTAATACTTATACGCTTAATTTTAGTTATGGAACAGGGCTTGTCGCTAAGGGGACGGGCATTTTACTTAACAATGAGATGGATGATTTTTCAGCCAAACCAGGAACCCCTAACGGGTATGGTTTAATTGGTGGAGAAGCCAATGCGATACAGCCAAACAAACGGCCGCTGAGTTCCATGAGTCCAACGATTCTACTCAAAGATAATCAGCCCTACTTAGTGACAGGTACACCGGGTGGCGCGCGTATTATCACCACCACACTACAGATCATTTTAAATGTAATTGACCATAAAATGAATATCGCACAGGCAACCGCAGTCCCGCGTATTCATCATCAATGGTTACCCGATTATATTCGCTATGAACAGGGAATAAGTCCAGATACCCTGATGCGATTAAAAGCAAAGGGACACAAGCTAAAAATGCAAGCCACCATGGGCAGTACACAAACCATACTGCGTAATGAAAGTGGCGTTTATGGCGCATCTGATCCTCGCACCCCTTCCGCATTAAGCTTGGGTTATTAAAAACTAAAGTAACTACTCAGGCCGTTGCCATTTAAGGCGCGTGCAAATTAAAACTTCAGTTATCTGTCGATAACCGTGTTGAAAAATGCTCATTTAAACGACTAAACTGCGCTTTTTCGCCTTGAACTAAGCATAAACTCTGAACATTTACTGTCTATTTTTATAAAAAAGCCTCAAATTTTAAGGTGTACTGAGTAGTTACAAACTAAAAGTGATAGGTGAGCGCAATAGATCCAAAACGAGAGGCTTCCGCTTGCCCCTCGTATTCATCGGAAATATGTAACAGAGTATATAAGACAGAAAAATCATAGATATTAACCATGATACCCGCAGAGTAAGCGACTTGTAGGTGAATTAGTTCAACACTGTGGCTATCGTGGAAAGTATTACCATTGATAAAAATATCGTTAAGGACATAAACCGTGGACACATTAAAAAAAAGATACCAGCCATGCAGCGTATAATTCAAGCCATTGAATTTTTGCACTGGAAAAACCGTTGATGATATAAAATTATCCCGTAACTTCTGCCCGACTCGAAAACCGATCCCGGCAGCAACATCACTGCGCAAATTACCTAAACCACCATCCACACCCGTTAAAAAATCAAACTCAGCATTAAAAAGATGGGTTTCATAAAGTCGCCATGTACGCCTTGCTTGTACGCGAAATACAAACTCATTATTAATCTGCTGATCCCACCCTTGAGGTTGTTTCGCACCAGTTAAGCCATGCACAAAAGATTGTACAAACTCACCGCCCGCCACGGGCCCTACTGCACCTAAAATCAGACCGACTTCGTCATTCATAAATTGATCATAAGCTAACAGTTTCACTTGCCATGCAAGCAGGCCGACATAGGGGGCGTCCTCTTCAACCAGTGTTTCCACTTCAATATCAATCGCAGTTTGTAATGCTTGACCCAAACTATAACCGATAGCATATTGTTTGTTATTTGCGAAGGTAATGTGAGTTTGTTGTGCTAAATAAGTGATCCAACTGGGCAGGATTTTATCATTTAAAGCGTCAACTTGATTGTAACCCCACGTTAAAAAAAGGCCGTTACTATACAAACCATCATCTTTGAAAAAAACATCATTTTCAAATGAGAGGCTAATAAAACGATGATCGTCTGCTTGTGCCGTTGCAGACAACAGTAAAAATAAAATAATGGATAGATACGTTCTCATATGCCCCCCTTTTATTTTAAATTAAGATGAAAGCTCTTAAATCTCCTGTGCTTCGATTAGTTTAATAAGCTGCTCACCAGTAGTGGTTCAACAAACTGTTTAGACAGTTTTTCATCTGCCTCTATAATTAACCCGTATTGTACTGAACTGCCTTTTTCACCTGCACGTTTTCTATTTTTTATAGTGATAACAATCGACTTTTTTTCACCTTCAACCAATACCTGTAAAATGTATTTTTTATCTAAAGATGCCTGTTTTATTGATTCGCCAATAAAGGCACCACCATGCAAAGATAGGTCACTCAAAAAACCACTTGAAGATATTTTTTTCGTTTCTGGGTGTAATAGTTTAGCTTCGATATACACAGGTACGCGCAAGTGTTGGCGTAATGAAAGTTGTTGCACCGCTTTAGGGTAATCAAGCACTAACCAACGTCCAGCAATACTCATTAACTTTTGTATATGTGTTTGAAAAGCAATAAGGTTCGCATCGGGTTGGTCGGTACTGATTAAACGCACAATCACTTTTTGACCTTCACGTATATACTGCTTTGCAGAGATCCATTCACCATCACTGCCCATTGCAACAATCACCGACATATTTGCATCTACACCAATTAAACGCGTTTTTAAACGTACTGGTTGTGTAGGGGTAATAATTTGTAGGTGTACCTCTGTTTCACACGCTATCTTATTTAAATAACTATATTTTTCATCTGCTTTACTACTCACACACACTCCCCTTTTTAAAAAGTATATCCTGTAATTTCTAAGTCATGACAAGATATACAAAATATGTGAGCAATATTCGATGATTAATACCTCTCGAACATGCAAATACTCTATTTTGTGCCAAAATATTAAGATATACCATGAAGCAGGTCTAAAAGTATGTCTCAGTTTTTATTTCAAGAAGAAGATGAAAGTGAAATTCAAGTAACAACGCACTTGAATAGTAATGAAAAAGTATGGAATATTCTGATTGTAGATGACGAACCTGCAGTGCATGATGTCACCCGCTTAGTATTAAGAAATAGTGTTATTTTAGACAGGAAACTCGCGTTACATTCCGCTTACTCCGCCCAAGAAGCAAAAGTTTTATTATCTTCTGACATAGACTTTTGCATGGGTTTTATTGATGTGGTGATGGAGAGCGAACACGCTGGGCTGGATCTCATCAACTGGATACGCGAAGACCTTAAAAACAGTACCATTCGTCTTATCTTACGCACCGGCCAAGCAGGTAATGCCCCCGAAGAGAGCGTGATTAGCCATTATGACATTCATGATTACAAAACTAAAACAGAGTTAACACAACGTAAGTTAACCACCTGTGTTTATTCCTCGATTCGCAGTTATCGTGACATTACTACCATTGCCAAAAGCCTCGATGCGTTTAAAAAACTGATCGCTTCTTCCACCAGCATCTTAAAAGTAGACAAAATATCTGAATTTGCTTCAGCGGCCCTCACTAATCTTCTCTCATTAATGGGACTTGATAGCTCTTCTGTTTATATTGTGCGTCATGAGATTGACCTTTTTAATCATATTGAAGAGACTTACCTCGCTTGTAGCGGTAAATTTGGTCAAATTCCAGATACCATTGATAATGTAAACGAAGAGATTAGAGCAAAAATAAACAGTGCATTTATTGAGAAAAACAGTGAGTTTACCGACCAATATTTTATCAGTTTCTATAAAACATCACAGGATGCTTGCGCCGTTTTATATATTGAATTCGATAGCCCGCCTGTGGGTTTTCAAACCAATTTAGCAGAAATATTTTCCACCAATGTGGCATTAGTCTTAGAGAGCTTAGTGCGTCATCAACAGTCTGAAACTAATCAACGCGAGTTAATGTATATTCTTGGTGATGCGATTGAAGCACGCAGCAAAGAGACAGGCGCGCATGTAAAACGTACCGCACTACTTTGTCACCTGATCGCTGAAAAATTACAGATGCCAACCGTCTTTGTTGATGCAATCACAGCAGCAGCACCACTGCATGATATTGGGAAAATCACGGTACCAGAGCGGATATTACACAAACCCGGGAAATTAGATGCTGATGAATGGGAAATTATGAAACAGCATGCGGAATCGGGGGGGGCAATGTTAGCGCGTTCATCGCTACCTATCGCCCAACTGGGTAAAACATTAGCACGACACCATCATGAAAATTGGGATGGCAGTGGTTATCCAGATGGTTTAAAAGGAAAAGACACTCCGCTTGAAGCACGTATTATGGCGATTGTGGATGTGATCGACGCATTAGGTTCAAAACGCAGTTATAAAGAGCCGTGGAGTAATGATAAAATACTTGAATTTATTAAATCAGAAAGTGGCATTAAATTTCAACCAGAACTGGTTGAACTGGCAGAGTTATACTTTGATGAGATCATGGAGATCCGCAACCAACACCCCGATTAGAGTCTGATTTTAACGTGATAAAAATATAGTGGTATATAATCTCATTTTCACACTAGGGCTAAAGACATTAACACCAGAGAACTTATAATTACTATTTTTCTTAGTAAGGTTTATTTATGCCTTTTCGGCTCCCTCTATTGCTTCTTTTTAGCCTACTTCCTTTCAAAAGTTATGCTGAATTAAACACCCTTTTTTCAATGAACACGGGTTCATTTCTGTTTCATATCGTCCCGTATGATGTTGACTCTTACCAATATTTCGGTAATCAATACTTTTCAATTGAACGAAAATTTAGCAAAGAGTCAGACTATAGTCTATTTGCGGGTACATTTTTAAACAGCCAAGCGAACCGTTGCATGTTATTAGGTGTGCGCAAAGATTGGTATCACGTAAATAATAAGATAGTGATTAAAGGGGTTTACTCTTATGCGGGTGAATTTTTCTTTGATGCCTTTAAAAATTGTGGTGATGGAGGTGTTTACCGCACCAGCAAAGAGAATACCGGTGTCGCCTTTGCACCCTATATTTACCATGCAGCACAATACAATTTCAACGAACATGTGGGTGTGGAAGCAGGATTTATTCTGCCCATTATATTTGTAATGAGTGTGCAATGGTCTTTCTAGAGCATAGCAACTTAGACCAATTACAGTAAATAGCTAGTCTATTATACTGGTTAAAACAACTCACTTCTGCGTTGAAAGTTTCGTAAAGGGAACAACCATAAAAGAATTAAAGTCTTTATTTTAATTCTACTTAAATAGGGTTAGGTTTTATTTCATCCTTAAGATCATCACGTTAACAAAAGGGATTAGGACTACTTCCCTTTGTTCATGCCAGTGTGGCGCGTTAAGAAATCATGCATTTAAGAAGATAAAAAACACTTCGGAACGGCACTTTTTCTTACTGTTGAGAAGCATCGCTCTTTTCAAAAATGAAGCAAGTTTCATTACCTCATCGTCGACTCGCCAACAATGAGAAATTACACTAAACAGAGCCTATTGAAGCTAATCAATGAATGCTTTTCAGAGCATACAGTGATTTTTTGGTTTTAGTTTTTAACTTTAAAAAAATATATTTGTGTACAAGAGTCAGTGCTTCAGCTTCACCTTGGTAACTAAGCTGGACTGAAGTCCTACGTCCTAGTGCGGCTTTAAAAACTTAGGGCTAAAGCTGTACTTCCCAAAAATGAATATGATCAGTTTATTATTGTAGTTAGTATAAATCAGGTTCTGTCGCGAATCGTCATTCACTTCTTGTCGGTAAACACTCTGCAATCGCTTAGCAACTTTTAAAACAATTAAATGAAAAAAACGCTCCCTAATTCACTTAGATAGCGGTTTTTCAAATGGTTGTAGTCAGCCGATAAGCCGCGCCATCATTCGCGTGAGTTTGACAATAACTCTGCAATCGCTCACAGACTCAAGCAACCTACCCGCTTCCAGTATGGGTCATACCTCAGGAAGCAACTACTCAATGAATCTAGCTAATAAAAAATTATAATCAGTCCATCTTAGTGATTATAATTTGTGTACCTGTTTGTGTACTTCAGCACACAACTAGTAACCTATCTTCAACTCGTAATTAAACTCGCCTTAACAGAAACAAATTTCACTAACTGTTAAAATAACGAATTATCAAACAGTTATTAAAGGTTTTAGAGTGAAGTCACTTAACAAATTATTCATCGCCAAACTTAAAACAGCTTTAAATAAAGACAAAATGAACCCAATCCCAAGAAGCGGACCTGAAGGTGAAGCCGTGGACTGTTATTCGGTTTACGTAACCGACAATAATGGTAGTTATTTAGCAGACTATGTTGATGGGAATACATTACATGTGAATAAATGGAACGAGGAAACACAAGCACATGATAAATCAGTAGAGTTAAACTTAGAAAATTTAACAGCCCTAAAGACCCTGTAAATAATTCTGTGTAATTACCATTTTACAGGTGGCGCTTTAAACGGTCTTCAAACTCAATTATAAACCGATTCATAGCGGCTCTCCAGTTGTGAATCGGTTTTGACCATTTTTTTGATGCAGATCTGATCGCTAAGTAAATGACTTTCTTGGCAGAATCATCACTTGGAAATACCTTCCGATTCTTAATCGCTTTGCGAATAACACTGTTCAGTGACTCTATCGCATTCGTCGTATAAATAGCCTTTCTAAT
>NZ_ATUO01000050.1 GCF_000420245.1 Psychromonas hadalis ATCC BAA-638 | reverse complement strand
AAGCTGTTGGATGTTAGGCCTAGTTTTTTCTTGAAAGTGTAGAAGCTAGACGTTGATAAGTGATGTTGTTGACAGTAATCTGAAATAGTTAACCCACTGGTTTGTTGATTTTTTACTAGGGTCTGCCATTGTGTTTCGTTGCGCGTTATTTTCATTGTTATTTCCTTTTATTTGACTTGAAAATAACATAACTGAGATCAGAAATTAGATGAAGGTGTGGTTGCCCTGACGCTTACAAAATAACTGCACAAACCTGTGCAACATTAATGGCGTGCGAGTTCAAGTCTCGCTCCGGGCACCACATTAAAACAAAAAGCCAACATATTAGTTGGTTTTTTTGTGTCTAAAATAACTTCTAAATCTGTGCAACATTAATGGCGTGCGAGTTCAAGTCTCGCTCCGGGCACGGTATTAAAGGAGCCCGCTCAATAGCTGGTTTTTTACATCGTGAATAACTGCACAAATCTGTGCCGTTATTCAAAAAGGAAGTCTTGTGTTGCTACGAGACTTTTTCCTCCTAAAATTTATTGTTAATCAAGCTATTTTTTAAAGATAAAGGTAGGATAGTTACTCTATTGAGTGCACTTACAAGGAAACCCATGGTCGAATATATGATTTTAGCTGTCATTATGGCAGTGCTCTATTTTGTGCTGATAAAAAACAGACCTGCAGATAAAAGTGATTGGGAGACTCTGCCCACATTACCTGAATATCAAAAAGTAAAAAAAACAAAAAATGAGCAGGGTGAGTTGTGTTGCCAGTATTGTGGAAATACAGAAACCGTTGAACGGCCATTAAACTCTGAGAAAGAGAATATTCATAAAACAAAGTTTTACCACGCTTGTACAAGTTGTAAGGTGATTTTGTGGCGAATTGAAAAAAATAGGAGCGCATAGTAGGGAGTTGGGTATAATGCCATTTGCATAAATGCCCAATAGGAATACAGTGTGGATACAAGTAACGAAAAACGTCTTAATAAGTATATCAGTGACTCTGGGTTCTGCTCTCGCCGACATGCGGATAAGTTAATTGAACAGCGTCGTGTGAAAATTAATGGTGTAGTGCCTGAACTAGGTACAAAAGTACAAGTAGGTGACAATGTTGTTGTTGATGGACAACGCATCAATGCCGTTGAGCAGAATAAATCTGATCGTGTTTATATCGTTTATAACAAACCGATTGGTATCACCTGTACTACCGAACGTGATGTCCGTGGTAATATTATTGATGCGATTCGCCACAAGAAACGAATCTTCCCCATTGGCCGTTTAGATAAACCCTCAGAGGGGCTTATCTTTTTAACCAGTGACGGAGACATTGTTAACAAAATTCTTCGTGCTGAAAATGCCCACGATAAAGAGTATCTGGTCACCGTCGATAAACCGCTTAGCGAGCGTTTTGTTGAGCGTATGCAACGTGGTGTACCTATCTTAGATACCATTACTAAACCCTGTATTGTTAAAGTTCAAAGCCGTTTTGTTTTCTCTATCATCCTAACTCAGGGGCTTAACCGCCAAATTCGCCGTATGTGTGAATTTTTAGGTTATGAAGTAATGCAGCTTAAACGTACTCGTATTATGAAGGTAACGCTTGATAACCTAAAAGCGGGACAGTGGCGTAATTTAACGACACAAGAGATGAGTGAAATTAACCAAGCAGTATCGGGCTCTTCAAAAACAGCGGTTGATACGGCTTTACCAAAACAGGGTGGCACGGCTAAAAAAGAACACAAAAGCCCCTATGGAAGTGGCTCTACTAATAAATATAAAAGAATTATTGTTAATAAAAATAGCAAGACAGTGAACAATAAGGCTAAAACCGGAAAGCGTACCTTAACGTTAAAACGCAAATGAGTTTAAGTGAGTTTGATCTTATTAAACGCTATTTTAAGGTAGAAAATAAGAAGAACACTGACGTTGTTATTGGCATTGGTGATGATTGTGCCATTCTTGATATTCCTGATGGTTACCAATTAGCCGTTACTACCGACAGCCTTGTCGCGGGTATTCATTTCTTTGATGATGTTGATCCCTATCGTCTTGGTTACAAATCACTGGCGGTTAATTTGAGTGATCTTGCTGCCATGGGTGCGTTGCCTAAATGGGTCTCATTGGCAATTACATTACCCACTGTTGATGAGCAATGGTTAAGTGAGTTTTCACGAGGTTTTTTCGCGTTAGCAAGGCGATATAATGTAACGCTTGTTGGTGGAGATACCACTAAAGGGCCTCTTTCTATTACTGTTTCTGCGAAAGGCATTGTAAAGCGCCATAAAGCACTGCTTCGTAGTGGCGCTCAAGTGGGTGATTTGATTTGTGTTTCAGGTCTATTAGGTGATGGTGCGGTGGGTCTTGCTTGTAAATTAAATCAACTCTCCTTAAGCAACAGTAAAGCGTTTATTGATGCCTTAGAGCTAACCGAACCGCGTAATGAATTAGGGTTATCATTAACAGCGTATGCTTCGAGTTGTATTGATATTTCCGATGGTCTGATTCAAGACTTGCAACATATTTTAACGGCATCAAATTGCAGTGCGATTATCGAGATAGAAAAATTACCTTTATCAAGCGCACTACAGGCTGAAATTGCAAGTAAAACAATTTCAGCCAAAGAAGCGGTGCAATACGCACTCACGGGAGGGGATGATTATGAGCTGTTATTTACGCTCAATAGGAAAAATTATCAACAATTCTGTTTACAAAAAAATACGACACCCATTACTGTTATTGGGGAGATTCGTGCTGTCACTGACGTTAAGCTTCAACTTACTGAAAATGGTCACTTGGTATCACTTCACCTTGCTGGCTGGGATCACTTTAAATAATGGAAAATAGATGAAACGTGAAGACTTAAAAGGGCTTAAATTAAGTAATCCACTCCATTTAGCAGCTGTCGGTTTTGGCAGTGGTTTAGCGAGTAAAGCGCCGGGTACATTTGGCACGTTAGCCGCGGTGCCTCTCTATTATTTGCTCTCTTTTTTATCGCTTGAAAGTTATATAATCATATTAATTGTGACCAGCTTATTAGGTTTTTGGTTTTGCCATGTGACCAGTCGTGATATGGGTGTGCATGATCATAAAGCAATCGTATGGGATGAGTTTGTTGGCTACTGGATAACCATGGTAACGGTGCCTTTTAGCCTGCAATGGGCGGTTGTTGGGTTTATATTATTTCGATTTTTTGATATTTTAAAACCATGGCCAATTAGTTGGTTAGATAAGAAAATGCAGGGTGGTTTCGGTATTATGATTGATGATATTGTCGCAGGGATCTTTGCTGCGATTTGCTTACAAACCTTGATACATTTTTTCGGTTAAGCGAATGAACTCTCTTTTTAGTTATTTTAAAACTGCGCTGTTAATCGTATTGCTGGTATCGGTAAACGCGCAAGCCTCTATTATTGAGAGTCAACTTAGTAATAATATCGTGGTAAAAATAGCGGTTACTGATATCCCCACTTCGTTATCTCCCTATGGGTCTGTTTCATTAGATGCTCAGTATAGTCATCTTTTTTTTGACCCCTTAGTACGTTGGGGGCAAGATAAAAAGATAGAATATCGATTATTAGCAAAGTTAAAAACAGTAAAAAAAGATAAAATTCGTTTTACGTTAAAAAAGAAAATAATGTTTCATTCAGGTAATTTATTGACCAGTAATGATGTGATCTGGTCATTCAATCATGCATTAAAGAGTAAATACTTACGACAAAAACTGCAACATAACATAAAGATAAAACGCGTTAATCGTTACCAGTTTGATATTCAAACAAAATTGACACAAGAGCAACTACTAGATTACCTTACTCATATTTTTATTCTTGATAGCGCCTATTATAAAAAAAATAAAATTAATCAGAATAGTGCGCAAACAGCGCTTCATCCTCCTATCAAAACCTTGCCTCTTTCAGGAACGGGTCCTTATCGAGTTGCCTCTTTTTATGCTGGGGTAAATCTGCGTGTAGAAACAAATATTAGCTATTGGCAAAATCAGCCGATGTTTAAACATTTAAACTTTGTAAAGATAAAATCGATTGATTCACGTTTATATGCGCTGTTAGCAGGTGATGTTGATATTAGCGAAGCTATCTCTAATAAGAACATTAACTCCGTACATTTTTTAGACTCTAAAAAAATCTATCAAACAGCGCCACTAAATACACTGTTTTTAACGATTAATGAAAAAAAGAGTGATCAGTTTGGCAGAGAAACTGCGCGTAATGCAATCCACTTAGCGATTAATCAACAGGGGATGTTAAAGCATATTCTTAAAGGTACTGGGGCAGTTAACAGTGTTTTTAAAGTACCATCTATCGCAACATCCGTAACTCAAGTGCCAGTATATAATACCAAACGTGCAAAATACCTTATAAAGGAAATAGAAGTGCCAGAGCAACTCTCGTTGCTGGTGATGACCGATGAGACGGGTTATATACCAGAGGTCATCTTTGCGTTAATAAATATGTTAAAAAAAGTGGGCTTACAACTAACCGTGCAGCAAGTTAATACGGCTAAACAGTGGCATGCTCTGCAATCAGAATATGATTTTTTATTATCTACTTGGCACTCTCCCTTGATGGTGCCAGAAAACATTTACCAAGATATTTTTACGAATAGTCTGCTCTCTTCGTATATACAACCTCTCTTTAAAGAGCAGAAAGGAAAGTTAACACAGGCAGATAAAGTGTTACTGTTTGAGCAGTATCAGCGTTCAGATCGTATTATCCCTCTGTTTTCTAAAAATGATATTTGGGCAACGGATAAACAGTTTGAACTAGAAGGGATTTTCTCTACTAACGCTATCCCTTATTGGCATCTGTTAGCACCTACTCAGCAAAGTAGTGAGTGATCTGTTGTTCAATACCTGTGCTATCGAGTTGCAATAGTTGATATATCTCCTGTTGAGAGCCTTGCTCTACAAACTCATCAGGTAAACCTAAGTTTAATATACTGCGATTGATCTTTTGTGCCATAAAGTACTCATTGACCGCAGAGCCTGCCCCACCAGCAATACTGTTTTCTTCTATGGTGACAAATTGCGTGTGTGTTAATGCAAGTTTGGTTAATAGTGCTTTATCGAGTGGTTTTACAAAACGCATATCGATAAGGGTGGCATTCAATTTTTCTGCCACAGGAATCGCCGCTTGTAACAGCGTACCAAAACAGAGGATAGCCAATTTTTCACCTTGGCGAACGGTGTTGGCTTTTCCTATTACTAACGCTTTCATCTTTTTATCAAGGGTAAGACCGGTGCCTGTACCGCGCGGGTAACGTACTGCTGCAGGTTTATCTAACATATGCCCCGTGTAGAGCATGTCGCGACACTCTTGCTCATCAGATGGCGTCATCACAACCATATTCGGCACGCAACGCAAGAAGCTCAGATCATAAGCGCCTTGATGTGTTGGACCATCAGCACCGACAATGCCTGCTCGGTCGATAGCAAATAAAACCCCTTGCTTTTGAATGGCAACATCATGAATAAGCTGATCATAAGCGCGTTGTAAAAAACTAGAATAGATAGCAACGACTGGATGTAGACCTGAAATCGACATGCCTGCCGCCAGTGTTACCGCATGTTGCTCGGCAATGGCCACATCATAATATTTATCGGGATGGCGTTTTGAAAACTCAACCATGCCAGAGCCTTCACGCATAGCGGGGGTGATAGCGGTTAATTTGTCATCAACATCTGCCATATCATTGAGCCACTCACCAAACACTTGTGAGAAAGTTTGCGAGCTAGGGGGCGCTTTTGGTAGTTCTTGATCTGGGGTGAATTTAGGCACCGCATGGTAACGAATAGGATCGAGTTCTGCTTGCTTATAACCTTTGCCTTTTTTGGTCATAATATGCAAAAATTGTGGGCCTGAATGGCTACGCATATTACGCAGTGTATCCACTAAATCGATAACATGATGACCATCAACAGGGCCAATATAGTTAAAGCCAAACTCTTCAAAAATGGTAGAAGGTGAGACCATTCCTTTGAGGTGTTCTTCTGTACGTTTTGCAAACTCTTTAATCGGGGGGATATTCGAAAGTACTTTTTTACTGCCTTCACGTAGTTGCGTATAAAGATCACCCGATAAAATTTTGGCAAGGTGATTGTTTAATGCGCCTACATTTTCAGAAATCGACATCTCATTATCATTAAGCACAACAAGCATATCGTTATGTAAGGCACCCGCATGATTCATCGCTTCAAACGCCATGCCTGCGGTAATGGCACCATCACCAATGACGGCAACGACTTTTCGCCCTTTTTGCTCTTTTTCTGCTGCAATTGCCATGCCCAGTGCCGCCCCAATTGAAGTGGATGAATGACCCACACTGAGTACATCATATTCACTCTCTTCACGCCAAGGAAAAGGATGTAAACCCTTAAAAGTACGGATGCTGTGCATTTTGTCACGGCGGCCGGTTAATATTTTATGCGGATAGGCTTGGTGACCGACATCAAAAATAAGGTGATCAAAAGGGGTATGATAAACGTAATGTAAAGCAACTGTGAGTTCAACCACACCTAAGCCTGAAGCAAGGTGGCCACTGGTTTGACTGACGCTGGTTAATAAAAACTGACGTAATTCATCACAAAAGGCGGGCAGTTGTTCTTTTTTTAATAAACGCAGATCTTCTGGGTAATTTATATTAGTAAGTAACGGGTAATTTTTCAGATCTAAAGGCATAATATTCAGTCGCGCTTATCAAGGGAAAAGGGAAGTTATCTATCTCGTTTTATAATATACAAGGCAAACGATTCAAGTAACTGGGTATTATAAGGCAATTGTGCCAAAGCATGAAGTGCTTCTTGGCAAAGAGATTGTGCTTTTGCGATCGCCTGCTCTAAACCGAGCAGTGCGGGGTAGGTCGATTTATGGTGTGCGACATCAGAGCCCTGTGGTTTACCGAGTGTTTTGGTATCACTGATGATATCTAAAATATCATCTTGCACTTGAAAAGCGAGACCGATAGCATGCGAGAATAGTTGTAATTGTTGTTGATGCTCAGGGGCTAATGTTTCATCACTTGATGCGCCTAATGCAACTGCAACCTCTATTAATGCGCCTGTTTTTGCACTGTGTATCTTTTCCAAGCTTTTAAGGGTTATTTGCTTATTTTCCGCCTCTAAGTCTAAAGCCTGTCCCCCACACATGCCACTTTCACCAGATGCTTTGGCAAGCATGTTAACTATTTTTAGCTGTGTTTTTGCACTGACACCTTCGATGGGCGTTGAAATAATATCAAAGGCTAAGGTTTGCAACGCATCACCAGCTAAAATAGCCGTCGCTTCATCAAACGCCACATGGCAGGTTTTTTGACCGCGGCGTAGCGCATCGTCATCCATTGCCGGTAAGTCATCATGAATAAGTGAATAAGCGTGTATACATTCAATGGCGCAAGCAAGTGGATCTAATTTCTCAATTGGAGAGCCTAACATTTCGCCAACCGCATAGACCAGAAAAGGGCGCACACGTTTACCGCCGAGTAGCGCACCGTAAGTCATCGCATCAGTTAACTTTTGGGAAGTTGGTGCTGTACTTTTAAGGTGCTGGCTTAATTGTTGATTAACGCGTTGCTGATAGCGTGTAATATTCTCTAAAAGTTGTGTCATACCGATTCATTAAATTCTTGAAGTGAAGAGTGGGTATCATTTTGCATCAAGATAGCTACTTTTTGCTGTGCTTTTTGTAGTTTTTGACTATTACTGCGGGCAAGTGATATACCACGTTCAAATTGTTTTAATGCATCTTCTAGTGGTAACTCTCCCGTTTCTAAGTGGGAAACTATTTTTTCTAATTCACAAATTGCTTCTTCGTAAAGCATATTTTCAGGTTTTTTAACGGCCATTTTTTACTCTCTAAATACTCTCTAGAATTTTCCACAAGGTTACCTTGCATCCATTATAAGTCAAATAGCAAAGGGTAAATTATTTATAAACAGTGATCTGCTTGTGCAAACTATTTTTTTAATTGAATGATTCACTGCAAACTTCCAAGATAAAGCTATAATCACCTCATTCAGTTTAACTTGTTTTAATTAAAGGAATAATTTGTGGATTTAGCAACCCTAATTGGGATTATCGGTGCATTTGGTTTTGTTATTATGGCAATGTTACTTGGTGGCACCATTGATATGTTTATTGATTTAGTGTCCGTGCTGATTGTGGTTGGTGGGACTGCTTGTGTGGTGATGATGAAATACAATATGGGGCAATTTATTGGTGCCTTTAAAATTGCAATGAAAGCTTTTATGTTTAAATCAGACTCACCTGAAGAGTTAATCGCAAAATCGGTTGAGATGGCAGATGCAGCCCGTAAAGGTGGTTTTCTCGCATTAGAGGAAGCTGAAATTAGTAACGCTTTTATGCAAAAAGGGGTGGATATGCTCGTGGATGGCCACGATGCGGATGTGGTGCGCGCCACCCTTGAAAAGGATATTCGTTTAACTGCTGGACGACACGAGATGGGCGCCGAGATTTTTAAACAGATTGGTGATGTCGCACCTGCAATGGGCATGATTGGTACCTTAGTTGGATTAGTTGCAATGCTTTCCAATATGGATGATCCCAAGTCGATTGGTCCTGCTATGGCTGTCGCGCTATTGACCACTTTATATGGTGCAATCATTGCTAACATGATGGCACTGCCTGTTTCAGACAAATTAAAATTACGCGCATTAGAGGAAAAATTAAACCGTAGTCTTATTTTAGATGCAGTTCTGGGTATTCAAGATGGTCAAAATCCACGTGTTATTGAGGGAGTCTTACGCAACTATCTACCTGAATCTAAACGTGAAATTAATACCACCGATGAGGGTGGTGACAAATAATGGAAGAGGAGTGTAAATGTCCGCCTGAAGGACTGCCCGCATGGATGGGAACGTTTGCGGATCTTATGTCATTGCTGATGTGTTTTTTTGTATTACTGCTGTCATTTTCAGAGATGGATGTTTTAAAGTTTAAGCAAATTGCAGGTTCAATGAAATACGCATTTGGTGTGCAGTCGATGTTAGAGGTAAAAGATATTCCTAAAGGTACTTCTGTGATCGCACAAGAGTTTACCCCTGGCAAGCCCGATCCAACTCCAATTGAAGTTATCATGCAACAGACTATTGAGATGACCAAAGCAAAGCTTGATTTTCAGGATGGCGATGCAAGTCGTGTTGGTGGTCAAGAGAATGTGAAAGTGCGTAAAATAGCTTCTCCACAAGAAGAGGAGACTCAAAGCAGTGCAGAGTCTCAAGCGGAATCGGATGCTGAGGGGCAAAAAGAGGAAGCGCCAACACAAGAGAAGCAGAGTGAATCTCAAGATTCACAGTTAGAAGATTTTAATCCTGCTCCAGGGGTTTCTGCGCAACATGGCCTCGCTAAAAAAATAGCAAAGGAGCTACGTGAAGAGATAGAAGATGGAGCGATTGAGATTGAAGCGCTAGGTCAACAGCTGATTATTCGTGTTCGAGAAAAAGGGGCATTTCCTTCAGGCTCAGCATTTCTACAACCACGTTTTCGCCCAGTTATACGTAAAATAGCGAGAATATTAGTGGATGTGCCTGGCGTCATTACTATCTCTGGCCATACAGACAATGAAAAAGTACACTCGGAGTTATATCGCTCTAATTGGGATCTTTCTGCGCAACGTGCTGTTTCGGTTGCGCATGAGATGCTTAAAGTACGTCATATTAGAGATAAAAAATTAGTGGTTGTGGGTTATGCGAATAGCAAACCATTAACCAATAATAAAACCAAATCTGACCGGCGACGAAACCGACGTGTTGAAATTATGATCATGCAGGGAGAAGCGTCAGAAAGTGAAGAGATCGGTGTGACAGCAAAGTAAAATAAATAGAAGTCCCATTTTAAACCATCTTACGTGTAAATCGTTAGATGGTTTTTCTGTTTTTAAGTAATGAGTATTTTATGATTAATATTGAAGTATGTATCGATAATATGGAATCCCTATTGACAGCACAAAGAGCGGGTGCTGGGCGTATTGAGCTATGCAGTTCACTTGCATTAGGGGGGGTAACCCCCTCGTTAGGTTTAATTACTCAAGTAATGAAACATGCAGAGATCCCTGTTTATGCCATGATTAGGCCACGAGATGGAGACTTCTTATATTCCAGTGATGAGATTGAGATGATGTTAACTGAGATCCATAGTGTACGCACATTGGGTGTTCAGGGTGTTGTTTTTGGGCTTTTGAATCAACAAGCTCAGATAGACAGTGATGCGTTAAAGAGTTTAATGCAAGCAAGTAAAGGACTCGCGGTTACTTTCCACCGTGCGATTGATTGTTGTGAAGATATTGAACTCGCCATGGAAACTATTTTAGCAGCAGGTTGTGAACGTATTTTAACCTCAGGCCTTGCAAGCAGTGCAGATCTTGGTATTGATAATCTTAAAAAGATGGTCACACAGAGTAATGGACGATTATCGATAATGGCGGGTGCGGGCATCAATGCCAATAATGTGGCTCGAATTGTTAAAAATACAGGGGTACAAGAGGTGCACCTGTCTGGTAAAGTGAGTCGTGCTAGTCATATGAAAGCAGTGGTAAACTGTGGTTACTTGCCTGAATTTTTAAAAATGAATGTCACCGATGGCAAAAAAATTGACGCAATTAAACAGTCTTTACAAGGTTTTTGATTAATAGGTTACTAAAAAGTATAATCTGCCTCGAATAATCTTTAGCAACTAAAAAGTGAATATGAAAATACCCAAAAGAATACAACCCTTAGTCGATGATGGCTTAGTTGACAAAGTATTACGTCAGTTGATGAGCGGTAAAGAAGCAACTGTTTACGTAGTGCAATGTGGCGAGCATATCCGTTGTGCAAAAGTATATAAAGAAGCCAGTAAACGTAGTTTTAAACAAGCCGTTTTATACAATGAGGGACGAAAAGTACGTAATGGTCGCCGCGCTCGGGCAATGGAAAAAGGCTCCAAATTCGGTCGTAAGCAACAAGAAGATGTTTGGCAACATGCAGAAGTTGAAGCGCTTTATAAATTGGCAGATGCTGGCGTGCGTGTACCACAGCCTCATGGTTGTTTTGGTGGCGTATTATTAATGGATCTCATTACCGATGAAGAGGGTTTTGCCGCGCCGCGGTTGAATGATGTTTCCATGTCACCTGAGCAAGCGGTCGAAGATCATCTTGATATTATGCAACATATTGTGCGTATGCTCACCGTCGGCATTGTCCATGGTGATCTTTCTGAGTTTAATGTGTTAGTTGATGAATGGGGGCCGGTGATTATTGACCTACCACAAGCGGTTGATGCTGCCGCCAATAATAATGCCAAAAGTATGTTACTGCGTGATGTAAATAATATGACCAGCTATTTTTCTCAGTTTGCTCCTGAGCTTGAGAAAACACAATATGCCAAAGAGATCTGGGCATTGTATGAAATGGGAGAACTCACTGCGGAAACGATATTAACTGGTAAATTTATCGAGGATAAAACAGTGACTGACGTTGGTGATATTATGGATGAAATTGAAGCCGCCCGCACTGAGCATGAAGAAAATCAACAACGACTCATTGAGTTTGAAGTGTAGTCACTACTCTATCCCCTCGAAACTGGGGGATGAAGTTTAAGTGATAAATTATACAAAGGAATGTAATGCAAGTTTTTTTAAGTAAGAAATGGATCTTATTGACCATTTTAGTGGTTATCACGATCGTGAGCCTCGCTGTGTATTTAATGTTGTTCTTTTCGGACAGTATTCATAAACCACTGCTTAATATTAACGATGAAATCACACTGGAAAAATCGCAACAAAAAAATAGTGCGCTTAACACTTTACGAGTATTAACATGGTCTGGCGCACAAACCTATCTTCCTCGTTCAGGGCATCCTCAAGACTTAGAACTTATTTACCTAAAAGAGTTTGCTGAATTACATCAGTTACAGTTTAAAAATATTAAAGTTAATAAATTTTCCGATCTTATCCCTAAATTATTAGCGGGTGAGGGAGATGTTATCTCCGCTAATTTAACGGTCACTGCTCAGCGTAAAAAAAGGGTGAACTTTAGCGACCCATTTATTCAAACCAATGAATACCTGTTGATGGGTAAAAACAGTAAAGCACTTAAAAATGGCCATGCGTTAAATGGTCGTGAGGTTATTCTTCAAAAAGGAAAAAGCTACGAGATTAGTGCATTTTTTTTGCAAAAAACTTATCCTAAATTAAAAATCCGTTATATTGATAACAATATCAGTAATGAGCTGATCTATGACGGTTTAGCCAGTGGTGAATATGATCTGACTATTCAAGACAATAATCTCATTCAATCAGCACTTGATTATCGTGATGATCTAAAGAAAAGCCTACAAGCCAGCGTAAAACACGACATTGCTTGGGCGGTATCACCTGATAATAAACACCTCCTTAAACAGCTCAATATTTTTCTAAAGACGCAAACCCTCACCGTTAAAGGTAAAAGCTCAATTAAAAGCCAGTGGAAAAATATCAAGCGCACTAAAACGGTACGCTTTGTGCTGCGTAATAATCTTTCTTCCTATTATATTTGGCGTGGTGAGCTGTTAGGTTTTCATTATGAATTAGCCAAACGTTTTGCAACAGAGCATAAACTGCGTTATGAGATTATTGTTGCCCCTGATAATATTTCACTGATCGATTATATTATTGAAGATAAAGCAGATATTGCACTGGGTTTTTTAACACCAACAGATGAGCGTAAAGCGAAAGGGATCAGTTTTTCTCGACCTTACCACTACGCTTCTGAGTTGTTAATCGCTCATCGAAGTTTTCCGGAAATATCCTCACCCTCTGAATTAGGTAAAGGTGAAGTGCATATTCGCCCGTCAAGCTCCTATTGGCAAACTGCGCTTACTTTACAACAGCAAGCGACGGAACTTGAGCTGATTGCAGCCCCGGAAGAGCAGGAAACAGAATCTATCATTGCTTATGTTGGCCAAGAAAAATATCAATTCACCATTGCCGATAGCCACATTGTTGATATTGAGATGACCTTCAGTGATGATATTCATTCATTGATGTCGATCGGTGAGCCTAAAGCGCAGAGTTGGGCAGTCAAATCAGGGAATAATGAACTACTTGGCAAAGTAGATGATTTTATTAAAAAACATTATAAAGGGCTCTTTTATAATGTAATTTATAATAAGTACTTCAAAGATAAACGCCGTTTAAAAATGCATTATTCTGGATTTAAGGCGTTAAAAAATTCCGGTATTTTATCCCCCTATGATGATATCGTAAAAATATATGCTCAAAAATATAATTTTGATTGGCACTTGTTAGTCGCACAGATGCATCAAGAGAGTCGTTTTAATCCTAAAGCTACATCGATGGCGGGTGCAAAAGGGTTATTTCAAGTGATGCCTCGTACTGCTAAAGAGTTGGGTATTGTAGATGTACACATTCCTGAGCAGGGGATAAAAGCGGGGATCCGTTATATGAATTGGGTGCGTGAGCGCATGATGAAAAATGAAGTGCAACCGGATCAACTTATCTGGTTTACGCTCGCCTCATATAATGCGGGAGCAGGGCATGTGCGTGATGCGATACGCCTTGCCAAACAGAAGGGCTGGCGCAATGATATTTGGTTCGATAATGTTGAAAAAGCGATGTTGCTCTTAGCACAACCCAAATACGCTGCTAAAGCACGTTATGGTTATGTGCGTGGGCAAGAGCCTGTGACCTATATTCGTGAAATTAAGCGCCGTTTTGATACTTATGAAAATATATTTAAAGAGGAGTGATAATCTGTACGTTTAAGCGCAAAATTGAGCGTTGGTGCTATGCTAAATAGCACCTGTCGCTGAATAAGAGAAGCCATGTCATTAGCATCTTTTCAAAAGAGAATATCAGCACCTATTTTGTTGCTTATCATCTTTTCAATTATCTCTTTTTTTGTCACTAATATTGGTGATCCCACTGATAAAAATATTACCAACAACAGTGATTTTACGCTACAAAGTAGCTATTTTATTACATCTACTGATCAATCTTTTAAAAAGATACAGCAGGGTAATGACATATTTATCCCCGTACAGATAAAAGATATCCCATGGAGTTTCCAGCAACATACTTATTGGTTAAAAATAGAGATAGAAAATCGCAGAGATAAGGAGGTATCACTGGTGAGTCACTTTGATAACGCCATGTTAGATAATCTCTCTATTTTCCAAGTGGACAGAGATGGCACTGTTTTTAAACAGAGCCAATTAGGAGACCATCAAGAAAATTTAGCACTTAAACAACGTATTATCCCCCATTTTAATTTTGAAATTAGCGCACGTAGTGACACCACTCTTTATGTGCGTATTAACACAACAGGTATCGCTAGTACGCCGATTCATATATATCAACACAACGATTTTATAATACTAGTGCAACAGGTACATCTACTTTGGGGGATATTTATTGGTGTCTCTATTATTATTGCACTGTACAATTTAGTACTCTATTTTGCGGTTAAAGACACCGTTTATCTTATCTATATTGGTTATATCCTCTTTAGCCTTACCTTAATGGGCGTCGTCTTAGGTTATGGTTTTTATCTTTATCCTGATAATTTACAACTTATTTTCAATCACCAAGTGATTGCGTTGAACTGTTTGGTGGCTATATTTACACTGCTTTTTCTGGTCTATTTTCTAAAATTTCAAATAGAAAAACAGTGGTACTATAAATTAGCAATGCTGATAATTACATTGCTATCACTGCTCTTTTTGGTCAGTTTATGGTTGCCTGAATATCGCGGCGCGCCCCTTCTTTTTATGTTAATGCCTTTCTTTTATCTGACCTGTTTTATTTTGCTCTTTAATAAAATGTATTTTGGATTACGCTGGGGAAGGATATATGTTTACTCTTGGATCCCGCTATTAATCGGCTCTGCAATCCAGCCATTAGTCTTAACGGGAAAAATAGAGTATAGCTTTTTGTCCCATCATGCATTTATGATCGGGGTATTAATGGAAGTGGTGTTGATGGCGATGGCATTGGCTGACAGAATGCGCTTTCAAAGAGAGCAAACTATCTATAACGCCACCCATGAGCTAAGCAGTGGCTTACCTAATTCGATATTATTAGAGCGTCATGTTACGCAACTATTAGAAGCAAAAAAAGAGTTTGCAGTGTGCTTGATTGAGATTGAAAATTACCATGCTCTGGTGCCATATATGGCGCAACAAGAGTTACAAAAATTAGAGTTTCAAATTATTAAAGACATAAGCCCCTTGCTTGCAGCACAATCGCTAATTAAGCGTATTTCTCATGTTCAAAATAGAGATTTTAAAATTGCCAAAGCCATTGATGGAAAATTAGCCTTTACTTTTGAGACGACAGATAGAGATTTTCTGAGTCTCTTCTTAAACCAATTACAGAGTTTGATTGTAAGAGAGTTACAACTTAATGGATTATTGGTGGATCTCAACACTAAAATAGGCATCTGTTTTAGTGTTGAAAGTGCAAATAAAAAGAGTGCAAGTGAACTTATTCAACATGCGTTGCTAGCGATTAATCAAAATAAAGAGAGTGATGATCACCTGCACTATTATCATGATTTAGAAGTATTAAACATTAAGGAACATCTTAGCCTTGCTTGTGACTTGCAAAGTGCGATTAGAGAGAATCAATTACATCTTTACCATCAACCACAAATAGATCTCAAAACAGGTAAGGTCTATGGTTCAGAAGTCTTATTGCGTTGGAACCATCCTGATCATGGTTTTATTTCACCAGAGCTTTTTGTCGGTATTGCTGAGGACACTGGGTTGATTAATGAGTTAACACGCTGGGTGATTAATTGTGCCTTTCAACAATTGCAACGTTTGCATGCTCATCATCACATTGATCATAAAGTGTCTATCAATATTAGTGGCAAAGATATCTCTCTGCCTGGTTTTTTGGGTTATGTAAAAGAGAAAATACAACAGTCAGGTATTGTACCCAATAGCATTATTTTTGAACTGACGGAGTCGGTGATGGTCTCTGATTTTAAAGCGTTAAGCGGACTAATGGCCGCATTGAATAAATTGGGTATTAAGCTTTCTATCGATGATTATGGATCAGGCTATTCCTCGTTAACTTATATTTCCCAGCTTAAATTTGATGAACTAAAAATAGATAAAGCCTTTATTTTAGACTTAGACCGCTCCGAACGTAATTTGACCATCGTAAAAACCACCATCGATATGGCAAAAAACCTAAATTTAAAGGTGGTTGGCGAAGGCGTTGAATCGGCTGCTATAGAGAAAAAACTGATAGAGAGTGGTTGTGATATTGGCCAAGGTTATTATTACAGCAAACCACTCTCTTTTGATAAATATTTACTGTGGTTAGACGATCGTAGTAAGTAGCTCCGTTATTCTTCTATTACCTTTTTAAGCATAATTATTAACCCCAATACAGGCACACCGATCAAGGCAGAACTGATAAAGAAGTTTACGTAGCCAAAACCATCCACATAAACCCCTGAAAATCCTGCAATAAATTTAGGAAAGAGCAACATCATCGAGCTAAACAGTGCGTATTGTGTGGCTGAAAATTCAATATTAGTGAGTTTAGAGATATAGGTAATAAAGGCGGTGGTGGCAATACCTGCACTGATATTATCCATAGAGATAATGACCGTTAATAGCACTAAATCTTTACCGACAAATGCCAGTACTGCAAAGATAAGATTAGTAATAACCACTAAAAACGCACCTAAAAAGAGGATTGAATAGGTGCTATAACGGGTTAATAAAATACCGCCTAAGCCTGCTCCGAGCAGCGTCATTATTACCCCAAATACTTTAGAAATAGCAGCCACTTCACCTTTGGTATAACCCATGTCCACATAAAAGGGATTCGCCATAATGCCCATCACAATATCGGAGATACGGTAAGTACCGATTAATAATAAAATCAGTAGTGCATGTTTTCCGTAACGTTGAAAAAAGTCACTAAAGGGCGCGACAACGGCGATATCAAGCCATGCTAAAAAACGAGCAACAAAACGGGGCAGATGTTGATGTTTGAGATCACTTTCAATCTGCTTCTGTTTGTCGGTTTGTTTATCTTGGTAATCTGGCTCATGGCAGACAAAGGTGGTGATAATGCCCACCGCCATACAACCTGCCATTACAAAATAGGAGAGTGACCAAGCACTGAGCTGATATGCATCACTGGGACTTGCCCAAGCCGCGATAGCGAGCGACCCAGCACCTGCCATGATCATCGCTAAACGATAACCTGTCATATAAGAAGCAGCCATGGCCGCTTGATATTTTTCGGGAGCTGATTCAATACGATAAGCATCAATAACAATATCTTGTGTTGCAGAGCTGTAGGCAACGATTAAGGCACAGATGGCAAACAGGGTCAGGTTGGCTTTAGGATCGCTCATTGCCATGCCAATCAACGATAATACAATGGCTATTTGAGAAAGTAGTAACCAACTACGTCTGCGACCTAACCAATTGGTTAAAATAGGAATTGATAACCGGTCAACAAAAGGTGACCAGATCCATTTAAAGGCGTAAGCCAAAGCTATCCAACTAAAAAATCCGATACTGGCACGACTCACACCCGCTTCACGTAACCAAAAAGAGAGCGTAGAAAAAACGAGCAGAATGGGCAACCCAGCCGAGAAACCAAGAAAAAACAGAATAGCGACCCGTTTTTCAAGATAGATTTTACCGCTTTGTAACCAAGATAACGTTTGTGGCATCTGAATAAAACCCTAATGAAGACAATGCATTAGCCCTGACTATTACACACAATATTCTTAATCTTAACTAAAGCAACACTTGGGCGTAAGAGCGAATTGAACGTCAGTTCAGTTTCATGAGCTGGTAAGCTCTGTGAAGCCTTTTTCAGTCCTGCTTGGTTGCCAAGACGAAGCATCGCAGCCTATTTGCTTTTTAGATTTGCGTACAAGAGTCAAGGCGTTAGCCTTGTGCTTTGTTATTGACAAAATCAAAGCAGGAGTGAACCCCTGCCTCGATGTAAAATTACTATTCGTTATTAATTTATTGCCGGTTATTTTAAACCAGCAAGGTTGAACCGCCATTTATCTCGATGGGTATAACGTTTTAGAGATGTAAAAATCAGTGTTTAAACTGAAATCCAACCAACTCAAAACGCCAACCCGTTAACAGTTTTGGTTTATCTGCTATTTTACGTTGTTCATCATCTAATTTCCATGACCAACTTAAGTACTCATTAATGACACGTTTTGAGGCGATCAGTTCAACAGGTAGTTGATGTTTTTCAGCACATTGTTGAATCACTTCACGCATCGCTTTTAAGGTTTTCTTATAAGCGGGGAAGTCTACCAAGCGAGAAACTAAAGGAGGATACGTTTTAGCATCTTGATCGTTAACCGCATCAATAATGGCTAAAATAGCTTTTCCATGAATGCGTATCTCATTAGGCGCTAAGCTCAGGCGACGTAGATCTTCCATTGAAGTCGGGCGGTAGTGTGCTAACAACCAGAGGTGGTCGGCCTTAACCACAAAATTAAGGGCCAAATCGCGCGCTTGTGCCGTTTGTAAGCGCCATTTTGCTAGTTTTTGAATGACCGCCACACCTTGTCTATCAAGTTTAAACAGGTTGTTGAGTGACTTATAGGCTTTCTCAGGATCTTGTTTTTTCATTTTAAGATCCAGTGTGGTTTGGCACTCTTGTTGGAAAAATTCATACATCTTTTTCTCGACTAACTGTGCTTTTAATTTATCTAAGCAGGGAGTGAGATGCAGTACATCGGCTGCCGCGTAGTTAACCTGCTTTTCACTCAGAGGGCGTTTGCACCAATCGGTGCGTGATTCGCCTTTATCAACAATCACACCCTGCAAGGTTTCCACCATTTTTGCATAACCAAGTGATGCGCCTAAATTTAAAAAGGAACAGGCAATTTGCGTATCAAAAAGGGTAAAGTTTAAGTCGCCTTTATGTTGGCGAATGATCTCTAAATCTTCACTGCTCGCATGTAAGATACACGCTTTGTTATCGAGAGCCTGCCAAAAAGGGGTTAAATCGGGCACTTCGATGGGATCAATTAGGGTGATTTTACCATTTTGAGAGAGTTGTAATAAACCTAAACGAGCCACATAGGTACGAGTACGCACAAATTCAGTATCAAGGCAAAGAGGGCTATTATCGAGCGTTGCAAGAAAATCATGCAATTGTGTCTGTGTGGTGATCATCTCAAATTGCATTGCTGCTCCAAAAAATAGATAAGTAAGCGTTAATATTACGGAATTAATAAATAATCATCCATTTATATTATGCTTTTATCCGCAATGATGCGTAAATAAATAACAATTTGACAAAATAAGGGGGTGTAAATGCCGTTGTGGTGAGTCTTGAATGTAAATAATTATGCAATAAAGGTGATTTTTCACGCGCTATCTTGTGAGATTGGCCCCTTTCAATTAGAATATCATCTTTTGAAAATCCTACATAAGCCTATTTGATAGTGATTATTAGTTAGTTTCTATCATTGGCAATGGATTGTCTAGCAATAAGTTAAATGCAACTAGCATGGTAAGGAAAACAATGACTAAAACTATGTATGAAAAAATCTGGGACGCGAATTTAGTTCATGAGCCAGAATCAGGATCGCCACTTCTATTTGTTGACAGACACCTAATGCACGAAGTAACAAGCCCACAAGCTTTTGAAGGCCTACGCATGAACAAACGTGGCGTGCGTAATGTTCACTCGATTTTAGGTACGATTGATCACTGTGTTCCTACTAAAGATCGTTACAACATTGTAGATGCTATTGCTAAAAAACAAGTTGAAACAATGACCGCTAACTGTGATGAAAACGAGATCAACTTGTTTGGTATGGACAGTGACCAAAATGGTGTTATTCATATCATCGTGCCTGAGCATGGTTTTGTTCACCCAGGTATGGTTGTTGTTTGTGGTGATAGCCACACAGCAACACACGGTGCATTTGGTGCGTTAGCATTTGGTATCGGTACCAGTGAAGTTGAACACGTGATGGCAACACAAACATTGCAACAGAAAAAAGCAAAAACCATGTTGGTTAAAGTGGAAGGTAAACTACCTGACTATTCGACAGCAAAAGATATCGCATTAGCAATTATTGCCGTAACGGGAACTGCTGGCGGTACCGGTTTTGTCATGGAGTTTGCTGGTAATACCATTACCGACCTTTCCATGGAAGCGCGTATGACCCTTTGTAACATGGCGATTGAAGCGGGCGCACGTGCAGGTTTGATTGCACCAGACCAAGTCACGTTTGATTACTTAAAGGGGCGAGAGTTTGCACCCAAAGCTGAGCATTGGGATGATGCTGTTACTTATTGGAAATCTATCGCTTCTGATGACGGCGCTGAGTTTGATGAAACAATTACTTTGAAAGCGGAAGATATTGCACCACAAGTTTCTTGGGGTACATCGCCTGAGCAAGTGGTTTCAGTGACCAGTGTTGTACCTTCACCTTCTGATTTTGAAAATAAAGTAAAAGCAGAAGCGTGTGCCAATGCACTTAAATACATGGGCATTGAAGCGGGTCAAAAAATTACAGATATCAATATTGATATCGTTTTTGTTGGCTCTTGTACTAATGGTCGTATTGAAGATTTCCGCGCAACCGCTGATATCATCAAAGGCAAAAAAGTTGCAAGTGGCGTACAAGCTATCGCAGTACCGGGTTCATTCCCCGTTAAACTTCAGGCTGAAAAAGAGGGGTTAGATAAAATCTTTATTGAAGCGGGTTGGGAATGGCGTGATCCGGGTTGTTCAATGTGTCTTGCAATGAATGGCGATGAGCTAGAAGATGGCCAACGTAGTGCTTCTACGTCAAACCGTAACTTTGAAGGTCGTCAAGGTAAAGGGGGTCGTACACACCTTGTTTCTCCTGCGATGGCAGGTGCTGCTTCAATTGCAGGCCACTTCGTTGATATTCGTGATTGGAAATAGGAATTAGATAATGCAACCATATATTAAACATACAAGTATCGCAGCGTTAATGGATCGTAGTAACGTGGATACGGATCAAATTATCCCTAAAAACTTCATGAAAAAAGTGGAACGTACTGGTTTTGGGATTAACTTATTCCACAACTGGCGTTACCTTGCTGATGACATTACACCAAACCCTGACTTTGAACTCAATAAACCCGCTTTTCAAGGCGCTAAAATTTTAGTCGCTGGCGAAAACTTTGGTTGTGGCTCATCACGTGAGCATGCGCCGTGGGCAATTGCGGATTACGGTTTTAATGCCATTATCTCAACTAGTTTTGCTGATATTTTTTACAGTAACTGTTTCAAAAATGCAATCTTACCGATCATTGTCACCGCGGATGAATTAAGTGCATTGATGAAAGAGATTGCAGGCAATGAAGGGGTTGAGTTTACCGTTGATTTAGCAAACCAAAAAGTAACCACTCCAGCAGGTCTTATTATTAACTTTGATGTTGATGCGTTCCGCAAAGAATCACTGCTTGATGGTTTAGATGATATCGCATGGACACTAAAATATGTTGATAAAATCACTGAGTTTGAAGAAGCAAACAAAAAGAAATTACCTTGGTTATGGACTAATGCTTAAGGGCATTAGCCTAAACCGTTAAATATTATTGAAGGCGCATCTGTTGCGCCTTTTTTATCAATAGAATTTATCGCACTGTATTTGGCGTTTTGAATTTATACCCTTTTAGCAATTAACTGATCATATTAATTATTAGGACGTGCAACTTTAGCTGCGCTAATAGTAAGGGCGAGACTAAAAAAAGGGTTCGCAGAGCTTACCCGTTCATAAAACGGAACTAACGTTCAATTCGCTCTCACGTCCAAAAAAAGATCAAAAATTTAATAGAATTGGTATTAACTTCGCCCAAAAACAGTGCAATAAGTTTTTAGCAAAACATGAATGGAGCAACACAATGACTGAGCAGGTATTAATCGTTGAATTAATGGATACCACCCTACGTGATGGTGAACAAACACAAGGTGTCTCTTTTTCACCCGCTGAAAAAGTAAGTATTGCTAAAGCATTATTACAAAAATTAAAAGTTGATCGGATTGAGGTCGCTTCTGCGCGTGTTTCTGAAGGTGAAAAACACGCAGTTGCGCAACTTAATGAGTGGGCAACTATCGAAGGCTTAATAAACCGTATTGAAGTATTAGGTTTTGTGGATCATACGCGCAGTGTCGATTGGATTGTTGAAGCGGGCGGTAAGGTATTAAATCTACTCACCAAAGGCAGTTTAAAGCATTGTAGCGAACAACTGCGTAAAACATTAGATGAACACCTTATTGACGTAAAACAGACCATTGAGTATGCACAAGCACAGGGGTTAAGTGTTAATATCTATCTGGAAGATTGGTCAAACGGTTACCAAGATAGCCCTGAATATGTGTTTGAGATGGTGACAAAACTGCAAGATTCAGGCATTAACCACTTTATGCTACCCGATACGTTAGGTGTTATGTCACCGGATGAAGTATTTAACGGTTTAAGTGAAATGATCCGCCGTTTTCCAACACTTAAATTTGATTTTCACGCCCACAATGATTACGGTCTTGCCACGGCTAATGCGATGTCTGCTGTTAAAGCAGGGGTTTCATCGATTCACTGTACCATGAACTGTTTAGGTGAGCGTGCCGGTAATGCCTCACTGGCTGAAGTTGCGGTGGTATTACAAGACAAATTAAATATTGCCGTTAATATTGACGAAAAAGAGATCCACACACTGAGCCAGCTGGTGGAAAGTTTTTCAGGCAAACGTTGCGCTGATAACACCCCGATAGTGGGTGCAGATGTATTTACCCAAACCAGTGGTATTCATGCCGATGGTGATAAAAAAGGGGGTCTGTATATCTCGGCATTAACGCCGGAGCGTTTTGCGCGCTCACGCAGTTATGCGCTGGGTAAAATGAGCGGAAAAGCCTCATTGGCTAAAAATTTAGAGGCGATGGATATTGACCTTGATAGTGAGCAACAGAAAAAACTACTCGCACGTATTGTGCGTTTAGGGGATCAAAAAGCCACCATTAGTGCCGATGATCTGCCATTTATTATTGCGGATCTGTTAGAGCGTAATGATTATAACTATGTTGAACTGCTCAATTGCTCGATTAACTCAGGACTTGAGCTTGAATCAACGGTGAGTATTCGTGTACGTGTGAATGATGAGATTTACAAAACCAGTGGCAGTGGTAATGGTGGTTTTGATGCCTTTATTGGGGCGATGAAAAAAGTATTAGATAAACAGGGCTTTATCTTCCCTGAGCTTATCGATTATCAACTGCGTATTCCACCGGGTGGTAAAACCAATGCATTAACCGAATGTACGGTAACGTGGCTGGATAATGGTGAGCAGTTCACCACACGCGGCATAAATGCTAACCAAGTATTGGCGGGTATTGGCGCGACTATTCGTATGATCAACCTGAAAATGCACAAAGCTTAATTATTTAGCGCTAGATATTCTCTAGCGCTAAATAATACCATTCCGCTTAATATAATGATCCGGTTTTACGTAGGGTAAATGACTAAGGTCAAGGCGCATGATTAAGTAATAGCCAGCTATTGCGATTGAATGCAACGCAGATATTAGTCATTTAAACCAGTAAAAACGATCAGTTACTTAGGCTGATTAATGGTATGGACCCTCTCCACTCCACTTACGGCTTCAAATGAGCCAATATAGTAGTGTTAAACATTCTATATACAGCAAAATAGAGAGGGTCACATGAATACTATAACAATCGGGTTAGATATCGCAAAGTCAGCTTTCCATTTAATTTGGATGAATGAATCAGGTAAAGTATTAAAGAAAAAA
>NZ_ATUO01000049.1 GCF_000420245.1 Psychromonas hadalis ATCC BAA-638 | reverse complement strand
GCTTCAATTTTATGCCTAGTATATCGGCACAATTTGCCTTGCTGACTTTGCATCTTGAAGTATCATGGGTATACATTGAATAACATGACCATTTAATTTTTCAATAATTAGTCGCCATGTTTCCACTCAGTTACAATCCCCTCTTTTATTTACTATGAAAATTAATCCGTATAACTTTTAGGGGGATATGATGAATATTCATATAAATAAATTTGATGTTAAAAAGTTACTTATCTTCCTTAAAAAAACTATTTTTAAATACCATTTTATGATTGCACAGGATAACGTCGAGTGGGTTGTAAAACGAGGTGTTGATTACTTCAATAATTCTAAGTTGTTCGCACTGGCACCACTGAGTTACGTTTGTGCGTTTATCAGCGAGATTTTTTAAAACGTTGGCATCGAAGAGATTAACCAACGCTTACCCACTTCTGTTTTACTGTTGTGCTTAAATCGTTTCTGTCACTAATCTAGACTGACTTTTTTAAAAAGATGCGCTGTGGCGTTGTAAATTCATCAAACAGTGAAATATTACAACTTATTTTTTTAGCGCAAGCACTGAGGCACATTTTAGAAATATGCTGTTTTGACTGTGCCGTTAAGCAACGTATCTCTGCTGCACATATCAAACCACTTTCAAATAACAGTGTGAGTTTTTCTACACTTATTTCAAGTTGAACTAATTCTGCTTGTTGCGCCTTATCTTTTATTATTCTCATATCAACCTCTCCTATTTGATCACTATAGCTTAAATGATAATTACTATCACTTCAAATATATTTATTCTATGACCATTTTGTTACACTGCTTAATTCCTATTTTCTTTGTCATTATCGTTAGGCTATTTAGATGAACAAAAAACAGTTTTTATTACCCTGTATTATTTTAGTGATCAGTGTTGCGGGTTATTGGGGATCATTGCAGTTAAAGGAGCCACCACAAGAAAAGAAGCTCTCTGATAATACCCCTTTGGTCACGGTACAAGTGGTTAAGTTATTACCCGTTGAGTTTTCCGTGGGCTCTTATGGCGTACTAAAAAGTCAATTTGAAACTGATTTAGTGGCACAGGTACATGGTGAAATCACCTACCTTTCCAAACGGTTTGTACGTGGTGGTTTTATTAAAAAAGGGCAGATATTAGCAAAAATAGATGCCAGTGATTATGATGCTGCTTTGATTGATGCACGAGCAAGTGTGGCATCGGCAAAAGCCGCCTTGGTACTTGAAAAAGCACATGCTGATGTGGCAAAAGAGCAGTGGCGGAAAATTAAAGGGTCAAAACCGACCGCACTGAGCTTACGAGAGCCTCAAGTTGCGCAGGAAAAAGCGCGTCTATTATCAAGTCATGCAGGGCTTAAACGTGCGAATCGAAATTTAGAGCGCACTATCATTCGTGCGCCATACGATGCATTAATTCACAGTCGATTAGTCTCACTTGGCTCTTACATGAGTACTGGCACGCCACTGGGTAAAATATTCAGTACTGCGATTGCCGAAGTGCGCCTACCCGTGGCAGACAATGAACTGCAATACCTGATTAATAATGGTCATAAAGCCAAGGTGGTATTAACGGCAACGCTGGCTGGAAAAGAGCAACAGTGGTCAGGTATTGTAGTACGAGATGAAGGGGTCATTGATGCCCGTAGCCACATGAACTATTTGGTTGTACAGATAAAAGACCCCTATCGTTTGAAAAATAAAAACAGTAAAACATTACGCTTTGGCACCTATGTAAGCGCATTAATCAGTGGTAAAAAAAGGGCTGACATGACGGTTATTGCTCGGCATTTAATTACCGACAGTAAGGTTGCCATCGTTAATGAACAAGGGAAATTACATTTTCAAGCCGTTACTGTCGCGCGTATTGTGTCGGGGAACGCTTATATTAGTGCAGGATTAACGGATGGCATGAAAGTGATCACATCTGCACTGGATTATCCCATTGAAGGGATGCCCTTACTCATTAAGCAACAAAAAAAATCTGCTGTAATGGTTGAATCAAGTCGCGTGGTGGAAGAATAGTATGTCGGAGAGAAAAGAAGATCCAAGCTTAGATGTTAGCTTAGATGTTAACAAAGGCATCATTGCTTGGTTTGCACGTAATCCTGTTGCTGCTAATTTACTGATGTTAATTATTATCGTGGGTGGTTTATTAACGGCGAATACAATCCGTAAACAATTTTTTCCACAGGTGGATATTAACTGGATAAAGCTGAGTGCTGTTTACTCTGGCGCCGCCCCGAAAGAGGTGGAAGAGGGGATCACCATCAAAATAGAGCAGGCACTTGAGAGTGTTCAAGGGTTAAGGCGTGTCATTACTAACTCTAACCAGAACTTTATGCAGGGACATATTCGCGTTGAAGATGATTATGATCCTAATTTAGTGTTAGAGGAGATAAAAAACGAGATTGATTCTATTTCAAGTTTTCCCGATGGCATGGAAAATGTAAAAGTTGAGCGCATTAAACTACGCCAAGAGGTGATGTACATTAGCCTGTTTGGTGACCTGACACCAAGGCAGCTAAAAGATCTGGGTAACGATATTCATGACGAAATTAAGATGCTACCCGGCATCAATATCAGTGAATTTTATGGTGGATTAAACTATGAGATCTCCGTTGAAGTGAGCAAAGATAAGCTACGCAAATTTGCTTTGAGTTTTAACGATGTTGCGAATGCCATTCGTGGTTTTTCTCAGAATATGTCTGCAGGGCAGATCCGCGCTGAAAATGGCTTCATTAATTTACGTGTACAAAGTCAAGCGTATATTGGCAGTGAATTTGAAGTTTTGCCTTTGTTAACGCTGGCAGACGGTAGCAAAATATTATTGGGTGATATTGCTGATATTCACGACAGCTTTGAACAGGGCATTCAATATTCTAAGTTTAATGGTAAAAATTCAGTCTCATTTTTCATTGGTGCTGCTAATAATCAAAGCATTACAGATGTTGCCGTTATTGTTGATCGCTACGTCAAGCAAAAGCAATTAACACTGCCCGATGGTATTAATTTAGAGATTTGGGTTGATATGACCTATTACCTGCAAGGTCGATTAGATTTAATGCTCGATAGTATGAAAAGTGGTGCGTTATTAGTGTTTATCTTGTTGGCACTTTTTTTACGTGTGCGCTTAGCATTTTGGGTAATGATGGGGTTGCCTATCTGTTTTCTGGGTACGTTATTAGTGATGCCAAGTGCCATGATTGATGTCACCATTAATGTGATCAGCTTGTTTGCCTTTATTTTGGTCTTGGGGATCGTTGTTGACGATGCCATTGTGATGGGCGAAAGCGCCCATGAAGAGTGTGCAAACAATGATGATGAAAATGATGGCGATGCCAGCAGAGAACTGCATATAAATAACGTCATTCGTGGTGTTAAACGTGTGGCCATGCCCGCAACGTTTGGGGTGTTAACCACCATTGCCGCTTTTTTACCGATCACCCTTGATGACGGGCCAAGCTCTGCATTTGGTAAAGCGATTGGTTTTGTGGTGATCCTCTGTTTAATTTTTTCCTTGATAGAATCAAAATTGATTTTGCCTGCGCATTTAGCGTCCATGAAAGCGCCTAAAAAAGTGAAAAAAGGCTCTAAAAACCCACTGGATTGGTTACGTAATGTGGTTAATTTCCTACAAGGAAAGGTGAATATAGGGTTACAGTTTTGTATCCATCAGCTTTATCTACCGACACTGAAAAAAGCGCTACGTTATCGGTATACGGTGATCGCTCTGTTTATTGCATTGTTAGTTTTGTGCGCGGGTTTATACCAAAGCGGATTGATACGTTATGTTGGACAGCCTAAAATAGCACAAGACTTTCCACGAGTGACCCTTGAAATGAACTTAAATGCATCAGAAAAGGCCACATTAGATGCCGTTTTACTGGTTGAAAAGTCAATTCAACAGGTTGAAAAAAAACTGTTTTCTCAATATGGCCAAGCGATGATTTCTGATACACAAGTACAACTACAAGGGCGATCAAATGCAGAGGTGATGGTGAAACTGGTTGATCCTGAACTGCGCCCGATTGATACCTTTGCGTTAGCTGCGCTCTGGCGTGCAGAATTCCCTAAAATAGCGGGCATGAAAGCGCTAAAAGTGCAAGATAACCTGTTTGGAAGTGGTCGTGACGATGGTGATATTAGCTTTCGTTTACAGGGTAAAGATGCACAACAGTTATTAACCGTTGCGAATAAGCTGGTGGATAAACTGAATGGCTTTCAGGGCGTTTCTGATGTGGCGAACAGTTACGAGTCAAGTACTCGAGAGGTACAGTTTGAGTTAAAACCATTGGCTTATAGCCTTGGTTTAACACTGCGTGAAGTGGCGATGCAAGTGGGGTATAGCTTTTATGGTTTAGAGGTACAACGTCTTCTGCGTAATGGTGAAGAGATCAAAGTGATGTTGCGTTATCCAGAGTCACAACGTAACGCGATTAGCTTAGTGGCTGATACCCTCATTCGTTTACCCGATGGGGTTGAGGTGCCACTTTCTGAAGTCGCTAATATCATGGTCACCGAGGGATTAAATAAAATACGTCGTGAAAATGGGCAGCGTACTATTACGGTGTGGGCATCTGTTGATGCAGACAAAGTAGAGCCGTTTAAACTGGCCAAAGATATCCGTGATAATTATTTGCCTGAGTTACTAAAAGATTATCCACAAGTACAGATGAAATTATCAGGAAAAATTCAAGAGGAGCTAGACAGCGCGAATACACAGCTACGTAATTTTGTGTTAGCGATGTTGATTATCTACAGCTTGTTAGCGATTCCTCTGAAATCCTACGCACAACCTTTGATGATCATGGCGATTATTCCGTTTGGTATTATTGGCTCGGTGGTAGGGCATCTATTATTTGGCTTAGATCTAAGCATGCTCTCTCTGTTTGGTATTATTGCAGCCGCTGGGGTGGTGATAAATGACTCCTTAGTGATGGTGGACTATATTAATATCGCACGGCGCAATGGTGTGAAAATACAGGATGCCGTGGTGCAAGCTGGGCAACGCCGTTTTCGGGCTATATTACTCACCTCACTGACCACCTTTATTGGCTTAATGCCGATTATGATGGAAACCAGTATGCAAGCGCAGATGGTGATTCCGATGGCTGTCTCCCTCGCGTTTGGTGTGCTGTTTGCCACTGTGGTGACACTGCTGCTTATTCCTTGTTTGTATATTATGATTGAAGATATTAAAGCGTTACCTAGCAACATGGGTCATAAGAACAAAAAAAGGATTGAGCAGTGAATGAATCTTTCTTTGCTTTATTTTTAACTAAAATAAAATAAAGCTAAATAACAAATAAATTATTTTCAATAGGGCGCGACAGGTAAATAGATCCTATATACTCTGCGTCGATATTGCTCTCTGTAGCGTCAATTTAACAACAGGAATTATCATGAAAAAAACATTTAAATTATTTATAGCCACCTGTCTTGCATTTTCAACCCTGATGACAGTACCTGCTTTTGCAAAAGAGACGGTCAAAGTCGGTATGTCTGGACGTTATTTCCCCTTTACCTTTTCACAACGTGGTGTATTACAAGGTTTTGAAGTGGATGTTTGGAAGGAAATTGGCAAGCGTGGCGATTATAATGTTGAGTTTGTTACCGCAAACTTCTCGGGCTTATTTGGCATGTTAGAAGCGGGTCATATTGATACTATTGCTAATCAAATTACTATTACCCCTGCGCGTATTGAAAAGTTTGCTTTTACGCTACCCTATGTTGTGGATGGTGCACAGATAGTCGTTAAAAAAGGCCGTGACGATATACAGTCAATTCATGACTTGAAAGGTAAAAAAGTGGCGGTTAATTTAGGCAGTAATTTTGAAGATATATTACGTGCAATATATCCGGAAAATGAGCTGACAATTATCACTTACGATTCTGGATTTGAGCAAGATGTAGTATTAGGACGCACCGATGCCTTTGTCATGGATCGTGTTTCTTCTGTACAGATGATTAAAAAGTCAGGTTTACCGTTGCAACTTGCCGGTCAGCCATTTGAAAAAATAGAAAATGCGATGCCGTTTCTAAATATCCCAAAGCAAGTCAAATTGCGCGATCAGGTTAATCAGATTTTACTGAGTATGCGTAAAGATGGCGTTTTAGTTAAAATATCAGAGAAATGGTTTGGTGCAGATATCACCCAATAACCTACTTTTTGTAAACAACGGATGAGCCATTAGCATGCAAACATCGTTAGATATTCAATACATATTTGAATTGTTCCCTTATCTATTGAAGTATCTGAGTGTCACCATGGGAATGGCAATATGGGGCTTTGTATTAGCCCTTATTTTTTCAGTTACCATTGCCATTATTCGTGTTTTTAAGATAACCGTATTAGCACAACTATGCGCACTTTTTATCTCGTTTTTCCGCGGTACTCCTTTATTAGTACAACTGTTTTTACTTTATTACGGTTTACCTCGCTTTTTCCCTATTTTTGAAGGGTTAGATGCATTTACCGCTGCCGTGATTGGATTGTCGTTGCACTTTTCAGCTTACATGGCAGAGAGTATTCGTGCCGCTATTATGGGTGTTGATAAAAGCCAAATGGAGGCATGCTTAAGTATTGGCATGACACGTTCTCAAGCAATGCGAAGAATCATTTTGCCACAAGCATCAAGAGTAGCAACCCCCTCTTTGATGAACTACTTCATTGATATGATTAAAAGTACCTCGCTGGCTTTTACACTTGGGGTCACTGAGATTATGGCCGTTTCGCAAATGGAAGCTGCTTCAAGCTTTAAATTTTTTGAAAGCTTTTTAGCGGTTGCATTTATTTACTGGGCGGTGGTGGTGTTCTTTACACGTATTCAATATCTGCTTGAGCGTTATTTGAATAGAGCTTATTAAACGATGATTAAAGTAACAAATTTAACCAAAAAATTTGCTGAAAATGCAGTATTAAAGGGGATTGACTTCGAAGTTAGTCTCGGTGAAATAGTGGTGATTATTGGCCCTTCCGGCACCGGGAAGTCAACGTTATTACGCTGCTTAAACTATTTAGAAACGCCTACCTCTGGTTGCATTGAAATAGGGGGGATCAAAGTTGATAGTAGATCAGCAACACGCACTCAGATTAATAAGTTACGTAAACAAAGTAGCTTTGTTTTTCAAAACTACTCTCTGTTTGCTAACAAAACCGCCTTACAAAATGTAGCAGAGGGCCTCATTACAGTGTGGAAGATGCCCAAGCCACAGGCGTTACAGCTTGCTAAAGATAAGCTTATTCAAGTGGGATTAAGGGACAAACTTGATCAATACCCATCACAACTCTCTGGGGGACAGCAACAACGTGTCGGTATTGCACGTGCAATGGTCGCCAAAGGAGAAGTTATTTTGTTTGATGAGCCGACCTCTGCACTTGATCCAGAATGGGTGGATGAAGTATTAGCGGTGATGAAAACACTTGCCAAGCAGCAACAAACCATGATTGTGGTCACTCATGAAATGCAGTTTGCGCGCGAAGTCGCTGACCGAGTTATCTTTATGGAGGGGGGCTATATTGTTGAGCAAGGAACGCCACAGCAGATATTTGAAAACCCGCAACATAAACGTACACAAGCGTTTGTTAAACGTGCTTTAAAGTACTAAAATGACGCGGGAAGCGCCATTAAATGATCATTTCACGCTGTTCTTTTCCCCGCTATCACCCTCTTTTATGTGCTATCATAGGTACTTTTTTATCCCCCTATTTGCAAAATCATGGATTAGAGTGCACGAAAAATGATTCCAATATTAAGCCACAATGAAAATATTAAACAAGACTATTTTGCCTTCTTAAAAGCGTTACTCAATACTAACTACCGCGGTGAAATCGCTAAAAGCTATGCAAGCCGATTAGCGGCTGCCACCGATAACAGTGTTTATCAATGTTTGCCACAAGCGATTATATTTCCTAAATCGACCCAAGATATTGTCGAAATTTGTAAGCTTGCACAACTAACAGAATTTACCGAACTTCGTTTTTCTCCTCGTGGTGGTGGTACGGGCACCAATGGCCAAGCGTTAACTGATGGCATTGTGTTAGATCTGTCTAAGTTCATGAATCAAATTTTAGAGCTTAATGAAAACGAAGGCTGGGTACGTGTACAAACGGGGGTGATTAAAGATCAATTAAACGATTACCTAAAACCTTATGGACTGTTTTTCTCACCCGAACTTTCGACCAGTAACCGTGCAACCATTGGTGGCATGATAAGTAACGATGCGTCGGGTCAAGGCTCGCTTGTTTATGGTAAAACCAGTGATCATGTTTTAGCCCTTAAATCGGTATTAATTAATGGTGAAGTGTTAGACAGTACGCCGATTAATGGTGCAGAGCTCGTGACGCAGAGTGAGCGCGCCGATGCGATTGGTGCTATCTATCGCCAAGTTATTGAAACCTGTGCGTCGAAACAGCAACAGATTGAAGATGGTTTTCCTAAGCTAAACCGCTTTTTAACGGGTTACGACCTTAAGCATGTTTACGATGCCCAAACAGGTAGCGTTGACTTGTCGCGTATTCTTTGTGGCGCAGAAGGTTCGTTGGCGTTTATTACTGAAGCTAAACTACATATTCAAAAAATTCCCACTTACCGCACCCTGTTTAATGTCAAATATGACAACTTTCAATCGGCACTGCAAAACGCGCCTTTCTTAGTCAAGGCCAATGCACTCTCTGTAGAAACGGTTGATTCCACCGTGCTTAATTTAGCCAAGCAAGATATCGTTTGGCACAGTGTGAGTTCGTTGATAACAGATGTGCCAAATAAAGTGATGAACGGTATTAACATCGTTGAGTTTGTTGAAGAAGATGCAACGATCCAAGCTGAAAAAGTGGCTTACTTGACCACTGAATTAGATAAGTTAATCGCCAATGAACAAGGTGGCGTTATTGGTTACCAAATTTGTGATCAACTCAGCGATATCAACAAAATTTATGCTATGCGTAAAAAAGCGGTAGGGCTATTAGGTAAAACCAGTAGCCGTGCTAAACCGATCGCATTTGCTGAAGATACTTGTGTTCCACCTGAAAGTTTAGCCGATTATATTGTTGAATTCCGCCAACTGCTTGATGATAAAGGTCTGCATTACGGCATGTTTGGTCATGTAGATGCAGGCGTTTTACATGTGCGTCCTGCATTGGACTTGTGCGACCCTGCACAAGAAAGTTTGATGCGTGAGATATCTGATCAAGTGGTTGCATTAACCTCAAAATATAAAGGGCTGATGTGGGGAGAGCATGGTAAAGGGTTCCGCAGTGAGTATGGCCCTGAATTTTTTGGTGATGAGTTATTTACAGAACTGCGTAAAATAAAAACGGCATTTGATCCACAAAATCGTGTAAATCCGGGGAAAATATGTACGCCGCTGGATTCAACAGAGCAATTAGTCAGTGTTGATGCGGTAAAGCGGGGGACGTTTGATAGGCAGATTCCCGTTAATGTGCGTGAAAGTTACAGTGAAGCATTGGATTGTAACGGTAACGGTTTATGCTTTAACTACGATACTACCTCACCAATGTGTCCCTCGGTGAAAGTGACTAGCGATCGTGTGCACTCTCCAAAGGGCCGTGCAGGCTTGATGCGTGAATGGCTACGTCAGCTTGCTAATAACGATATTGATGTATTGCAATTAGAAGATGATCTGTTTGCGGGTAAAAATGCCAGTATCTTTACTAAGTTTAAAAATACACTTTCTAAAAGCAAAGGTGAGTATGACTTTTCACATGAAGTGATGGAAGCGATGCAGGGCTGTTTAGCGTGTAAAGCCTGTACTAGCCAATGTCCGATTCAAGTGGATGTCCCAACGTTTAGAGCGCGTTTTATGTTCCTCTATCATGGTCGTTATCTGCGCCCGTTAAAAGACTATTTTGTCGCCTATGTTGAACAATACGCACCCTTGATGGGAAAAATGCCACGTTTTTTCAACTTCTTTATGAAGATGAAAATAACCGCTATTTTGACTGAAAAATTTGTAGGTATGGTGGATATTCCACTGCTTTCATCCCCGACATTAAAATCTGCACTTAAATCCGCCCCTATCAAGAAAGCCATCACCACGTTTGATTTGGCACAACTGCAAGCATTAAATCCGATGGAACGCGAAGGTTATGTATTGATTGTGCAAGACCCTTTTACCACTTTTTATGATGCAGATGTGGTGCGTGATTTAATGTTAACCATTAAAAAACTGGGTTATAAACCTGTTTTACTGCCTTTTAAACCGAATGGTAAACCACAACATATTAAAGGTTTTCTTGATAAGTTTGCCAAAACCACGCAAGGCTCTGCTGACTTTTTAAATCAGATGAGTGAGCTTAATATCCCCATGGTAGGAACCGACCCTGCCATGGTGCTTTGTTATCGCGATGAATATAAACATGCGCTAGGCGATAAACGTGGTCAGTTTACTGTGTTACTGTTTCAAGAGTGGTTACTGCCACGCTTAAAAGGCAATGCGAAAGCGTTAACGGATAAACAGTTCCACCTGTTTGGGCACTGCACCGAAAAAACCGCAGAGCCAACGTCATCAAACGATTGGGCTAAAATATTTAACCATTATGGTGCTAATTTTAATGATGTTGCTGTCGGTTGTTGTGGCATGGCGGGCACGTTTGGTCATGACGCAGGTAAAGTTGAACAGTCTAAAGCAATTTATAGTTTAAGCTGGGAAGCGGAGATCGCCAAGCGCGATCGCAGTGAATGTTTAGCGACTGGTTACTCTTGTCGTAGCCAAGTAAAACGCATTGAGGGGAAAGTATTACAACACCCTGTGCAAGCGTTGCTAACTATTTTATAGAACCATAAAAGTTAAAAAGCGATTTACCACGAAAACACGATGAAAGCGAAAAAGCAATAAGGCTGGAAAGCTGGAAGATAATATCAACGTCTTCGTTCTTTTCTTCGTGTGCTCTGTGTAGCGAAGCGACTTCGTGGTGAAGCTTTAGGCTAAAATAAGGGGAAAGTCTATGTCAATTTGGAAAAAAGAGAGCTCACTAGCGCGTCTTAATTTGATCAGTGAAAATACGATCATCGCGTTATTAGGCATTGAATATACCCAAATTGGTGATGATTTTTTACAAGCAACCATGCCCGTTGATAGCCGTACGCATCAGCCTCATGGCTTGTTACATGGTGGAGCCTCGGTGGTACTGGCTGAAACACTGGGCAGTGTCGCGGGTAATTTAGCGGTATCAAGCGATAAAGTCTGTGTGGGGTTAGAGGTTAATGCTAACCACCTGCGCAGTATGAAAAGTGGCGTGGTCACAGGTACCGCGACTGCAATTCGATTAGGTCGTACGGTACACGTTTGGCAGATAGAGATACACAATGAAAAACAGCAGTTGATCTGCACATCACGTTTAACATTGGCGGTGATTGATCGCCCTAAAGAGACTGGAGTCGCGCATGCCTCCATTTAAAAGAGATGATTTGTTAACCGCTCAACAATATTTAGCATTAGAGCTAACTAGCGATATTAAACATGAATATGTACAGGGTGAGTTAATTGCCATGGCGGGAGCAAGTCCTAACCATGGGCGTATTTCTTCTAATATATCTCGAAAATTAGGCAATCATATCGAAGGCTCGGCTTGTGAAGTCTTTAGTGCCGATATGAAAGTAAGAACTGCATCGGGCAGTTATCGTTATCCTGATGTGCTGGTGGTTTGTGATGAACACTTTATTGACAATGGTTATGTCACCAAAACCCCGACTATCATAGTGGAAGTATTGTCACGCTCAACCCGTAAAACGGATGAACGTGAAAAGGTGCTGGAGTATATTAATATTCCTACCTTGCAGGAATACCTTATTATTGAACAGGATATCGCTGATATTACTGTTTATCGAAGAAACAAAGATTGGCATTGTACGCACTACTTTTTAGGTGATGAGATCACTTTGGATTCAATCAACTTAACGATCCAAGTTGAAGATATCTACCAACGTGTACAAAATGAAGATGTCAGTGACTTTTTAAAACAAAAAGATAAAAAAGAAGATGAGAAATAATATGATAAAAATTGGTACTTATAACGAACTTAAAATCGTCAAGCAAGTTGATTTTGGTCTTTACCTTGATGGCGGTTATGAAGAGGGGGAAATTTTATTACCTCGCCGTTATACCACTGATGAGATGCAGGTTGGGGATACCGTCAATGTATTTTTATACTTCGATTCAGAAGATCGTCTTATTGCGACAACACAGCGTGCTAAAGCTGAAGTGAATAAATTTACTTCACTGAAAGTGGTCGATGTTAACCGTGCGGGTGCTTTCCTTGATTGGGGGTTACCGAAAGACTTGCTTGTTCCTTATAACCAACAAAAAATCCCGATGAAAGAGGGTTACGGTTATGTGGTTTATGTTTATCAAGATGATATCAGTGAGCGCTTAGTGGCTTCATCGAAACTGGATCGATTTTTAGATAATGAGCCTGCAAATTACTCGGTTGGTGACAAGGTTGATATCTTGATTGCCGATAAAACAGATCTTGGTTTTAAAGCGATCATCAATGATAAACATTGGGGGGTATTGTTTGAAAGTGAAGTGTTTGGTGAAATGGGTATTGGTAAACATTGCAAAGGTTATATCAAACAGGTACGTGAAGATGGCAAACTTGATGTTGGCTTAACCAAAGTGGGTTATGCCAAAGTGGATGCGCTAGCGGAACGTATTGTACAAAGTTTGAAACAGAATCAAGGTTTTTTGCCATTACATGATAAAAGTCGCCCAGAGCAGATCGCTAAAATTCTCAAAATGAGTAAAGCGAACTTTAAAAAATCGATTGGTCAACTGTATCGTAAAAAGTTAATTAGCATTGAAAATGATGGCATTCGTATCGTCGAATAAAAAGCCTGAATAAAGTGCATAAAACATAAAAAAGTGATATTTTAGCGTGCATTAACAAATTGAAATTTTTAAAAGTAGGGACTCCATGATTAAAAAATGTTTATTTCCAGCCGCAGGTTACGGCACACGTTTCTTACCCGCAACAAAGTCTATGCCCAAAGAGATGATGCCAATCGTTAACAAACCGCTCATTGAGTTTGGTGTTGATGAAGCACTAGAAGCAGGTATGACAGGTATGTGTATTGTAACGGGTCGTGGTAAACATTCATTAATGGATCACTTTGATATTAACTATGAACTTGAGCATCAGATCAGTGGCACTGCAAAAGAAGAAAAACTAAAAGATATTCGTAGCATCATGGACAATGCACGTTTTACCTTTATTCGCCAACGTGAAATGAAAGGCTTAGGTCATGCCATTTTAACGGGTAAAGAGCTGATTGGTGATGAACCATTTGCGGTGATATTAGCGGATGATATGTGTGTTAAAGATGGCGAGGAAGATGGTGTTTTAAAGCAGATGGTTGCACTTTATAAACAATTCCGTTGCTCAATTGTTGCTGTTGAAGAGGTGCCTGATGAAGAAACCCATAAATACGGTATTATTAAAGGGGAGATGATCAAAGACGATATCTATCGTGTTGATGACATGGTAGAAAAACCAGAGCCAGGTACTGCGCCAAGTAACATGGCTATTATTGGCCGTTATATCTTAACCCCTGATATCTTTGATATTTTAAAGGATACACCACCGGGTAAAGGGGGTGAGATTCAAATTACCGATGCACTACTACAACAAGCTAAAACAGGTTGTGTACTGGCATACAAATTCAAAGGGAAACGTTTTGACTGTGGTAGCGTCCCAGGTTATATCGAAGCGACTAACTTTGTGTATGAGAATATGTATCAAGAGTAGATTTTAAGTATGTGATCTTAATTTTACGCAGGGAAAAGAGATCAGTTATTAGTCTTACTAACGCTTCTCGATTTAAAGCAAAAAGCCCGATTAATTCGGGCTTTTTAATATTTTAACGTTAAGTGATGAACAATACCCTCGCCAATTTTTATTTAAGCTTAAAATAAACTTTTACACCAATATAAATCAAAGACTTACAGGGGGGTGCCAAAATGGGTTGCTTTCCATTTTGGCGAAGGTATTGATTAAATAACCGTTGCGGTGAGCATCAATAAAACAGAGGTTGCGCCAAATATGCCACCGAGTTTTAAACCGAAACGTCTATCGCCACTAATGCTTCTTTGGTAGTCCTCAAATGAGCTAATATTGCCCCATGACATCGCCAGAACACAACCAAGCAGTAGAGCAACATAACCATAAGAAAAAATATAATTACTTGAGGCATCTGCGCCTGAGTACCAGCTACCAAATAAAAAGTGTAAATAGGCGATTGCGAGTAGTGCGCTGAATAAACCAGTGGTTGCTAAAAAATATTTTTTCATTGGAATAAGCCCTTATAGCTAATAAGCGATTATTCTATCAGAAAGGTAATGTTTATTCTTGTTGCTCTGCCTGTTCATTATTATGCTTTACACGATCATCAATTTCTGTTTTGACTAGCTCACGCAATTCATAAAGATCATCAAGGGAAATTTCAGTGATATGAATTGATCCAAAAATACGTTTTTCAATCAAGTCCTCCTCTGCACAGTTAGAGTGCGCGATACCCCGTCTTGGCAGTGAGATTGGTCTACCTAATGATTTATCTTGATTGAGTACTTCTTTTTTACAAAACATACAGCGCATAATAACTCCTTAATATTTATTCAATAATAAAAAAGTGTAGCCCTGAAAATTAAAAGGTGCTTGTTAATAAATCAACAAACACCTTTTTACAGAACATTACCACTAAACCACTGCGTTACACAGAGGACACGAAGAAATAATATTGACTTTAACTTCTTTTGCTTCGTGGTTAATAGTTCGTGATTTTAAGTGTTGACCTTACATAATACGTTGACCTGGCTTAGCACCATCATCAGGATTTAAGATGTGGATCTCTTTACCACCAGGGCCGGCTGCTAATACCATGCCTTCTGATAAACCAAACTTCATTTGACGAGGTTTTAAGTTAGCCACCATGACCGTTAATTTTCCTTGTAGATCTTCAGGGTTGTAAGCTGCTTTTATGCCAGCAAAGACGGTGCGTGTTTCACCGCCTAAATCGAGTGTTAATTTAAGTAATTTATTGGCCTTTGGCACATGCTCCGCTTTTGCAATTAATACCACACGCAAATCTATTTTTGAAAAGGTATCAAAGTCGATTTCAGGTTGAAGAGGCTCTTTATCAAGCTCTGATTTTGATGCTTCAAGTTCAGCAACCGCCGTTGCTTCTTTAGCTGCTTTATCCGCTTCGATACTGTCTTTGGATGCTTCAACCATCGCTGCTACTTTTTTCACATCAATACGTTGGAAAAGCGCTTTAAATTTATTGATTTTATGCCCCGCAAGTGGCGTTTGAATCACTTGCCAATCAAGCGTTTCTGCCAAAAACTCTTCACTGCGCGCCGTTAGTTTTGGCATAACAGGTTTTAGGTAAGTCATTAATACGCGAAACAAGTTAATACCCATTGAGCAGATCTCTTGTACTTCTAATGCTTTACCTTCTACTTTAGCCAGTGACCACGGCGCTTTGTCATCAATATATTTATTCGCAATATCCGCCAATGCCATGATTTCACGAATAGCACGTGCAAATTCACGTTTTTCAAATAACACTGCGATTGACTCACCTGCATCAATAAATTGCTGATATAACTCAGGCTCAGCAACGTTATCTGATAACTGACCTTCATATTTCTTGGCAATGAAACCTGCAGTGCGTGATGCAAGATTGACCAGTTTATTGACCACATCACTGTTGACTCGCTGGGTGAAATCTTCAAGATTAAGGTCTAAATCAGTCACACGTGATGTCAGTTTTGCTGCATAATAATAACGTAAACATTCAGGGTCTAAGTTTTCTAAGTAAGTGCTTGCTTTAATAAAGGTGCCTTTTGATTTAGACATCTTTTCACCGTTCACATTCACATACCCATGTACGTGTACGCCTGTTGGTTTACGGAAACCAGCACCTTCAAGCATCGCAGGCCAAAACAGGCCGTGAAAGTTAATAATGTCTTTACCAATGAAGTGATGAAGCTCTGCCGTGCTGTCTTTTTTCCAGTAATCATCAAAATTTAGATTATCTGTTTTATCACATAGGTTTTTGAAACTGCCCATGTAACCAATCGGGGCATCCATCCACACATAGAAGAATTTACCCGGTGCGTCAGGGATTTCAAAACCAAAGTAAGGGGCGTCACGGGTGATATCCCATGCTTTCAAACCACTTTCAAACCATTCGCTTAACTTATTAGCGACTTCGCTCTGCAACGCGCCAGACTTAGTCCATTTTACTAACATCTCTTGAAATTGAGGTGCATCGAAGAAGAGATTTTCAGTGTCTTTCATGATTGGGGTTGCATCAGAAACCACTGATTTAGGATTGATCATCTCAATCGGGCTGTAGGTTGCGCCACAAGCATCACAGTTATCACCGTATTGGTCTTCTGCTTTACATTTAGGGCAAGTGCCTTTTACAAAACGATCGGCTAAAAACATCTCTTTTTCAGGATCGTATAAGCGAGAAACGACTTTTTTAGTAATATAGCCGTTATCACGTAACGTTAAATAGAGTTGTGAAGAGAGTACTTTGTTCTCTGGCGAATGTGTTGAATGGTAGTTATCAAAACTGATATCAAAACCTGCAAAGTCTTTTTCATGGGAAGCCTGCACATCAGCAATCAGTTGCTCAGGTGTAATTGCTAATTCCTGTGCTTTAAGCATGATGGCTGTACCGTGTGCATCATCAGCACAAACAAAATGGACTGTATTACCACGTAAACGTTGAAAACGTACCCAAATATCTGCCTGAATATGCTCTAGCATGTGCCCTAAATGGATGGGACCATTGGCGTAGGGCAGGGCGCAGGTAACAAGGATTTTACGATTTTTAGTAGCCATTTTATTAGTTATTCCTATTTAGCAGTAACATGTCGCAGTGATATATTTTTAGGGCGTAATTCTACCCAATTCAGCCCTTAAATCCCACTGTTAAATTAAGGATGAAATGATGTTTGTATTTGTTAAAATGAATATCTTCTCTCTATCACTTAAGGATTATTATGTTATTTACCAAAAAGAGTCTTTCTGAAAAGGTTATTACCTTATTAACCACGTTTGATAAAACTGCGGTGATCAAAAAATTAGTAAAAAACAAGCAACTGAGTATTAATGAAAAAAATGCGGTCATTACCCTTAATCTGCCTTTTTATGCACCTCGTTGGCTGGAAAAATTACAAAGTGAGAGCGCATTAAAAATGCAAGCATTGCTTGGGAAAGCACCGGTTTGGCAGGTAAAACATAATGTTTTAGCGATGCAAAGCGAAAGTCAAAAAACATCGCGCGATAAAATTAAAAACATTATTGTGGTGGCCTCAGGAAAAGGTGGGGTCGGTAAATCCACTGTGAGTGTTAATTTAGCCTTAGCATTATCAAAAAATGGTGCAAAAGTTGGCATATTAGATGCTGATATTTATGGCCCCTCAATGCCTACTTTATTAGGTGTAAAAGATGCACAACCAAGCAGTGCCGATGGTAAGTTGATGTTACCCATTGAAGCACATGGGATTGTTTGTAATAGCATCGGTTTTTTAGTCAAAGAGGAAGACGCGATGATCTGGCGCGGACCGATGGCCAGCAAAGCATTGCAACAAGTATTAAATGAAACAGATTGGCCAGAGCTTGATTATTTGATTGTTGATATGCCGCCGGGGACTGGCGATATTCAACTGACTATGTCTCAAAATGTCCCCGTGAGTAGTGCCGTTATTGTCACCACGCCACAAGATGTGGCATTAATTGATGCAAAAAAAGGGGTCACTATGTTTAACAAAGTGGGTGTCCATATATCAGGCATCATTGAAAATATGAGCCTCTTTACTTGTTCAAAGTGTGGTCATGAAGAAGCGATATTTGGCACGGGAGGCGGTGAAAAATTAGCGCAACAGTTTACATTGCCTTTTCTTGGTAAGTTACCACTGCATATTGATTACTGCCAAGACAGTGATCAGGGAAAACCAACCGTCAGTAAAGGGGAGCAAGCCACCTTAGTTGCACCTTATCTTGCGTTAGCAGAAACATTGGTTATTAATTTATATCGCGACTTACAACCTGCAAGTCAACAAATTAATATTATGGAGCTTAACTAATGGCAAAGATAGCATTTTCTACAGATCAAAAACTCAAGATTATCAGTGAGATACAGCGTTACTTTGATAAAGAGTTAGACCAAGAGATTGGCGATTTTGATGCTGAGTTTTTACTCGACTTCTTCAGCGAAAAGGTCGGTGGTGTTTATTATAATCAAGGGCTTAACGACGCGAGACGCTTATTAGATGAGAAGTTGGATACCATTACTGAATCATTTTATGAATTGGAAAAAGTAACGGACTTCGATTAGCTTGTAAAATCATGCAGTGTATTTTTAATGGCTATATTTGAATAAAAAAGCTCAAGAAAAAACAGATTAACCACGAAGACACGAAAGAAAAGGAAGGTAAAAAACCTTTTTAATGTTCTCTGCGTAGCGTGGTTACTTTAAAAAAATCAATAAAAAAGCCCAAGCAAAGTAATCTGCTGGGCTTTTTAAATGTTGTTTAGTGTTTTTGGTTAATTATCATCATCTAATAAAACAGGTTTATCGTTAGGCGCTTTAGCTGCTTCACGCATTTTCTGCATCATCGCATAGAAGACAGGCACTAGAACGGTGGCGAGTATTACTGAAGCGACCATGCCACCTAACACGGCATAACCCAATGATTTACGGCTCTCTGCACCTGCGCCTGTTGCCAGTACCAGTGGAATAACACCTAATACAAAGGAAAGCCCTGTCATCAGTACCGCACGAAAACGCAATCGACCCGCCTCGACGGCGGCTTCTAAAGTAGGCCTCCCTCTTTCACGTAATTCTTTGGCAAACTCCACGATTAAAATGGCACTTTTACTGGCAAGGCCAATTAACAGAACTAAACCAATTTGTGCATAGAGATTCAATTCAACGCCCATAATGTTGAGGTAGATAAATGCACCTAACATGGCTAACGGGACGGACAACATCACCGCAAGAGGAATGGTCCAACTCTCATACTGTGCGACTAAAAATAGGTAAGTAAAGAAAAAGGCCAGTGCAAAAATAAATGGTGCTAAATTACCCGCTTTTAACTCTTGGTATGTTTGTCCTGTCCACTCATAACTGTAGCCAGAAGGCAGTGTATTTGTGGCTCTCTCGACGGCTGCAATTGCCTCACCCGTGCTGTAACCTGCCGCAGGGAAAATATTAATATCAGTTGAGCTAAATAAGTTATATTGCTTAACTGATTCAGGGCCTAGGATAGGGGTTATCTCAACTAAGGTACTCAGTGGTACCATCTCATTATTTTTAGTGCGAACATAGTAGCTATTAATATCTTTTTCGCTATCTCTAAATTCATGATCAGCTTGTACCATGACATTAAACACTTTACCAAAGCGGTTGAAGTCATTGACATAATAACCACCAAGCTGAGTTTGCAGGGTATTAAAAATAACTGACAATGGAATGCCTAAATCTTTGGCTTTTTTACGGTTAATATCCACATACATCTGTGGCACGTTAGATCGAAAGTTGCTGAACGAAAATGCCACTTCAGGCAAACTGTTAAGGTTGAGAATAAATGAGCCCATCACTTGTGATAATTGCTCAGGGCTTCTACCTTGCGTATCTTGCAATACAAAAGAGAGGCCACTGGTTGAGCCTAAACCCGGAATAGAGGGCAGAGCAAAGGCCATCACTTTAGCTGCTGGTAGGGTATTAAATTTCGCTTGTAAACGTGTAATTATCTGCGTTTGATGTAGGCTTTTATCGGTGCGTTCACTCCAATTATCTAATGTGATGATCAATAACCCCCCATTTGAAGCAACAGAGCCGGTCATAACACTGTAGCCACTTACATGAATAACATCTGCAACTCCTGGCTCTTCTCGTGCCATGGTGACTAACTCATCAATTACTTTTTCCGTACGGTTGAGTGATGCACCATCAGGTAGTTGAATATCTACTAGGAATGATTTTTTATCTTCAATGGGAATAAAGCCCGATGGCGTATTAATCGCTAAGACTAGCAACGCTCCCATCATCAGCGCAAAACCAATGCCCACAATCAATAAACGGCGTACTAAAAAACTCACCAGTGCGGTATAACGCATGGTTAATTTATTAAAATATTTATTAAATTGAAAATGGAAACCTTTGGTATGTTTTTTCGGTTTACGTAATACGGTTGCTGCCAATGCAGGGCTTAATGTTAATGCGGTAACAGAGGAGATAAGTACAGAGATACAGATAGTGATGGAAAATTGCGCATACATTTGACCTGTGATACCCGGCATGACAGCCGTGGGTGCAAATACCGCTAATAATACTAAGGTCGTCGCAATAATAGGCCCTGTTACCTCTTTCATCGCTTTTTCTGTGGCTTCAATGGGTGATAAGCCTTCATCTTCCATTAAGCGAGTCACGTTTTCAATCACCACAATGGCATCATCGACCACAATGCCAATGGCGAGTACCAAGGCAAACAGTGAAATAGTATTGATGCTCATGCCAATGGCAAGCATAAACGCAAATGTACCGATCAGAGAAACAGGAATAGCAATGGCTGGGATAAGTGTAGAGCGTACATCTTGTAAAAACAGGTAAACAATAAAAATAACCAAGGCAACTGCAATAAGCAGTGTTTTTACCACCTCTGCAATTGAAGCACTGACCGATTCAGTTGTATCGTAGGCAACAACACTTTCCATATCAGCTGGATAGCTTCTAGATAGTCTTTTCAGATCTTCTTTTATCGCTTCTGCAACCTCTAGTGCATTGGCACCGGGTGATTGAAAAACGGCAATAATTGAAGAGGGTTGTTGATTAAATTTTCCATCTGCATCGTAGCTAGCGGCTCCAAGCTCCAAGCGTGCAACCGCATTTAAATAAACTTTAGAACCATCTGGATTTGCACGAATCATAATTTCAGAAAACTCTTCGGTTGTTTGAAAACGCCCCTTTGTTTGTAAAGTATATTGAAAACTCTGATCTTTTGACGTTGGGGATGCTCCTATGCGACCCGCTGCTACTTGAATATTTTGCTCGCGAATTGCCGCAATAACATCTTCTGTGGTGACCTTTAAGTTGGCCATTTTATTTGGATCAAGCCAGATGCGCATGGCATAATCCATAGCACTGATAATGAACACTTCTGAAACACCCGGTTGACGTGCAAGTGAGTCTTTAATATTAATATTGGCGTAATTATTTAAAAACAGAGAGTCAAAGGTTTCATTCGGTGAATTTAAGTTTGCCACCAACAGCATATTAGGTGATTTTTTCGTTACCGAAACACCCGATTGTTGTACCTCTGGTGGTAATTTCGCCATCACTTTAGTGACACGATTTTGTACATTAACCTGCGCCATATCGGCATCGGTACCGACTTCAAAAGTGATGCTCAGCGAGTAACTGCCATCATTCGCGCTACTTGAAGACATATATAACATATCTTCTACACCATTTACCGAAGACTCTATCGCCTGTGCAACAGTAGATTTGACGGTTTCAGCATTAGCGCCTCGGTAGCTGGTGGTCACACTGACTTGCGGAGGGGCTATTTCAGGAAACTCAGCCACAGACAGAAGGGGAATTGAGATCAAACCAGCCAGTGTTAATATGATTGAGATAACAAAAGCAAACTTGGGGCGATGAATAAAAAATTTACTGATCATAGTATTAACCTACTTTTTATCTGTTGTAGTAAAAGGTTTTTCGGTGCGCTCTGTTGTTTCTACAACAAGCCCCACACGGACTTTTTGTAATCCCTCAACCACTATTTTTTCACCAATCTCTAATCCCTTTAAGACTTCCCAGCGAACATCGTAACGACCACCTAGTGTTACCATGCGTTTTTCAATTTTATTTTCTTCATTTACAACGAGTACAAATCGTCCTTGCTGCTCTTCTTGCACAGATGCTTGTGAGATAAGAAGTACCTCTGTTTCATCAGGTAAAGAGATGGACAAATTAGTATATTGACCGGGTAACAGCAGCTTGTCAGGATTAATAAATATTGCTCTAATCGCTAACGTGCCCGTGCTTTGGTCAATACGGTTATCAATAAAGTCGATTTTGCCAATATGTTTATAATCAATGCTGTCCGTTAGGCTAATGGTAACCGTAAGCGAATCAGTAGCAATATTTGAGCCATTACTAAAGGCATTACGTGATTTTGTTAAGGATTTTTCTGAAATTTGAAAGTTAACCCAAATAGGGTCGAGCTGTACTAAGGTTGCTAATTCTAAATTATTTGCCGTGATTAGATCCCCCGTACTTACTTTGGAACGGCTAATACGGCCTGAAATAGGCGCTATAATTTTAGTGTAAGAAAGATCTAATAAAGCTGTATTAAGCGCAGCTTGCTTAATCGCAACATCTGCCTCCGTTTGATTCATGCTTGCCGTTAGTTCATCAATATCCATTTCTGACATTGCACCTGTTTTACTCAGTTTTTTACCACGTTGCCAGCGGTTAGTCGAAATTTTAAATGCTGATTGCGCATGCTTTAGCGATGCCTTTTGCTGATTAACCGTTGTTTGATAAGGTGTCGCATCAATTTCAAATAATAGATCGCCTTTTTGTATATCATCACCTCCTGTAAAATGACGTTTTAATAAAACACCACCTACTTGTGCGCGAATAGAAACATCTTCGGTCGCTTCTGTACGGCCAATAAAATCTATTTGCGGGCGAAGACTGGTTTTACTGATTGTTTCAATAACAACATGTGGTGCAGGAGGGGCGATTTTAACGACGGTTGAATCATTGCAACCAGAGAGAGCAAGCAATAATAGTGGGAGAAAAATGGTAATGGGGCGTATGAGATATATGTTCATAGAAAACCTTTTTAAAAATAAATTATCTGATTAGATGATAGTTTATTAAACAAGTTCAACGAATGCGAATAAATATTTGTGTTGTGGTGAGAAAAGGGGGGGGGGAATTAGAATTATTTCTATGGCAGTGAGCGTCAGTTTCATTGGTGTAGAATGACAGATGTACTAATATTAGTGTGAACACTTTTACTAAAAAAGGAATTAATTGTGAGAAAAATTCGCGTCGGAACTTTTGTTGTTTTATTAGTTTGTATGGTATTTCCAGCTATTTCTAGTGTCGTATCGATCTGTAGTGATAGTGCGGAATGGCCTCCTTATACTTTTTATCCACGAAATAATGGAAAAATAGATAAATCGATGTTAACAGGAGCTACTTATGATGCTATTGAGTTGATTTTTAAACAAGCAGGAATGAGTATGAAGATGAAGATGATTCCTTGGAAACGGTGTCTTCAGGAAGTTAAGAATTACACAGAGAAAGGTAACTTTGAAATATTTATTGATGGCTCCTCCAATAAAAAAAGGATGAGTCAATATATTAGAACAAACCCATTTTACCAAATGAACCAAGGATTATTTTATAGTACTAAAAAATACCCATCAGGGCCTGATATAAAAAAGGTAACTGATTTGAATAATTTTAAAGTTTGTGGTGTTGCTGGGTACAGTTATGAGCAGTATCAAAAAAAGGGTCTGACTGTAAACATAGATACTGGAACTAAATCATCAGAAGCCCTTCTTAAAAAGCTTAGCGCTGGTCGCTGTGATATATTCCTTAGTTCAATTGAGCCTATTATATGGGGAGGTTTAATTGGACAATTTACTTTGACAGCAGATATAAAATATAGTCTGTTGGACGAGATATCGAAAACAAAATTCTATGCTTGGATATCTAAAGGCTCACCAAGAGCAAATCAATTAGTTGATACTATCAACAAAGGTTTAAAGACGCTTAAAGAAAATGGAGAACTTGAAACGATCTTTAAAACATATTTACCAACAGGAACTGGCTTTTAGCTTGGTATGTTGGGGAGAGGTGGGCACTGAGTTTTTATGGACACTTTCTGACCAGGAATAAATCTTAAAATCTCGACAGCCTTTTTTAATGCCGATCTCATCGAGGCCTAAAAGGGGTTTGAGTATAAAAAAAAGGCTAACGACATTCGCTTTAAAAATGAAACTTTATATCAAAGCACAAAAAGCAACAATTGAGGCTTTGCACCTAGAGAAAACCTCAATTGTGCAACATCAGTTAGTCAATAAAACAATCTTTTTTTTGTTTTTTTGTTAAAAAGTGGTGGCGCTCTGCGAGATCGAACTGAAGGTAGCTACTTCGTTGTTAGTAAATAAAATAACTTTTATTTTT
>NZ_ATUO01000048.1 GCF_000420245.1 Psychromonas hadalis ATCC BAA-638 | reverse complement strand
GGCGCTCATATCATCCGCTTTCATACTACTATGATCCATGGCGCTCATATCATCCGCTTTCATACTACTATGATCCATGGCGCTCATATCATCCGAAGCCCTATTTTTCATGCCATCAGGTTTCATCATCATGATTTTTGCAGGGGTATGTTTATTCGCCATCACACTTAATTTAAGCAGTTCATCTAGATGTTTTTGCATCTTTTGACGATCCCCTTTTTTAAACCCTTTCACATAAGCACGTAATTCACTTTTGATATATTTCATGGTTTCACCGAGTTGTGTCTCTTTGATTTCACAGTGATCTTGGTGCGCAAAAGCTTGGCTCATTGGCAGAGATAAAAAAAGTACACCTGTTAACGTTATCGCTAATTTTGTTTTTTTAATATTCATATTGTTCCCTTTTTTAAAATTAATATATATTCAATACCTTCGCCTATTTTGATTTAAGCATAAAATAGAATTTCACACCAATATAAATCAAATACTTACAGGAAAAAAGTCAGCCAAAATGGGTTAGTTTCCATTTTGGCTAAGGTATTGATATTGTTATGCAAGTGAAACTTTAGTTTCGCCTTGGCGCAGTTAAAGCCACACTTGCCAATAATTAAATGCTTACGAGTGATTAATATTATTTGTTCATTGCAAACTGCTTGCGCATGCTGACCTTTTTCCACTGAAAATAGACCGCAGGTAATATCAGCAGCGTTAATATAATCGCGCTTACCATTCCCCCAACCATCGGTGTTGCAATACGTTGCATTACCTCAGATCCGGTTCCCTCGCCAAACATAATCGGCACTAAACCAATCACCACCGTTGCCACGGTCATCATCACAGGACGCACACGTAATCCAGCACCTTCCATCACAGCATCGCGTAAATCATCCTCATTAAAGTGTGCAAAACGTTGCTGCTTTTTCGCCTCTAATGATTGGTTAAGATACAACAACATGATCACACCAATCTCAATGGAGACCCCTGAAAGGGCAATAAACCCCACCCCGACGGCGATAGAGAAGTTATAATCAAGTATAAACATCAACCAAATACCCCCCATCAAAGCAAACGGTAATGTAGATAAAATAAGCAATACCTCTCCGACACGTCTAAATGCCATATACAAAAGAATAATGATGATAATGACCGTTACTGGAATCACTTTTGCTAAACGCGCATTGGCTTTCTCCATATATTCATATTGCCCAGACCAGATAAGTGAATAGCCAGCAGGCAATTGCAGTTTTTCATTCACTATGGCTTGTGCATCTTTAACATACGAACCCAAGTCACGATTCTCGATATCCACAAAAATCCAACCGTTTAAACGTGCATTCTCTGTTTTTATCATCGGCGCGCCCGCTTCGATATAAACATGCGCCACATCACTCAAACTAATGGTCATTTTTGAAGGGGTGATAATTGGCAATGTTTTTAAGGCACTAATAGAATCACGATAATCATTAGGATAACGTAAATTAATCGGATAGCGCTCTAACCCCTCAATGGTTTCTGTGATATTTTGCCCACCAATCGCCACTGCAACCAACTGTTGAATCTCTGCTATATTTAGCCCATAACGACCCGCTTTTTCGCGGTCGATATCCACCTTCACATAACGCCCACCTGTTACACGTTCCGCATAAACAGAAGCAGTGCCTTCAACGTCTTTTAAAATGGCCTCTACCTGTCGGCCAATTTTTTCAATTTCGGCTAAGTCGCCCCCCGCAATTTTGATACCAATAGGGGTTTTAATGCCTGTTGCTAACATATCAATACGGGTTTTAATGGGCATCACCCATGCGTTGGTGAGTCCCGGAAATTGAATTAAGCTATCAAGTTCCTGCTTCAATTTATCTTTGGTCATCCCCTCACGCCATTCACTTTTTGGTTTAAACTGAATCACTGTTTCTATCATGGTCAGTGGCGCAGGATCGGTTGCCGTTTCAGCGCGACCAATTTTTCCCCATACTGTTTTTACTTCCGGTACAGTTTTAATCAATTTGTTGGTTTGTTGTAAAAGTTGACGCGCTTTACCAATGGAGATGCCCGGATGGGTGGTGGGCATATACATAAGATCCCCTTCATCTAAAGGGGGAATAAACTCACTACCAATTTTATTAACCGGATAAAAACCCACCGCGAGTAAACAAAAAGCAAAAGCAATCAGTGTTTTTGGAAAACGTAAACTAAAGGTTAAAAAAGGCTTGTAAATAGCAATCACTAAACGGTTTAGCGGGTTTTTATTTTCGGGTAATACTTTACCACGAATAAAATAACCCATTAATACCGGAATCAAGGTGATCGCTAGACCCGCAGAAGCTGCCATCGCATAGGTTTTAGTAAATGCAAGTGGTGAGAACATCTTGCCCGATTGGCCTTCCAGTGCAAAAACAGGTAAGAAGCTAAAAGTAATAATAAGCAGTGAGAAAAACAGTGCAGGCCCTACTTCACTGGAGGCTTTAGCGATCACTTGCCAGCGGTTATGGTCGGTAAGTTCTACTTTTTCCATGTGTTTATGCACATTTTCAATCATCACAATGGCGCCATCGACCATCGCACCAATGGCAATCGCGATCCCCCCCAACGACATAATGTTGGCATTAAGCCCCTGCCATGACATCACAATAAAAGCTGCAAAAATACCCACGGGTAAGCTCACTAAAATGACTAATGATGAGCGAAAATGGAACAGGAAGGCAGCACAGACTAAAATGACCACGATAAACTCTTCGATAAGTTTATCAAAAAGGTTATCAACAGCAGAATTGATCAGTTCGGAACGATCATAGGTGGTAATAATCTCAACCCCTTCAGGTAAACTTTTTTGCAGTTCATTAAGTTTATCTTTTACCGCTTCGATCACCTCCTGTGCATTTTCACCAAAACGCATCACAATTATCCCACTGACCACTTCACCTTCACCATTTAGCTCGGTAATACCGCGACGCATCTGTGGTCCTAGCCGTATCTCAGCAACATCCCCTAATAACAACGGTGTGCCTTTATCATTTACCTGTAACGGAATCGCTTTAAGATCTTTTATTGATGAGATATAACCCGACGTACGTACCATGTACTCCGCTTCCCCCATCTCAATGACACTGGCACCTGACTCTTGATTGCCATCTTTAATCGCCTTACTTATTTGGCTTAATGAGATGTTATAAGCGCGTAGTTTGTTCGGATCAACACGCACCTGATACTGCTTCACCATGCCACCGACCGTCGCCACTTCTGATACACCGGGGACCGTTTGTAGTTCAAACTTTAAAAACCAATCTTGTAAACTACGCAGTTCACTGAGATCATGTTTGCCACTTTTATCAACCAACGCATAACTAAATATCCAACCCACACCTGTGGCATCAGGCCCAAGCGCTGAACGTGCTTGCGGAGGTAAATCGGGTGCAACTTGTGAGAGATACTCTAAAACACGCGAGCGCGCCCAATATATGTCGGTATCATCATCAAAAATGATATAAACATAAGAATCACCAAAAAAGGAGTACCCACGCACCGTCACCGCGCCCGGCACACTTAACATGGCAGTGGTAAGTGGATAGGTCACTTGATCTTCAACTACTTGAGGCACTTGCCCGGGATAAGTTGTTTTAATAATAACTTGTACATCAGAAAGATCAGGCAATGCATCAATCGGTGTTTTTTGCAGTGAAAAAATGCCATACACAACAATTGCGATGGTGGTTAATAAGACTAATATGCGATTTTTAATCGACCAGTGAATAACCTTAGTGATCATAAGATCACCTCTTTATTATTGATATTTAACAGTCCAAAATCTAACCAATCTAAATCATCATCCTCTTTATTCTGGTCATATTGGGCATCATCAAGTTCCTGTTGTTTTTGCACCTCTAACATACGTTCAAAATCAGCGCTAATACTGGATTCACTGTCCAATAAAAACTGTGCAGAGGTGACAATTTTCTGGCCCTCTTCAAGCCCCGAGAGTACTTCAATAAAACGATGATTCTCTAAACCCACTTTAACTAACACGGATCTGAATTTCCCTTCACCTAGCGCCAATACAACACGATCCATATTACCCGCATAAATCACCGCCTCACGAGGAATTTGTAAACGTTTTTCTTCCATTACAGGCGTTAAAATAACCGAAGCAAACATATTCGGCTTAAGCTGCGACGTGGGGTTATCAAACTGTAATCTTACTCTAAGTGTGCGGTTGCTTTTGCTCATTTCAGGGTAGATAAAATCCACCTTTCCTCGCCACTCTTGCCCCGGGAAATAATCTAAAGACATGCTCGCCATATCACCTAATTTCACCAAAGAAACTTGGGCTGCAAATACCTCAACATCAACCCAAACAGTATCTAAATTAACCGCTTTAACCACAGTTGTTGCCGGGGATATAAATGCGCCTTCATTCACTTTAAGCTCAGAAATCGTGCCTTTTTGCGGTGCGTAAACGATAATATGTTGTGATACTTTTTTATTTTTTATAATCTGTTTAATCTGCTGAGAACTCACCCCAAGTGCTTTTAATCGTGCTTTTGATGATTTCACCAAACCACTGCGATTGAGTTTAATGGCATTAAACAGTGACTCTTGTGCTTTCACTAACTCAGGCGAATAAAGTGCATATAATTTCTGCCCTTTTTGTACCTGCGTGCCCACTGATTTCACATACAGTTTTTCAATCCACCCGGAAACACGGCTATTGATCTGCCATAACGCATCTTCATTTGCTTGTACACTGCCTAAACTTTTAATGGTGACATTAAAATTATCTTTTATTACCCGTGTAGTGCGTACACCGAGATTATTTTCAACAACAGCAGAGATTTTAACTAAGCCAGCTTCTCCCTCGTCATCACCCTGTTCATAAACAGGCACTAAATCCATGCCCATTGGCGATTTCCCTGCTTTATCACGACGGTAGTTAGCATCCATCGGTGCAACCCAATAAAGGATTTTAGGTTCCGCTTTTTTAGCTTTCGCGTAAACAGGTACTAAGTCCATGCCCATTGGCGATTTACCCGCTTTGTCACGGCGATAATTGGCATCCATCGGTGCGACCCAATAGAGAACCTCTTGCTCAGCAATGGTTTCTGGTGCCGAAAAAAATGAGGTTAATTTATTACCTTGGCTGGCAAAAAAACCTATCGAGAGTCCAGTAATTAATATTAAAAAATAACGCATAATTTTTCCTTAAAGTGACTGAAAGTAGCGGATGTTAGCCAGACTTTTCAGACCATCAAAATAGAGTTGTTGATATTCAATTGCGAGGTTGAGCTCATGGATATAAGCTTGAATCACCTCTTTAAAAGGACGTGTATTAGATTGATAGCTTTGCTCTAAAATCTCGGCGTGTAATTTCGCTTGTTTGAGTAAGCTGTCTTGATAACGATTTTGACGAGAAACTAACTGTTGGTAATTAACAATTTCAGCATTAAGTTGGGCATTTAACTGACGCAATAACAAACGATGTTCAGCCTGCTTTTGGCCTTTATTATGCTGTGCTGAGATCATTTTTTGATCTTGACGTTGATCGGTAAACAGCGGGATATCCATAGTCACAAAACCACTTAACAGATCAGCGCGAGGCTCACCATTATCCATCTCAGATAAGCGATGCCCATAACCCAGTTCCACTTTAAAGCTTGGTTTGTAATCTTGCTCCGCTAAATGAATATTGCTATTTGCCACTAAAATATTTTGATTAAACGCTTTTGCTGCAGGGTGATTAGCAAGCAATGAATAATGTTGATAATTAACGGCTTCACTGCGCTTAATATAAGTTAATGTATCAGACCAATCAGGGAGATCCGTTTGTAGTTTGTCATAAGCAACGTTGCCAACCCATTCACTGAGCTGACTACGATAAATGAATGATTGTTGCTTTAATTTAGCCAGTTTTTCATCAAACAAACTCAGCTCTATCTCAGCGTTGATAAGATCTTCATTGTCAGCAAGCCCTAATGAAAACTGCGCGTCTAAATCGTCATAAAAACTGGTAAAAAGTCTTTTGTTTTCACTGACCAATTGTAGCGATTTTTCAATAAACAGGATATTAAGCCACAGGGTGCGTACTGTTTTTTTCACTAACAACTGCCTGTCTAAACCTTGAAAAACGGCGACTTCAGACTGTAAAGTAAACCCTTTTTTGGTTATCGCTAAGGTACTGCCACGGTTAAATTGCTGTGATATTCCTACGGTAAGTTGCGTCATCGGATCGCTATCCAATGAAAAACTGTCAGTGGGCACATTTGCTATACCCAGTTTTATCATCGGGTCAGCCAGTGTTGCACTGCTATTACCTTGCGCAATCAATGACGCTTGTTGTGCTTGATATATCTTTTGTGCGGGATCATCATTTAATGCTATTTGTAGTGCATTTTGCAACGATAACGCGTTTGCTTGAAACCCAATCACTGCCAGTAACAGCATCGAGTAATGTGAACTTTTCATCTCTTTTCCTTTTATCCATCAACAGGATAAATAGTTAATCTAAAGGCTCTATTACGGGGAATAGATCTATTTTAGGGTGATTAACTTAAAAAAGGAGGTCGATAAAGTGTTTCAGAAAAAGAGTAAGGGGGGGTAATAATAACGACAGGATAATTAAGCTGTGTCGTGATGAAATAGAGCATTTTCTCATCGTCAATAAAATGTAAAACAGAGACGACGGTCATCATTTCACAATCGTTTTGACAGTTCTCCATATTGACCATCTCAGTCGCACAATCGCCATAGTTCATGATCATGTTTTCCATATCACAGTGAATCATCGATTTTTCTTCACTGACAAATAAGGGTGCAGACGCCATCACTTTCTGTGTGAAAGTTAGCAGTGTACAAACCATTAAAAGTAGGGTGATAAATCGTTTCATTAGATAAGGGAGTAATAAGCCATCAATTAAATTAAAGAGGCCATGTTAAGGCTTTCCCCTAGGGTAGAGTCAATATAGTTATGAGCAACTATAAATAAAAAGGCTTATAAATACGATATTTACCTCAAGTCCTTGGCAGTGACTGCTTTCTTTACTACTTTTATAGTGACTTATAAAAAGGGACTTTATGACAAGCATAAATAGATACCTTATTTTAATATTGTTGATTTTTACTACTGCGGTATTACTGCTCACGTATAACATCGGCCTTTATAAAACATTTACCATCAAACTCGATGATACCTATTCTATTGTCGGTGTTTCAGACCAGATTCAAGGTGGAGAAACAACCATTGAGGTAGAAAAAAGAGCAGATGGCATCTTTTTTAGATGTGACATTGTGCCGGCCTATCAATGGCCCTACTGCGAAGTAAAAATCCATTTAGTCCCGCAAAATGAGAAAGGCATTTACCAGTTCCAAAATGGGCTGGACTTATCTGAATATGATGAAGTATTTTTAGACGTTGATTATAATGGCCCTAAACCTGAACGCTTGCGCTTTTATATCCGTAACTACAACCTTGCTTATACCAACCTCGAAACAGATGAAAACTCCATGAAAATTAATGAGGTTGAGTTTGAGCCGAATGCTTATAAACGTGGTGAATTTGTGCAGTTAAGTGATTTTAATGTCACGTCATGGTGGACTGGGTTACGTGAAATTCCCACTGAATTTCAAGGCCGAGAATTTACCAATGTACCACTGCTTGAGATAGCCTCTGCAGGCCTCGCAGAATATGGCGAGATGGAAGTATTTATCCATGAAATCACCTTTCGTCGCCTTTATATATCCAGAGAAAACCTGCTCTTTAGCATTATAGCGATGTGGGTTAGTTCAGCAATTGTCTATCTTGTTGTACAACTTAGCTCATACCGTTTGCGACTCAATAATGCCAAAATATCCAAAAATCGCTTGCTTGAAATCCTACACGCCTTAAAACTGGAAAAAAATCAGATTGATAAAATGGCAAAAAGAGATGAACTTACTGGATTACGCAATCGCGCAGGGTTAAGTAAACACTTCTCAGAGTGTGGATTGGCACTAACAGAAAAAAATAAACCTTTTAGTATCATTTTTATTGATATCGATTTTTTCAAGCTGGTTAATGATGTACATGGCCACAATACCGGCGATGATATTTTGATCTCCTTCGCACAAGCTATCTATAACAATATTCGTATTGCTGATAAATTAGGTCGCTGGGGAGGGGAAGAGTTTATTTTGATTTGTAAAAACAGTGGATTAGAGAGTGCCGTTGCGACTGCTGAAAAGTTATGTTTAATTATTGAGGATAAAGTCTTTGCCGATAACCTTAAAATCACCGCCAGTTTTGGTGTTGCTCAGATGAGATCAGATGAATCTACCCGCGCGTTTATTGAACGTGCAGATAAAGCGTTATATGACGCAAAAGCCAATGGGCGTAATCAAGTACAAGCGAGTAAATAACACAGAGAGCCTGCGCTCTCCGTATTACCTTTATTTATAATGCCGCGTTAAAACGTGCAAAACCCGCTTCTAAATCTGCAATCAAATCATCGACATTTTCTAAACCAACATGTAAACGGATCAATGGTTTTGAGCTATCCCATTGCGTTGCAGTACGTAATTTATCAATGCCAAACACCCCTAAAATCAGACTTTCATAACCGCCCCATGAAAAACCCATCTTAAAGTATTGCATGTTCTCAACCAGTGCCGTTACTGATTTCAAGTTACCTTGCTTTAATACAAACGAAAACAGACCATTAGATGCACTAAAGTCACGTTTAAAGAATTCATGACCCGGGCAAGTAGCAAAAGCAGGATGGCGGAGATGATCTACCTCTGGACGCGTTTCCAGCCAATTTGCAATTTTTAACGCATTCTTTTCATGCTGTGCCATGCGTACACCTAAGGTACGTAAACCACGACTGGCTAAATAAACATCATCGGGCGAGGTACATTGCCCCATCAGATAACTGTTTTCACGTAACTGTTGCCAATGTGTTTCATTGCTGGTTGCTGTGCCCATCATCACATCGGAGTGACCGACAATATATTTAGTGGCGGCTTGAATGGAGATATCAACGCCCATCTCAAAAGGTCGAGAGTTAATCGGTGATGCCCACGTATTATCAAGCATCACCACCATATTATGCTGATGTGCAATTTCACTGAGTGTAGGTACATCTTGAATTTCCATGGTGATTGAACCAGGTGACTCTAAAAACAATACCTTGGTATTAGGGCGAATAAGATCCTTAATACCCGCACCAATCAAGGGATCGTAATAGGTGGTTTCAATACCAAACCCTGCTAATAAGCCATCACATAAAGAACGCGTTGGCTCGTAAGCGTTATCAACCATTAAAAGATGATCACCTGCTTTTAAAAATGACAGTAGCGCACCACTAATAGCGGCAGATCCTGAAGGATAAAGCGCAGTGCCAACGCCACCTTCTAACTCTGCAATAGCCGCTTGAAAGGCAAAATGCGTCGGCCCACCACGGCGACCATAAAACATCTCACCATTGGCGCGATTTTTGGTAGCAAAACGCATCTCTTCCATGGTGTCAAAAAGCATCGTTGATGCACGAAATACTGGAGGGTTGATTACCCCTTTGCTCCATTTTTTATCACGGCCTAAGCTAACAATTTGGGTTTCTATTTTCATCTGTGCCTTCCAGTGGTAATGATACCAATTAGAATAAGCAGTAGAGCAATCTTGCTGGTTAAAATAAATTATTTCATCGTTGCAAGGTTCGCAAAGGGAACACTCCGTTACGTCAACTTGTGCCTTGAACTAATCTATTTTTCCTACGCAACATAAAATCTCATACTTAATCCAATGGGTATTAGTTATAATAACGTAATACTAACATCTCATTATATTTAAAACATAATCAAAAAGGCATATCTTACGCCAAAGGAAAACCATGCAATTCACTAGCTATTTTATTCTTAACCGAGAGCACTTTTCAGAGTGCTTTGATCAATCAGCCCTGCTGCTTGCCCCTAAAAAACCACGTTACAAATTTATGGGTGCCCTGCTCCTGTTTGGATTTTATATCATGATCACCACCAATCTTTCCGTGGCTGTAGGTCTCTTTTTTATTGGTCTCGCCTTTGTTGAATTTTTTAGTTTTAAATATCGTAAAGCGTGGTGGTTAACAAGGCAGATGTGGAGTAAAAATTCAGGCAATAAGATTAATTTATCCATTGATGAAAATGCAATTAAGATAGAGAGCCTTTACCAAACCGAGACGCTTAGTTGGGATAAAATAAAAAATATCGTTGAGACGCCCACGGGCGTGATGCTCAATTTAGAAAATGGTAGCCAAAGCTACCTTTCTAAAAGCTGTCTCAATGAACAGGTGATCGACTTTATAAAATCAAAACTAAGAAAGCACGATTAATCTTGATGGTTAACAACAGGTTGCAGTTTAGCGATAAACTCAACAAGATTAGGCGCTAATAGTGTTTCCTGTTTTTTACCTAATGTTTCTAACTGTACTTCACCCGTTTCATTTAAGATAGAGATAACCTGCATCTCATCACTGCAACTTGCAATGAACATCGAAGCGGGTTGTTTTAACCTTTTTTGCATCATGAAATGGGCGATCATATTCTCTTGTAATAGTTTAAAATCGTCTTCATTCCACACCTGAATGAGATCCACAGGATGACCATCAAACAAGCAAGGGATACCATCGGCATAAAATGAACAAAACAGCTCAGTAATACTCGGGTGTAGTGTTATTTCAAGTGCCTCTTCGATATTTTTAAAACTCACATCACTCAACTTTACTGGTTTCCATGAGATAGTCTTTTCATCTATTTTGTCTACTTGGCAAGGTGATAGCCACTCAGTATCCCACTGTTGCAATGGTAGGCTATTATTTTCTTCTTGCCATATTTTTTCATTACGTTCAAATAGGTCATGCAGTACATTTTGTATTGTATTATTCATTACTCGAAATTTTCTTTTATTTGGTTACAATAGCTTTATTGTAACGTAACTAAATAAAAAAATAAAAAGTGAATAACCATGACTCTCTACGATAAAGCGTCCGCGCTGCAAAACCTTTCTCTTGGACAGGTAACAGAATACAAAAGCCAATATGATGCAAGCCTACTACAAGGTGTGCCACGTAGTTTAAATCGTGATGAGCTCAATTTAAACGCAGATAACTTACCTTTTGTAGGGTGTGATTTGTGGAACATTTATGAACTTTCATGGCTCAACAGTAAAGGCAAACCCGTCGTCGCAACAGGTGTGGTTAAAGTTCCACATGACAGCGATAATTTAATCGAGTCTAAATCTTTTAAACTTTACCTGAACAGCTTTAATCAGACTAAATTTTCCAGTGTTGAAACTGTTTTAGAGCATCTAAAAAATGACCTAACAGCTTGTGCGAATAAACAGGTGAGTGTAGAGCTAAACACAGATATGGACAGCTTTACTGATAAACTTGGCACTTTTACTGGTATTTGTTTAGATACCTTAGATATAGAGGTAGATAACTACCAACTTACCCCGGCATTACTTGCGTCACTTAGTTCAGAAAAAGTAGTGACAGAAACACTCTATTCACACCTATTAAAGTCAAACTGCTTAATCACTAATCAGCCTGATTGGGGAAGCATTGAAATAAACTATACGGGCAAACAGTTAGATCGTGAAAAACTACTGCGTTATCTTATCTCATTTCGAGAGCATAATGAGTTCCACGAACAATGTGTCGAGCGGATCTACTGTGATCTCATGAAATTCGGACAAATTGATTCGCTTTCCGTTTACGCAAGGTATACTCGTCGCGGAGGGTTAGATATTAACCCTTATCGTTGTACTGATGATAAAGAAAACAATGATAACTTAAATAATCGTCGCTTACTGCGTCAGTAAGTCTTGAGCAAATTGGTTTTTATGACACAGATAACGCGTTTATTTTTAACTCTTGTAGTACTCTCTTTTAGCCCATCTAGCGGGGCAATCGAGTTACTTGATGCCAATATCCCTGCAGCACTAAAAAATGCTTATCATGGGCGTTATAAAAACCCAGATGCCTGTATCGAAACAACTACGCTTTACATTAAAAATCAGCAGGCCTTTTATATGAATTCAGGCCCTATCACTGATGAAACAGAGGGTCTCGCAACGAGTAATATATTACCGACTCAACTACTGGCTTTCTGTTATACACAGGTTAAAGATTATACGCATGCTTATCAGTTATTAACAAAGCAACTAAAGCAACTGTCATTTTCTGCCGAGCAACTGCGCACACTCAACATTTTAGCTTCTGAAGTTCCTAAAGAAAAGCGCCCTGAATTTAATAATCAACTATTGATTAAAATATTCACAACCAGTATAAGAAAAATAGAGGTAATACCTTTTACAAACGCCCCAAATTTAAAGGCTAAATTATTGCTCACCGTGATAAAATTGTCGTTAGAAAGTGATCAATACCGTAATGCCAACCTCACGTTAGAAAGTGCAAAAGAGGAATTAAAAACCAATAAAAGTATAAAATTACACGCATGGCTAGCCTATTATTATGGGCTCTATTATGAAAATATAAACCAACAACAGCTAGCAATCTCTAATCTATTTGCTGCCAATAAACTCGCAAATAAACACAACTTTATAAAACTCAGTGGTGAAAGTAAAAAAAGTATTGCTAATTTGTATCAGAAAAAACATCTTTTTAATCGTGCAATCGACTTTGCAAGTCAACGTGTAGAGCTCTATATCAACACCAAAAACAGTATTAAACAAGCAGATAGTCTAATACAACTTGCCATTTTAAAAGAGAGAAACAACGAGCAGAATCAATCACTTATATATCTATTTAATGCATTGGAATTAATTCAAAACAAAAAACACAGTAGCTTGTTAGCGCATGTTTACCTTGAACTCGGGCGCACTTATAGTAGCCATGTCTTTAACAAAGAAAACCAAAAAGAGCGTTTATTAGCACAAAAATATCTTCAGAATGCACGTTATCACTTTACTCGCTTAAAAGAGTCACGCTATCAAGTAGAAAGTTTACTGCTTTTAGCACGCCTTAATCTTATTAATGATGATCCTGCACTGGCCATTTTACAACTTGAGAAGATATTGCGACTGTCACTGAATAATTACCCTGAACTACGTGTACAAGCATTTGAGATGCTTGCTTCAAGCTACGAGATAACAGGTAATCACCAACAAGCTATTCTGCACTTTAAAAACTTTCATGCGTTACAAAACCGTATCAAAGAGCGTCTGTTTACCCTGCAACAACTTAAGATTAATGAACAGTTACAACTGGTTGAACGTACCCAGCAGCAACGACAACTAGAAATTAAAAATAGTGAGTTGGAAACGAGTAATGCACGATTTAAAACACTGACATACAGCACAATAACACTGTTAGTGATCACCCTTTTAAGCTTTTTTTATATATTAATTCGTAACCGTAAGCTCATCGAATCAGAAAACCGTTCACAACGCCAATTAACTCATCATCCACGCACCGGTCTTCCATCTCAACAGGCTCAGGGCAATGAATTTAATTATATTTACCATGATAAACCGCTCTATTATGCACTTATCAGCATCCCGTTTCTGGCGCGTTTAAATGAGCTGTCAGGTGTTTTTTCTGGTGCGGAATTAGAGAAAAAATTGGGCCAAGCACTGCGCATTTTTTTTACCAACAGTGCGGATATTTTCCAAATAAGGGATAATCAGATTCTTTTTATTAGTGAACAACAAGATCACCAAAGCGCAGAAAATTTTGCGCAAAAAATAGAGGCTTTTTTCACACTATTTGCCGATAAATATCATTTACCCAATGCGCTTTCTATCGGCATTGTCGCGTTTCCATTCTTAAACAATGTCAGCCGAGCGATCACACCAACACGTATGTTAAACCTAAGTAGCCTTGCATTATTTGGCGCAAGCCAATTACGCGAATCATATCAAGAGAATAGTTGGCTTGAATTGGTTGCAATTGATAATTTACAACCCGCATTTTTTGATGGCGATCTGTGGGAACTAGGACAGCGTGCTATCCAAAAAGGGATTGTAAAAGTCAACTGTAGCCACCAGAGTCACCAATTTTATTGGCCAGAATTAGAGAAGTAACCCATTTTTTTATTTTACTTACTCTCTATACTTGCGAATTCAGCGTTAATTACTAATAATAAGTTTTCCGTAACCTTAAAATTAAAGTCTTTTTAGCAGTAAGATTCTGGATTAAACGTCAAATGGTTAACGGTTGATATAGTCACACTCTGTAAATGAGAATAAGTCTTACTTACTGAGTTTTTATTTGAGATATCTTTCATAACGTTATCACTAACTGATATTTTTAAGGCGTAGTAGACTTACCGTCAAAATTGACTCATAACCAAAACAATTAATGGAATATATATTATGGCTTCCCCTGTAGCTGCGCTTAAATTACTTCAACAGCTATTAAAACTGACATCTCGTCAAGACAAAGCATTTGATAAATATCAACGTGTTTTTTTAAAAAAATTGCAAAATAGTAATTCAGAAAAGACTACTGAAGCACTTTATGATGAGTGTATCGTTCAACTTTGTGAGCACCAGACACCTATTGAGGACACGCTCTCTGAAGGGCGCCTCATTGTTTCTCAATCACAGTTGCAACTGCAAAAAATATCCAACTTATCAGACACTATCAGCAACAAAATTGAACACTCAAAACATATCTCACAGCCTTACTCCATTATTGAGCATCATAGTGAGCTAACCAGTATTATAAAAATCTATCAGCGTGTTGTTATTGAGCTAAATAAAAACCAAACGTTAGATACCGAGGAGTGTAATACCCCACTAATAGATAATATTTGTGATGAGCTACAACAGGTTATTCTCGATCTTGATGTCGGAGAGGGATACAGTAAAAAGCTTGAAGTCATTAGGCAAAAAATATCGAATGAAAAAAACCCCCTGGCACTGCCTCAGCACTGCTTACAAATTATCGCGATAGTTATTGACAGCACCCGTGAAGAGCGTCGCTCCTCTCGTCATTTTTTATACACACTTAATGATAGCCTTACCCAATTTTATCTTAATTTTTCCAAAAATATTAAACGTGCTGAATCTGCCTTTGAAAATCAAGAAAAATGTGTCAAAAACATTCAAAAACAATCCGCAGCACTTAAAAAAGCAAGTGAAGGCGCTTCCGATATGGCAACCCTACAAAAGCATATCTTTAGTTACGTTGAAAATGTTGAAAGCATGATCCAAGCAAGAGAGGCAGAAAAAGAACAACAAGTACGCCAGCAATTTAAAGGCATGGTAAGACAAATAAAAGAACTACAAAACGAAACAAAAAATTATCAAAATACACTTAAACAGCAAAACAAACAGTTACATATTGATTTTTTAACAAAAATCCCTAACCGTGCAGCCTGGAGTGAGCGTTTACAAGTAGAGTTTATACGTTACCAACGCTACGAGCATCCTCTTAATATCGCAGTGATTGATATTGATAAGTTTAAAGTAATTAATGATACTTTTGGTCATTTAGCAGGAGACAAAGTGTTAAATGTGATTGCGCAAACATTACAAAAATCGATACGTAACACCGATTTTATTGCGCGCTATGGTGGTGAAGAATTTGCTGTTCTATTACCAGAAATCAGCCATAAACAGACACAGATAACACTCGAAAAATTATGTCGATCGATCAGAAACATTCCTTTTAAGTTTAAGAAAGAGAGTATTAGCATCACAATTTCTGTGGGTTGTACCAGCTTTTGTAAAGGAGATGATATAGAAACCGCCTTTGAGCGTGCTGATCAAGCTTTATATCACGCAAAAAATAATGGGCGTAACCAAGTTATCTGCTTTGAAAAAGAATAAAGAATCTTGACTGTAAACAGATAAGTCATCAACCAACTCATCTCATTATGCTTATACCCATGATACCTCAAGGTGCTTTGTCAGGCACAAGCTCGATAATCAGAGCGAGACGCAACATGAGGTAATTGTCATTCACTTTTTGAATGTTGCAACGCTGGGCTGGTTTTCGAGCTTGCGCCCCGTAGGGCAAGGCAACTTGCACCAAGCTGCGTTGTTATAAAATCTCTATGTAGAATAACTATACTTCAATTTTATGCCTAGCATCTTGGCACAATTTTCTTGCTGACTTTGCATCTTGAAGTATCATGGGTATAACCTAGCCCATCATATTGATGGATATCCCCTTTCCTCAGCTAAGGAGACATTATGATCTCTCATATCAATCCCGTTGGTAGCATGGCACTACTCTCACAACTTGAAGTTAATCAGCTACAAGAATCTGTTTCTAGTGAAATTTATCAGTTGTTCCGTAACTGCTCCCTCGCAGTGCTTAACTCAGGAAGCCATACCGACAGCAGTAAAGAGATATTAGAAAAATACAAAGACTTTAAAATTAATGTATTACACCAAGAACGTGGAGTAAAAATTGAGTTACATAATCCACCAGAGGAAGCTTTCATTGATGGGGAGTTAATAAAGGGTATTCAAGAACACCTTTTTTCGGTATTACGCGATCTGCTTTATGTAGATACACAAATAAATATCAACACAGAAAAAGAGCAAGACAGTAGCTCAAAAATCACCAGTTTAGTTTTCTCTATTTTACGTAATGCTAACATTTTGCAAGCGGGTGTTGAGCCTAATATTGTTGTTTGCTGGGGTGGACACTCAATTAACGATACTGAATTTAGTTACACCCGTGAAGTCGGTAGCCAGCTTGGTCTGCGTGAACTTAATATCTGCACAGGTTGTGGCCCTGGCGCGATGGAAGGTCCGATGAAAGGAGCGGCTATTGGCCACGCAAAACAACGTGTTAATAATGGCCGTTATATCGGTTTAACAGAGCCGGGGATTATTGCAGCAGAGCCACCAAACCCAATTGTAAATGAACTGGTTATTCTACCTGACATTGAAAAACGTCTTGAGGCATTTGTGCGTATTGCGCATAGCATTATCATCTTCCCCGGAGGTCCTGGTACGGCAGAGGAGCTGTTGTATATCCTTGGTATTATGATGCACCCAGAAAATAAACAGCAGCCAATGCCCATTATTTTAACCGGACCTAAGGAGAGCGCATCCTATTTTAAAGCGATTGATCAATTTATTAGCGATACCTTAGGCGATGATGCACGTCGTCACTATCAAATTATTGTTGATGATGCGCCCCTTGTCGCACAAGTGATTAAAAAGTCGATGCTTAAAGTGACGGAGTACCGCCGTGCCATTGGTGATGCATACTCTTTTAACTGGTCACTTAAAATTGATGAGCCTTTTCAATTTCCTTTTATCCCCAATCATGAAAACATGAGTAATCTGGTCTTACATAAAGATCAACCCGTGCAAGAGTTAGCCTCTAATTTACGTCGTGTTTTTTCTGGTATTGTGGGAGGTAATGTCAAAGAAGAGGGCATTCAATCCATTGAAGATTTTGGCCCTTTCCTCATAAAAGGAGAGAAGTCCTTAATGAAAAAAGTAGATGTATTACTAGAAAGTTTTATAAAACAGGGGCGAATGAAACTACCCGGCACCGTTTATACTCCTTGCTATAAGATAATTAACAAATGAGTTCAACACTGCTTATTATCGATGCGATGAACCTTATTCGTCGCATCTACGCTATCCAAGAGAAACAACAGGGAGAAAATCAAAAGGCCGTTGATAAAACCAAAGAAACCGCCTGTAACGCGTTAAAAAAGTTGCTCAACATTCATCAACCAACCCATGTTATTTGTGTTTTTGATAGCCACTGCCCCAGTTGGCGACATCAACTCTACCCTTTATATAAACAAGGTAGAAAACCGATTCCAGCACGGTTAAAAGCAGGATTAGAAGAGATTCAAGATAGCTTTTTTGAGATGGGTATTGAATCATTAATAACAGAAACAGATGAAGCAGATGACTTGATAGCCACCCTTGCGATAAAAATGGAAAAAAGTGGTCAGAAATCAATTATCGTCTCTACCGATAAAGGTTTTTATCAACTGCTCAGCAAGCAAACCGTTATCTATGATTATTTTCAGCATAGTTATACCGATACCGGGCGAGTATTAAATAAAATGGGCCTGTCTGTTGATAAATTAACCGACTATTGGGCAATGACAGGTATTTCTAGTAGCGCCATTAAAGGCGTTGAAGGGATTGGAGAAAAAGGTGCATTAGCCCTACTTCATCAATACGGTAGTTTACAAAAACTCTTTGATACAACAGTTGATGAGCAAGATAAACGCTTAAGCAAAGTGAAAAAGGCAGAAAAAGAGGCACGACTAGCGAAACAACTGGTCAGCTTAAAAAACGATATCGAACTCGGCTTTAACCTACAAGATTTACGCTACAAAAAAAATCATTAAAAAGTAATTTTTACATAGCTAACTAGCCGATTTTTAGTAATATACTGCTAACAACCCCAACGGAGTAGATAACTTGAACAAATTATTAATTATTGGCACGGTGGCTGCTATCGGTGCAGGCGCTTATCTCTTTAATCAGCAAAACTCATCACCTGCTTATAATGTACTTGATTATGTTCCTGCAGATACCCCACTTTTTGCGGCTCAACTTGCCCCCTTCCCACTCAGAGATTACATCGCATCAGCACCTAAAATGGTTGATCCTAGCGACCAAACCATGATGAATGAGCTGTATAACGAGGGAAACCCAGGGGCTAACTTTGTATTAAGCTTGGCAAAAACCTATCAAGCTGGATTAGCTGATGCCGATCTCATGATGAAAACATTTGGTTTGCCTAATGAAGTACGTGCTTACTTTTATACATTAGGTTTACTACCGGTGTTTAAAATCGAGATAGCTAACGAGAAAGCGATTTGGGATCTACTTGATAAAACTGAACTTGAAAGTGGTTTTAAACATAAAAAAGGCGATTTAAAAGGGCAACAATATCGTCGTTATCCTATCACCGATGAAACAGATCCTATTAATGCCGAGGTGATTGTCGCGGTTAATAATGGTTTATTAACCATCACGTTTAGCACCGCTTATAATGAACCCTCACTACTTGAAACTGCGCTAGGGTTAAGTAAACCAGAACACTCATTAGCGGCAACAAACACTATCAGTGACATCGTTAAAAAGCATAATTTAAAAGATGCCAGTATCGCTTTTATTAATCATATAGAGTTGATTAAAGGTCTAACGACCAAAGATGGTAACCAGCTTGCAAAACAGATCACCCGTATTGAGGATAAGTTAGGAGATAATGCAACACTTTCACAAATTCGTAATGAACAGTGTGCAGCGGAGTTAGGCGCTATTGCGAATAACTGGCCTCGTACCGTTGCGGGTTATACTGAACTTAATATTAGTGAAAAAGAGTCAACCATTGCGGTTTCTACTATTGTAGAGAGTAAAAATAAGGCTATTTTAAATGCTCTTTCAGCACTACGTGGCTTTATTCCTCAATACACCAATAACACCAATAACACCAATAACAATGTATTTTCAATGGGTCTTGGTTTTGACGTCAGCAAACTAGCCGGCACATTAAATGATATTTGGGGTGATTTACAAACACCCACTTATCGCTGTCAACCACTTGCAGAGATTCAAGCACAAATTACCCAATCAGGCGAATCAATTGGCATGGTCGGTATGGGCGCTAATATCGCTAATGGTGTACAGGGCATTAGTATTGGTGTACTCGATTACACCCTTTCACAACTTGATAAAGAGCCTCAACTCGACAGCTTAGATGCCCTGTTTACGCTCTCAGCAGAGAATCCAGAACAACTGTTTAACTCGGTTAAAATGTTCCTGCCTGAACTGCAACAAATTCAACTAACCACGGATGGCGATGTTATTGAACTAAATACCATTATGCCTATTCCAAGTGAGCTAAATATAGCCCCTAAACTGGCGATTAAAGGCAAACATTTAGTTATCTATAATGGCGAGAAAGGTGAAAAATTTGCTAATAAACTTAGCTCAGAATCACTTGAAAAAAATGGACTGTATCATTTTGCTTTTGATTTCAAAAAAATGGTTACGCCCATTATCACCGCGGCAGAGCTTTCTGGCGAGATCATCCCAGAGGAAGCAATGTTCTTAACCGAATATGATGCACGATTGCAGATGAGTTTTGATATTAATGAACAAGGCTTAATTTTCAAATCGAAGATTAATAACAGAGCACCTCAATAAACACTTTGTTATAAGCTTATTTTTATGTAACTTCTCAGGTCGTTGCCATTTAGATTTGTTCGTGGTTAAACTTCAGTTATCTATGATAACCGTGTTGAAAAATGCTCATTTAAACTATTAAACTGCGTTTTTTCGCCTTGAACTAAGCATAAATGGCTTAGCCCTGAGTATTTACAGTCTATTTTTATAAAAACACCTCAACGTTGAAGGGGTGCTGAGTCGTTACATTTTTTAAGCACATAAAAAAAATTCGATGTTCATTGGACATCGGATTTTTTAGTTCTCGGTTGAGTTTCAAGAAACACTGATCCCTCCCCTTTAAAATCACTTTTAAAAAACAAAAATACTGCTTCTTTTGGGGTATTTCATCTGCGATACTGCGCTATACCAACCGGAACAAATAGCGGGTCTATTTACTGGTTAAAATAACTTACTTCTTCATTGTAAGTTTCGTAAAGGGAACAACCATTTACGTCAACTTTCGTCTTGAATTAAGCTGTTTTTCCTGGGTAAAATTTAGATCACATACTTAATCCAATTGGTATTATCTCTCATTTTATATTTTCAATCTCGGATAAAAAAACAGATGGATAAATCCTTAGAAAAACAATTAATACAGTGGTTAAACCTACACAAAAAATCCTGTGGTTTCTTTCTCAATTTAACAGTGTTATTTGGGTTATTAACAGGCTTTGCACTCATGTTACAAGCCTACCTGCTCGCAACCATTTTGCAGGGGATCATTATTGATGAGTTGCCAAAATCTGCATTTACCAATGAATTTATTTATCTAATCATCTTAATCCCTATCCGCGCCCTATTGGCCTTTGCGCGTGAACGAAGTAGTTTTGAAGCGGGTAAACGTTTACGCCTACAAATTCGTAAAGCGGTCTTAGATAAACTCAGTGAATTAGGCCCCGCTTTTATTAAAGGAAAACCAGCGGGAAGCTGGGCAAGCATCGTACTTGAACAAATTGAAGATTTACAAGATTTTTATGCACGCTATTTACCACAAATGTTGCTCGCGGGTTTCATTCCTCTGTGTATTTTAATCGTCGTTTTTCCACTTAACTGGACAGCAGGGCTAATTTTATTAACCACTGCACCGCTCATTCCGCTATTTATGATTTTAGTCGGCCAAGGGGCTGCAGAAGCCAACCGGAAAAATTTCAGTGCATTAGCACAATTAAGTGGCCATTTTATGGATCGCTTAAAAGGGTTGAAAACACTAAAACTATTTAACCGTGGTGATGCAGAAGTCAAAGAGATAGCGTCTGCCTCGGAATCATTTCGAACGCGCACCATGTCTGTATTGCGTTTAGCTTTTTTGAGTTCCGCAGTGCTAGAATTTTTTAGCGCAATATCCATTGCAATATTAGCTATCTATTTTGGTTTTAGTTTTTTAGGCCACCTTAATTTCGGTCATTACGGCCAAGCTATTAGCCTTTTTACTGGTTTATTTATCCTCATGTTAGCCCCTGAATTTTATCAACCATTACGTGACATGGGCACTCACTACCACGCAAAAGCGCAAGCGATTGGTGCAGCACAGGAGCTAAAAGCCCTGCTTGACTATGAAGTGATTGATTATCAGGTTAAAGGTAAAACGTCAGATAAAAAAACAGTTGAAGAAATTGATTGGAAAAAACCGATTGAGCTACAAGCAAGCCAACTCCGCGTTTATAGTCACGATGGTATTCAATTAGTGGGGCCGTTAAGCTTCACCCTTAAAAAAGGTCAACAAATTGCGTTAGTCGGCCCAAGCGGATCCGGGAAAACCAGTTTATTAAATGCCCTATTAGGTTTTTTACCCTACCAAGGCTCTCTGAAAATCAATGGTATTGAGCTTAATCAGATAAACAAAGCACAGTGGTATCAACATGTAGCATGGCTAGGACAAGATCCACAATTGTTTCACGGCAGTATTCGTGAAAATGTCACTATGGGTAATACAAATATATCACCCCAGCAGGTTGAAGACTGTTTGCAAAAAGCAATGATATTGGATTTTGTAAACAAACAACCTTTAGGTTTAGATCATACTATTGGTGAACAGATGGCGGGGCTTTCCGTCGGCCAAGCACAACGTATCGCATTAGCACGGGCGCTAGCACAAGACGCACAGTTGTTTTTATTAGATGAGCCTACAGCAAGTTTAGACCAACACAGCGAGCAAGCCGTCTTTAGCACATTACGCGATGCCACAGCGCAATCAGCAAGTTTAATGGTGACGCATCGCTTAGACCAACTACAACAGATGCAGCACATATTGGTATTAGATAACGGTCTGATTGTACAACAAGGAAACTTCACGGAGCTAAACCAACGCGAAGGGTTATTCAAAAAAATGCAACAAGATGACCTTGAAAATGACATAACAGATAACACAAATTCAACTCGCCCTCAGGAGATAAACTCATGAAAGCACTCCTTCCGTTTATCAAATTATTTAAACAACAATGGGTCATGATGTGTGTCGGCATCTTACTCAGCACCATCACATTAATGGCGGGCATCGGGCTACTATCATTATCAGGCTGGTTTTTATCTGCATCAGCAGTGGCGGGTTTGACACTGGCAACAACACAGGCATTTAACTACTTCACCCCCGGTAGCGGTGTACGGTTTTTATCGATATCACGCACGGCAAGTCGTTATGGTGAACGTTTAGCCACCCATCAAGCCACCTTTAAATTACTCACACAACTGCGTGTTTGGACATGGCGAAAACTACTACCACTCAGTGCTTCCAACATGCAAGGAATACGACAAGGTGATCTTTTAAATCGTTTAGTAGCAGACATTGATGCCTTAGACCACCTCTATTTACGTTTGTTAACACCGATGCTAAGCGCGATGTTGATGTTACTCGCTATGACCTTTTTTGTCGCGTGGATAGATACGCAGCTAGCGCTGATGTTATGTGGCAGTTTATTGTTAATGTGGCTTGTTTTGCCTTTCCTATTTTATTTTTTAGGGCGTAAACCTGGGGTCTCTCAACTGCACAATAAACGCCATTATCGTGTGCAGATTTTAGAGTATATACAAGGGCTTGCCGAAATATCACTGTTTGGAGCAACACAACGTTTTCGTGAAAAATTAAGCCAAGCAGAATCCAATTTATTAGACAGTCAACGTGCAATGGCAAACGTCATGGCCTTTAGCCAAGCGATGCTGATTTTATGCCATGGCGCAGTGGTTGTTTTGATACTCTACTTAGCTGCATCTGGCGTAGGCCAGTATCAACCTCCTGGCGCAATGCTGGCACTGATAGCCTTTATGACGCTTGCCTGTATTGAGATGTTATTACCTATTGCAGGCGCGTTTCAGCACCTCTCTTCCTGTGTCGCAGCCGCAACGCGTATAACTGATTTAGTGGATCAAACACCCGATATTACATTTAATGAGCAAAGTAGCGCAGTGATTAAAAAAGGTGAAATTGAACTTAACAACATACAATTCTCTTATTCTGACAGAGGGATGAATAGTAACGCTAAAAATGACCAGACAGCCGTATTACACAATATTAGTTTATCGATTAAAGCAGGTGAAAAAGTCGCCTTATTAGGGCAAACAGGCTGTGGGAAATCGACCCTATTATCATTACTAACCCGTGAATGGCAGCCAAGTTCAGGGGGGATTTTAATTGATGGTTTGGCAATTGAGCAATATAACCAAACCGCCCTCACCTCAGGAATCTCAGTGGTTAGCCAACGAATCTACCTGTTTAGTGGCACCTTAAGAGACAACTTAGCATTAGCGCAGCCCAATACGCCTAATCAAACATTTACCAATTTAGCTGAGAAAAAAATAGCACAAGATAAAAACGATATTTTATTATTGTCGGTATTAGACAAAGTCGGATTGGGTGTTTTAACACAAGGAAAAGATCCTTTAGCTGTTTTCATTGGTGAAGGAGGCAGGCAACTATCAGGTGGTGAACAACGTCGTATTGGTGTTGCCAGAGTCTTATTACGTGATGCACCCATCTTATTATTAGATGAGCCCACAGAAGGCTTAGATAAGCGCACCGAGCGTGAAATTTTAGCGCTACTGTTTGAGTTTGCCACAGATAAAACCCTACTCATGATCAGCCATCGATTAACCGCCATGAGTAAAATGGATAACATCTATTTGATGGAAGAGGGAAAACTACGTTGTAGTGGTTCACATCAAACCTTATTAAAAGAAGATAGCTATTACGCGAGTTTACATAATCAATTAACTTCATGATTTTTTATCTATCGCTGATGACAAATGAATTTAATATGTGATCCGCCTGCTGATTGAAACAAGCGTCATCAATGCATGGGTTTTAAAAGAAGAACAACGACTTCCTGAAACGCATGGGTTTTAAAAG
>NZ_ATUO01000047.1 GCF_000420245.1 Psychromonas hadalis ATCC BAA-638 | reverse complement strand
CTAGGGTCTGCCATTGTGTTTCGTTGCGCGTTATTTTCATTGTTATTTCCTTTTATTTGACTTGAAAATAACATAACTGAGATCAGAAATTAGATGAAGGTGTGGTTGCCCTGACGCTTACAAATAATCAGTTTTTTGCCAGTAAGCTCCAATGTAGCTTTAAATAGTTTATGTATCTCTTGAGCAAGCCCGTGCCCGCCCATAAAGGAACGTAACTTATCAATGCCATGCTTTACATCTCTAGTTTCTACAGCCTCTAACGCACAGCCTAATTTTTGTAACTGTTCATAAAAGGCATCTGATCTGTAATCACTATTATCTAGTTTCCTCCTTACTTCCTTATTACGCATTAAAGCTGCAACAATAATATTAAGCAGTAACGAATCACCATTTTCAACAAGAGTCGGATCAACCGGCTTTAGTATTAATAAATCCTCTGCTTTTAAGCCTGATTTATTACACCCTAAGTCTTTTAAGAACATTTCTAAATTAACTAACACAGAGCTTTTACCAACCCCGCGGCCACCATCAATTAAGATAGTTTCATGTGCACGGCAGTCATCAATATCATCAAGCATCTCGCTATCATTTTTCATTTTCTTAAGTTTTGCCAAATTACCTTCTATCAGCGAAGCAATTGTTAAGTAAACATCTTGAGGAAGCAGGTGATCAGCCTTTAATTGTTTGGCTTGCTCGTTTTGATCGATAGGAAAATTGACAGTAACAGTATTCGGCATTGCTGAATCCTTGATGATTAATCTAAAAAAGGTGAAAACCACCTCATAATATTGGCTAATTAAAACTGAAAAATGGCGTTACTGTATAGGTAATACCTTTATCTCTCATATTTTTTGTATAACTCTAATTTTGCAATTTCTGTATGAAAGTTATCAAATTTTATAGCGAGCGAATTATCAGAAAATTTTGTAATGTATTGCATGTCCGCATCATCAACAAAAATATCTGATGTTAATTCAATATGTTCAATTTTTTTGAATTCACTCACGATGTCTCTAAATCTAGGGATCGTATGTCTATACTCGGAGGTATCAAATGCCAATAATTCATTAGTTTTAACACAATGAACAGGTCCGTTATCAAATATTTCTTTTTTTCTATTTGTTAACTTCTCTGACACTGCATAGCGACATGCGTTATAAAATTCTTGATCCAATGTGGGATTACTTGCATCTATGCAGCGATGATAAGAAAAGTCAGTTTTAATTCCGTCTGTGCGTTCTAAGTGAAAACAGCTTGTTTTGTATTCCGGAGATTTATCTTTATAAAAACCCTTTATTCCTACACCTCGTTTCATAGTTAAACTTTGATGCCTTTGGACTAATTCATAAAGCAATTGATCATCAAAACCAGTTATCTCCTCACCATCAATATACGTATTCAACATAGTTTTAAAGAATGCTTTTGCATCCTTTTTAGACGAAAATATTTGACTCGGTAAAATAACTTTATGACTGGCCATATTTATCCTTAATTTAAGTTGTTTCAATGTGGGGTTAGAAAACTAAAGATTCTCCTCTACTTTTACTTTTTCATAGTTAATAAGATTTGCTTTATTCAATAGACCTCTAGAGCTAATAAAACCTAATATCTCATCTTCATTCATATTGTCTGGTATATACTTTTGCAATTTACTAATTGCACTACTTGGTATTCCAAACTCAGCTAGTATTGCTAAATTTTCTTGCATAAAGTCATTTTCTATAATATTCGCGTAATGAAGATAATTTCCAGCTTTATCTCCAAAATGCTTGCAAACAGCTTCTTGTATTGAATTAAACGTTTTCAACCATTTGGGTAATTTATATTCAAAAACATTCTTTTTTAATTTAAGAGCATCATTGATAGAAAGGTGAATTAATTCATTATCACTCATACATCCATATGATTTTGGCTTGCCCCGTAACCATTTAGAAATTTCATAATTTCCATCTTTAAGATGCTTTTGAATTTCACCTCTATTTACTTTATGCTCACTAATGTTTGCTAATATTATCCCTTTTAATGTTTTTTGATTCCTTACAAAATTGTTCGTACTTCTACATAATTGATTTGCTGAGAGAATGGGATCTAGCCTTTCCTCATCTGCCTTTAAAAACTCCCAAGACTTATCTAAAACAAAATTTAACTGTTCGTAGGTAGGTAATGAAGTCCAATTAAATAAGCTTGAATTTTCAATATAATTTTCTTTTAAATAATCAAAGAGGGCTTTCTGCCCATGAATCGGCATCGAGTTCTTTGCATATAATTCGCGCTCTTGTATTGACAATGATTCGAGAAATTTATAGGTGTCGGTTTCTTTGTCTATAACATCTTCTTTTTTAAGATTAATTAGCACTTCTGCTGTAATTGATTTCTGATCAAAAAATGGGATATCTATGACAAGATTTGTTTTCTCGGGAACTAGATTAAAATTATACATATTGCCTGTATAATGAATCATTAACCTTCCAGAACGACCCTTTATATTTGCATAATCAAAGTAATCAATTTTTATGTTTTTTCCTTTTTTATTATCAAAAAAAACCATATTTTTTGCACTCGTGTTGACACCTTCAATAATTGTTGTTGTACAAAATAAAAACTTTAATTTACCAGAATTAAAGTAATCGATTACTGATGACGTTATATGTTTTGGTAATGACCCCACATGAACGCCTATTCCATTCTTCAATAATGGAATATACCCCCATTCTTTAGAAATATTTTCATAAAGCCACTCAGTAAGCGGAACATCTACCTCATTGAATTTCATATTTTTATGTTCTAAAAACAACATGAACTCAATAGACAATTTTAATGCACCATCTGGTGATGCGCAGAAAATAATTGTTTGCTCGTCGAGTTTACTTATTAACAATTCAAATAATTTTTCTCTTTTGGCCTTACCTATATAAGGGATTCCTTTGGAATTAAAAATGTCCTTAACGACACAATCAACAAGGCTATAATCAGTTTTAAAAAAAATTGCATTGTATTGCTTTTCAAAACCATCTGAGATTCCGTCAATGTTAGGACCAAGGAGATAAAATCTACATTTAAATTTATTGTAAAGTTTATAAAACGAGCTATTCAACACATCTGCACGTGGATCTTTTCGTTTTCCACTTAACTTATAAAACTCATCGATAATTAAGAAGTCGATATGTGGAAATTCAAGGTACTCATACACTCTTTCTGCTGTTAATAAAAACAGATTGCCTTTGTCTGGAGACGGCTCTTGCGATGTGCGGACAATGATTTTATAACTATCTTTATATTTAAGTAATTTACGTCGAGTTTCATCCAATAATGCAAGGGTTGGTTGAATAATGACTATATTTTTGTATTTTTTAGAAGCGACAATCTCTTCAATCAACAAACTCTTTCCAAAACTAGTTGGTGCACTTACAACTACATTTTTGTCTTTACTCAATAAATCTAAAAGATATTTTTGTTCTTCTTGAAAATACATTCCTTCTAAATTGTTAGAAATATGATATGCCTTTCTAACTCTTGCTGGAATACTAGTTAGCTTTAAATGCTTCTTTTCTTTTTCTAAATATGGATAAAATCCTGCAATTTCAATCAAATCAGTCCATATTTCATAAGTCTCTAAAGGTATTTTTTTTAATTGCTCTAGTATATTTATGATAATACGACGTCCATCATTTTCAGAATTTTTATCGTCCAAATAGATAGAGCAAGTACTTGCAATTAAAAAGCTTTCATTAAAAGAAAGTGCTTCGTCTTTTAAAAGTCTTTCTATTATCTTGTCAAAATCCATTTTAAGCCCTTTGCTGATGAGATAATTTTTCGTGTAATTTTTTCACTAGAATTTTTTTATCCGGAATTGGAAACAACATTAAAATGATATTTAAGTCTGTTGCAATTGGCTCACCTACCGTAGCATTTTGTTTAATTAACTCAACACCGTCTTGAAATTTTTTCTGTAAAGATTCGATCTCTTTTTTGAATTCACTTTTAAATTCATCTGTACTTTCGTCTGTATGTGTTTCAAAGAGAGCGGATGTATAAGTGCAAATCATTGGTATTGTCACAGAAGAAAAAATATCCTGTAATTTTTCTTCTCCTTTTTGAACCGCTTTTAACTTGTTATACCAGTAATTTTTTTCCTTTATAAACTCTTTATAGTCATCAATAGTATTTTTATCTTTGTATTCATCTATTGGCAAAAAATTGTTTTTTTTATTTCCGATTAAGAGAAACTCTCCTTTTAAAAAATTACGGTTAAAATGCTCTTTGACATCCTTTAAAAGCTCTTTGACACCAGTTTCTCCTGTTCTATGTAATTTGGATTCGCCTAAATACAATGACTTCTTTGTTGGGTCGGAGAGATCGCGACCAATATGAACGGCATCTAAGCCTTTTACTGTAATTCCAGTAGAATCTTTCATAAATATTTTTGATAGTAAAGGAGTCGTCTCCATAAAATCTCTAAGAATAAGGTGTAAAATAAGCTCCCCAAACTCCCCCCGGTTGTAATACCTTGACTCTTTAAATTCTTCGGCATTTTTATAAGGTATGTTCCCTTTTTTGAGGTGATTTTTATTATTAGGATCATATTCTTCAATTTTATATATTAACTGGGCAGCGTCTCTCAACTCGGCTAATTTATACGTACTTAATATCCCTTCATGGCAACCAAAAGCAAAATCAACAATCGCTTCCATTATCTTATTAGTTAAAGCTTCATAACGAAAAACGCCAAAATCAAACCCTACAAAGTAAGCTTTCAACTGAGCCTCTGAAATATGCTCTGTTATTATTGAGTCTGAATTAAAATATTTACTCATAATTGTTTAATTCCATTAAAATTATAAACGTCACCGAAAACACTAATAGAAAGGTTTTAAAATAGGAAAAAAAGGACATCTATACCTTACATCTTTTAAAATCATAAAGTTAACCGAAATATATTACAGAAAACCCCATCAACTTACGATTACACATTATTACACTTGTTCTTCACCATTCCCTCAACTGTTGCATCTCTTTCAAACGCCCTCTTTGTAATAGCAGCGCTTCAAACAAATCATCAACAGAATGGTTACTTGAATCTAAACCGGGCAAGGCAATATTCGCCTCCGCAAAGAAACGTTGACTGTGGCTGCTTACCTTGGGCTGAAGGCTCTCCTTCTTTATATCAAGGCAGCTTTCATTGGCCTCATTCAGCCATGCATCTGACCACCAATCGGTAATACGCTGTTTGGCATTTTTCATTTTTAATTCTGTTGGCAAGTGATCACTTTTTTGACCATTCACCGTCACATCACTGGGTAATAAATTCCATAGGTCATTATTAGGCCAACGCGCAAAGGGCATGCAGTGATCTATCGCGTATTGTTGTTTTAAGCTTTTATCTGTCCACACGCAGTTATGCTGATTACCTTTTACTTTTTGTAAATTATCAAAACGATTGCGTACCTCAGTGGTACTGCGTTTGGCTTCTAACCAATTTAACGCAGTGTATAATTTATGCTGTTGTTCGGGTGCTTGGTATTGTTTGTTACCCTGATAACCGGCCATGGTTTTCACCCATTCAGAAATTAACACTGGTTCAATCCAACAAGCGTAGCGACTAAAAGCAATCCATAAATGCTCCGGTATTGAAAACTCACCCCAGGCATTTAAGCTAGTGAGATCTAAAAATAAACTGTCTTTAGCGCGAACGGTTTTACTGTGCACTTCAAACACGCTCTTTTCACTGTTCGGGTAGGTGATAAATTTACAGGGCATGTTTTTAATATTACTGACACTGGCTGAAAGCATCTTAAACATCGCTTTTGCATTATCACCACTAAACAAGTTTCCTATACGATAATCAGAGGCTTGTAGCTGAGTTAATTGATGCCAACCGTTCGCTTTCATAAATCCCATATTGATGTTTTTATTGGGGCTTTGAAACAGCTGATGTTTGTCAATTAAGTCTTTGTATTGATGTGCCCAGTATAAAGCCACCAGCCCAACAGGCAATATCACACGATTATCTTCTCGGCGAATAACCGCACCGGGATGACCATCTGCGATACGTAATAAAACACGCATTAAAGCCAATTTATGGGTTGCTGATTTACCATCGTTAAGTGCAACATGGCGGATAAAGGGGAATGCACCACTGCCATCATCTGGCAGTTGCAACACCACGGTTTGCCATGTTATTTCTGTCCTGCCGAGAACATCTGCATTTAGCTCTGTTTCTAATAAAACTGATAGCCCAAATGTTTTACCCATCTGAATAAGTTGATCACTACACACAGCAAACATGCGGCGTGGCACATTACTGAATTCATCACCACTTGGGCCATGGCGTAGTGAGATAACCAGTTTGCCACCGGGTTTGAGTAGATTGGCCAATTTGCGTAATGAGCGTTGACGTTGCGAGTCGGGGATATGCATCCACACGGCGCTGAGTAGTATCAAGTCATAACTGACCTCTTGTTTGGTCACGGTCGTTAAATCAGGAAGTGTGTCTTGTAGCCAAGTTACGTTTAGGCCTTGGGTGTGTTTTTTGCCTAGATTAGCCAACATTTGTGCGGGCTCTACTGCGGTAACATGAATATTGTTAGCCGTGCCTTGCTCTGCTAAATATTTGCTATCTCGCCCTGAGCCCGCACCTAAATCTAAAATTCGCGCATTGGGTTTATTTAACACAGGTATTAAGTATTCAAGCCAAGGCTGATGAATCTGCTCAAATGTTTTTGATAGGTACATCTCGGCGAGTTGATCGGCATTTTTATTATAGAAATTGGCTGACATGGTTACCTTTGCGCCTCTAATCGTTATGTGTCATTATTTTATGTTTCTAGACTATATAAAGACATAAAAATGATGAGATTAACAGTAGCACTTTGTGGTTGGTTTTATTTGCTAATGCTCTAATTTTAGAGGAAATGATGATTTACAACAAAAAAAGATGACGAGATTATTCACAAAATAATTAGATTGTTATAATAAGTAGATATCAGATTTATTATCGATTACCTTTGACGACATTCATGGGTAACTATTAATAGCAATCGGAATAAATAGCGGGTCTATTTTACGGGTTAAAATAACTTACTTCTTCGTTATAAGTTTCGTAAAGGGAACAACAATTAAAGAATTAAAATCTTTAATTTAATTCTACCGCTAGAGGATTAACGTAATTAATCTATGAAAGGGCCAAATCTCTCTTATGGCATGTCAAAACTAATGCCCTGTGCAAGTGGTAAGTCATTGCCATAATTAATGGTATTAGTGACTCGGCGCATGTAGTTTTTCCATGCATCACTGCCACTTTCACGTCCGCCACCGGTGTCCTTTTCACCACCGAAAGCCCCACCTATCTCTGCGCCAGAGGTACCAATATTGACATTTGCGATACCACAATCAGAGCCTATACAGCTCAGGAATAGCTCAGATTCTTGCAGGTTTTCTGTAAAAATTGCAGAGGATAACCCCTGAGAAACACTGTTTTGTGCGCTGATCGCCTCTTCTAATAAGTCAAAGCTATGCACGTATAATAGGGGTGCGAAGGTTTCTTGTTGTACAATGCTTGCATCACTTGAAATCTGTACAATAGCAGGTCTTATATAAAAGCCACTATCGGCTTTAGTTATTATTTCACCGCCACAAATCACTTTTCCCCCCTCTGCAATAGCTTGCTCTATACTCGTTAACATTGTGTCCACGGCAACTTGATTAACTAACGGCCCCATTAGGTTTTCTGGGTTGAAGGGGTCGCCAATTTTTACTGTTTGGTAAACGGTTTTTAATTGCTCGATAATATTTGCATGCAAACTCTGATGAATAAATAATCGGCGTAAACTTGTACAGCGTTGCCCACTCGTACCTAACGCAGAAAAGGTAATAGCCCGAATCGCTAATGATAAATTAGCACTAGGACAAACAATCAATGCGTTATTGCCACCAAGTTCCAACAAGGTCCGCCCCATTCTTGCAGCCACTCGTATGCCTATTGCACGACCCATTTGGCACGACCCAGTAGCCGATACCAGTTTGATTTTTTTATTATCAACCAACTGCTCTACCCCCTGTTGCTGCGCAAACACGATACTGGATATCGCAGGGTTATAGTTTAATGCGGTCAGTGCTTGTACTAATAATTGCTGACAAGCCAGTGCTGATAACGGACATTGGCATGAAGGTTTCCAAATAACACTGTTACCACACACTAAGGCGAGTGCAACATTCCAACCCCATACTGCCATCGGGAAGTTAAAAGCGCTGATCACAACAATCGGACCAAGTGGGTGCCATTGTTCCATCATACGATGGTTTGGACGTTCAGTTGCAATGGTTAACCCATATAACTGGCGTGATAAACCCACGGCAAAATCACACACATCAATTAATTCTTGCACTTCACCAAGGCTTTCTTGGATGGGTTTGCCTGCCTCTAAACTAATCATCTTGGCGAGGTCTGTTTTATGGTTGCGCACCAGCACTGAAAATTGCCTGATCAGTTCCCCTCGCTGTGGCGCAGGAACGACTTCCCACTGTTTAAATGCAGATTGCGACTCAGCCACTACTTGCTCAATTTGCACCGCCGTTGAGAGACCAATGGAGGCTATTTTCTTGCCATCAATTGGACATATAACATCAATATTTTGTTTGCTATATAACGTTTGTTGGCCAATATAGACACTGCCATAATGCTGCTGTTTATTATATAAATTCTGTAAAACGGCTTGAATATTGATATCTAACATAATCACACCTTTTTTATTAAACAAATTAACGGCTGAGTTCGGCATCACGATAGGGTTTAGCAAATTGATTTTTTAAAAATGTATCAATATCTAATATCTCTTGCTCTACAAAACCTGTGTGGAGCATTTTGTCTTGTAATACGCAATCTAACGTGGTGACAGCTGCATTAGCGGTGGCTATCTGAATGGCACTTTGTTGGCTGCTGTGTGGAATTAAAAAGGTACGGCTTATTTGTTGTAACTTATCGGCATTGTAACCTGTTGCAACCACTGAAATTAATACAATATCTTGTTCTGTTGTTGCCACTGCACTGTCTAATATATTCATCAGCATGTTGCGCCTAGTGCCCTCTTCTCCTAAGCGTAAATCTCGAAACAGAAAACGCATTAATTGACAGTGTCCGGGATAACGTATGGTTTTATAGGTAAGCTCACGCACTTGTTTTTGTAAGCTAATACATAGGTTGGCCACACCTCCCGAGGTATTAAAGGCTTCATATTTAACGCCTGATATGGTTAATACTTCACGCCCTTCTAAAGGCTCAATAAATGTGCGTTGGTAGTCTTTGATCGCTTCACAGGGGTTCGCGTATTCATTCACTAACCCTGCTGTACTCCAGGTTAAGTTATACATCATCTGATTAGAGGGGAATTGTGGTAAGGCACCAACACGTAGTTTTAAACTATCCAACTTTTCAAAATGGTGACGAAAGCTATACGCCAAAATGCCAATAAAACCAGGGGCTAAGCCACATTGAGGCATAAAAAACTGGCCTGTTTTAGCGCGCTTTGCGATCTGTTTAATCTGTTCAGTACAACGCACATCTTCAGTGAGATCAAAATAACTCGCACCTGCATTTAATGCAGCTAATGCGACTTTAGGGTTCTCATTAAAACTCAATGCAGAAAAAACCACATCAATGTCGCTAAACAACGTTGAATAATCATCGTTAGTAAGGCGCATTGTGCTAAAAAATCGCGCGTATTTTTGCACTGATTTTTCATCAATATCTGCACCAATGACATGATAATTTTTGTTGGTATTTAACAAACAAGCGATTTGGCTACCAATGCGCCCAAGACCTAATACCAATACACGTTTAATCATTAGCAAATCCTTGATTAGTTGACTCAAAAATTTTATCGGCGCTACTTGCTACAAAGCCCTGAAATAGCTGACCATTATCCTGTTCAAATCGCTGTGCAAACTCATAATAACAACTACTAATTTTTTGCGCCCCTGCATCAGCAAATATCACCTCGACTTTATCAGCCAATGTGGATGCTTGAATTAGTTTATCCTGCTCAGTGCCTTTAATTATCCCACCCGCATTATTGAGCTTATATCCCTGCTCTACTAATAAATCGACCACCAACTGCAGGTTTGGGTATTGCTTTAAATAGTTAATAAATAAAGTAAAATGGTTAGCTCTTAATCCCCAAACCGATAACCATGCAGCGTATTCTGACTCTTTTAATAAGCGCTGATAATCTGCATAGTCAGGTAACTGCCATAAACGTCCGGCATTCAAGTTAACGTTTTTGTATGTGCTTATATGTTCGCTAATTTGGGTGATTATTGGCTGAATAATCTCTTGGGTTTGATCCGATAACTGTAACCACAATAATTCACTAATGAATATTTTAGTGGGGCTACTTTGATGAATATAACAACGTGCATTAAGTTTTTTATTTTTGAAATGATAGTTATCGAGAGGTGAATAACCTAATGTGAACAGTTCTTCTTGTAGATTATCAATGGCTATCTCTGAGTCAGCAAAAGTACGAAAGGCTAAATGGTCATTAACCATTGGCTCTCCTGCTTTTTCAAAGAGTTGATGAATGCTAACTGCTTGTGGGCAAATCTGTGTATATTGTAACCAAAGTTGATTAAAAAACTGCGTTAGAGAAATCATGTTTCCTCCTTATTTTGAGTTTTCCTTAGTTAAAATATAGACAGCACAGCCAACTTTTTCCACTACCCGTTAAAACAGGCTCCAATTAATATGGGTGTAGTTCTTTTGAGTCGAGTAAAAATAATTTAAATCAATAAAAAACATATCCATTAAAGAATGGATATAAGTATCTTAACGGGGGCGTCATCTATTTTGTAGTGGGTGTTTCGCCTTTGGCGAGTTCATTTTCTTTGAACAGCCAAAGAAAAAGGAACCAAAAGAAAGACTGCCCTACCATTTTTTTATCTTGCACGTCCTGATTGCTTATAACGCACCAGCTCAAACAGCACGTCTCTGTGTTGGTTGAGCTTAGTTTCGACCTGCGTATGATATTATGCTACGCATAATTCGCTGTCGAACCTTGCTAAGCAAGCATGACTTAGCAATAAAATAGAAAGGGAGTTGTGTGTACGCTTTGATCTCTGCTTGTCTCAATAATCGTGTTCATATCATTGGTAAAAATTCTATTTTTCTGCATTCAATGGCAACTAACCCACTAACCACTGGGAGGTGAACTACACCCAATTAGTATTATAAAAGAGAGTATTAAAGCAACGCTGTAATTTTCCAATTAGCAACATTGCCATTTTGATGATTAATACCCAGAAACCATTATTTGCTAATGCGAACGCTGTTGGGGTAAAGCTGCATTAGAAAAAACACCCAAGACAAGGCCAAAGAACAGTGAAATCATTGCTAAACCAACTCTTGCATTGCTAACATAACCGATAGTTAACAGCAAAATACCGACCACCAGCAGCACAAAACTGAGTACTAACCCTAGTCTAGGGTAACGATGCAACAAAGAAGGCGTAGATACTTTTTTGTAGGCTTGACCCACATGTTTCACTGCTTTACGTTTATGCTTTTTAGCTGACATAGTTTTTGTCTCTTTTGATTTAATTACCTAATACTCATACTACAAAATAGGCATTTTGAAACAGCAGGTTAGATCACATCATTAGCGTTAAGCAGAAATAGTACAGAGGGATATGAGAGGTTATACCAATCGGGTTAAGTATGTGATCTAATATTACGCAGGAAAAACAAGGTAATTCAAGGCGAATATTTCCCCTTTCGAGAGATTAACTGCGTTAATCCTCTAACGGAAGAATAAATTACAGACTTTAATTCTTTAAGGGTTGCTCCCTTTACGAAATATTCAACGATGAAGTAGTTTATTTTAACCAGTAAGATTGATCAGCTATTTATCCTGATTGGTATAAATCAAGCAAGTTCCTTTTGCTGATTAGTGAAGATTGGTTTTGCTACATTACGCGACGATTTTATCGTCATTTTGTGCGCTTTTATTACCATTATATAACTGAATTTGTACTGAAGTAATAGCTGCATTAAGTTGGCTGATTAATATGTGGCGATCTTCTTCTGATAATTTTTTTGCTTGTAACTTCGCGACGGTATCTTGCATCACCCAATCGGCTTTAATTAATACTTTATCGGTCTCGCTAAAATCACTTTCGATTGCTTCAATTATGCTTAAGGTATCGTGTTGGTTAGGTTTATTTTGTAATATATTGGCTAGTTTCATGGTTTATTCCAAATTGGTGTTGAATGTTTTCCCTCTGTAATACATCCATTTACCTGTTTATTAACAGTATTGCTCCCTTAAAATATCCATTTTCAAAGAGCTTAGTGCGCCTATTGGATTATTTCAAAGTTCTACGACAACCTTTACACTAATTTACACTTCCGTTAATAAATGATGGATTATGGTTAAAGTAGTAGAGTCCCCCCAGCAACACTTTTTAGTGTCAATTTGATGGTAATAAAAGTGAGAATGAATCAATTACTGCACTCAGAACTGTACATTTGAGCTTAAGATTCAAGTGATATTAGGTAGATATCCTGTTTAAACTCTTGCACTAAAAAATCAATAAAAGCACGTACTTTGGGGGATTGATAACTACGCGAAAGATAAACTGCCCAGAGAAAATATCGCCAACGGGTATAATCATACCAATCCGCCTAAGTAACTGATCGTTTTTACTGGTTTAAATTACTAATACCAGCGTTGCATTCAATCGTAATAGCCCGCTGCTCTATTTGACTTCGTCAAACAGTACGCAATGACCGTTTTGCTTATTACTCAATCATGCGCCTTGACCTTAGCAATTTACCCTACGTAAAACCTGATCATTATATTAAGCGCAATGGTATCAGTTTAAATGAGCATGTAGGTGTTAAGATTGAATCAATTGATTTGCAAGACCGTAGGGCACACGTACGATACCATGGCCATTAAGCGCAGCTTTTATCAAAATATTTAATGCATTGGCTTTTATATTTCCTGCCACACTCACTTGAAATGCTTGTTCATTTTCAACAAAAGACCACTCACTCTGATTAAGGTGTATCGGTAAACCATGTAGCTTAATTGAGGCTAGCCATCTACTGCACCTTTCTTATATTACCGCGCTACATTACAGTCTATTACACTTGAAGCGGTTAATATTTAACCAGTGATAACAAACTGAAATTTAATTATAAATCGGGGACATATATTGATATCAACAAAATCAATAACTTCCATTTAGAATCTTAGGGTGTCGCGAATTAGCCTCCTGTATCGTATGCCTTAAATTGTGCAGTGGACTCTTTCAGACTAACCACAACAACTTGTACAAATCCTAGTCCTCATCTTTAACACTCATTGTATTAGCCCTTAACATTTCCAAAATAGAAATAAGTCTTTCCATTCATTTCACTAACAGAAATTTCTTGGTTCACTTAGAATAAACACACACAAATAACAGGGGATTCATTATGACGCAAGCGCGCTTGTACAGCATAATCACAGATAAGAATTTATCAGCAAAACAAAAGTCGCAATATTTAGCCTTAGAGGCCGAAGCAAGCCTTCCTTATCTGGATATTGAAACTAAAACGCAACAAGCGATCGATGCTGGCATTATCTGTGATATGTTTGAGGGCCATGCGCCGTTCAAACCGCGCTATGTACTGCCTGATTATGGCAAATTTTTAGCGCAAGGCTCTGAATACCTTGAATTAGATGCGGCAAACAACTTTGATGAAGCGTTAAACTTACTGACTATTTTGTATCATCATGTTCCTTCTGTTACTTCTATTCCTGTTTATCTTGGTCAGCTTGATACGGTGCTGATGCCTTACATTGGTGATCTTAGTGAGCAACAGATTTACCAAAAAATAAAGCTGTTTTGGATAATGCTAGATCGCACCCTGCCCGATGCGTTTATGCATGTAAACATTGGTCCAACAGATAATATTATTTGCCGTACTATCTTGGCTGTTGATGCTGAATTAAAACAGATCGCGCCTAATTTAACCTTTATGTACGATGAAAAAGTCACTCCCGATGATTTACTGCGTCAGGCGACAAACAATATTTGTGTTTGCAGCAAACCACATATTGCCAATTACCCACTACACGCAAAGGCTTATGATAACAGTGGCTTTGGTATTGTCAGTTGTTACAACTCCCTGCCTTTAGGCGGGGGATCAAATACACTGGTACGCCTCAACTTAAAAGAGGTGGCTAAAAAAGCACAGCATAAAGCCGATTTTATCGACACTGTATTGCCTGAATACTGCCGCATTATGTTTGACTTAATTGATGTGCGCAGTGCATTTCTGCATGAGAAATCTAACTTTTTTAACAGTTTCTTAAACACCGAGGGACTTATTGCCGAAAACAGATTCGCACCGATGTTTGGCATTTACGGTATGGCTGAGGCGGTCAATATTCTGATGGAAAAAGAAGATAACAAGGCGCGTTATGGTCATGATGATATTGCCAATCAGCTCGGACATACTATTTCTAAACTACTTTCCGAGATCGTTGCGACGACGGATGTGAAGTATGGTTACCACGGTAAAGCGTTATTGCATGCTCAAGGCGGCATCAGTTTAGATAAAGATGTGACACCGGGTGTGCGTATACCTTATGGGTCAGAGCCAGATCCGGTGGCTTATGTGCAAGCAACCGTGGCTCACCATCAATATTATACCTCTGGGATCAGCGATATTTTAACCATTGACGAAACTGTGAAAGCTAACCCTTTAGCTATGTTTAATCTTGCTAAAGGTGCACTTAAATCGGGTTATCGCGAGTTTACCGCAAACGTTGCTTCAAACGATTTAGTACGTGTGACGGGGTATATGGTTAAGCTCTCCGATATTGCCAAATTCGATGCCCAAGGCTCACGGACTAATACTACCTTTTTAGGTGCTGAGGCGGCCAAAAATACAGCTATTCTTAAGCGCAAACCACGTGTAGCCGCATTAGAAACATCACCAAGCTATGTTGAATAAAAGTAACTGATGCTTCAATCCGACACCATTAATTTTGATAAAAAGGGAATCATCAGTAAAATTCTGACTTTTTCCTGTGTCGACGGTCCGGGTAACCGCCTTGTGATTTTTCTACAGGGCTGTAACTTCGATTGTATTAGCTGCCATAACCCGCATACCATCAACCATTGTGATCATTGCGCGGACTGTGTTGCTTCCTGTCCAACTGGCGCACTGACAGTTGAGAACAATAAAGTAAAATGGCGACAAGCACTTTGCAGTGGCTGTGATAAGTGCATTGATATCTGTCCAAGCAAGTCTACCCCCAAAACCAGCAGCTATTCGGTCAGGCAGTTGCTGGAACTGCTCACACAACATCGCCATTTTTTAAATGGTATTACCGTATCTGGTGGCGAATCAACACTGCAGTTGGCCTTTCTGGTGGAATTATTTAAAGCGGTTAAAGCTAATGCTGCACTTTCTCATCTTAGTTGCTATGTTGATAGTAACGGCAGTTTATCTGAGCAAGGTTGGAACAAGCTATTGCCCTATATTGATGGCACCATGATCGATTTAAAAGCATGGCAAAATGCCACCCATTTATGGTTGGTAGGCCGAGGCAACCACCGTGTTATGCAGACTATTAATCAATTAGCAGCACACAATAAACTGTATGAAGTTCGGCTTCTCTATATTCCCGGCAAAACTGATTTACTAAGCGAAATAGATGCGCTTTGTGAGTATTTGAACACACTGCCACAACAGGTGATTATCCGCCTTAATGCCTTTCAGCATCACGGCGTTATCGGTGAGGGTTTAACCTGGGATAAATGCAGCGAGCAACAAATGTTAATGTTCAGTAAAAAATTGGTAGCGCGTTTAGGCAGAGAAGTCCTGCTACCATCGGTTTACACTTAAGCCTGATATTTATAAGTTACTTTTTAATAGAATTTTGTAAGGTAAGGTACTGTATTGCAGGTACATTAGCCTACCAACCGATAAAACAGTTAGAGATTGGTATTATTCAACGCCTTTTTTATATGACTAAATAACCAGCTTAATGCCTGTTCGTTTAGCGCGAGCTTGTTATACACCATGCTGTAGGCGACCTGCCCATAATCAAAAGGTAAGGGTTTTGCGATCAAGCCCTGTGCTTGTTTAGCCACATCAAACCATTTTTTAGAGCAAGTGAACAAAAACTCAGATTGCATGCAAATAGTGGCAGCACTGCCAAAATCTGCGACAGAAATAACCATCTCTCTGCCTCGATGTTGCTGCTTTAGCAACTGTTCAAAATAGGGTTGTTTGAGTTCTTTGTCGAAAATACCAATGTGCTTATAGGCCAGATATTGCTCGATAGTTAATATTTTCTCTGCTAACGGATGGTCCGCGCGCATTACGCAGATCATTTCATCTTCTATCACAGTTTCCCAAACCAGTTGCTTTTCATTGCTCGGTGGCTGACTTTTATCATGGGGCAAAACAATCACATCAACTTGTCCACTCAATAACGCATCAAAACCTAACTGTTCCTTAGAATGAATTTCCACCTGAGCATCAGGCGCTAGCTGCGTGAGTATGTCACTGATAGCAGGCGCAAAAATCTCAAAGGTACTTTCGCGCATCGCTAAGCAAAATCGTCCAGAGAACTGTTGGGGCTCAAAGCCAGTTTGATTGAGCAAGCCGTTCATATTATTGATGATGAGATGTAGTGTTGGTCCGACTTTAAGTGCATAGGGGGTAGGAATAAGCTGAGTGCCATCACGATAAAATAGTTCATCGTTTAATAAAACACGTAATTGTGAAAGTGTTTTACTGACACTCGACGGACCCATACACAATATATCGGCACTGCGGGTAACGCTGTGTGTGGAAAGCATCACATGCAAAACCGTCAGGTGTTTAAAGTTAATACGAGAAAGCTGAATAAGATCCATAACGGCCAGAAATATGCTTTGATAAAATAGGCGCTTATTATAAAACATTTTATGCTTGAAAAACTAACGCTATCATTAGTTATTTGATTAACTTATAGCTAATTTCAAAAGGTGAAATGTAACCAGCAGTATGAGTGCCATTAACCCGAATTATCTAAGTGCACCAGTTTATGGTTTTCTTGTGTTTTTCTATGACTGCCCACACTTATACCCGTTATCATTCAAGATGCAAAATTCAGCATTTTGATTGGTAACGGGTATATCTAAATCACGTTGCCTCGCAATAAGCTAAAATCAGACTTTAAACCAGTCAGCACAGTGGCTGGGTTGGACAGAAAATGCGTTGCTTAAATTGACAATACTTTTTTGATCACTAATTTCCGCCGAGTGAATGCCACTAGTAATAAACAAACTGGATATAGAGGCAGTATTGGCACCCGCTATATCGTGTTCTAAGCTATCACCGACGGCAATTGCATTGTTCCATCCCCCAACCAATTTATTGCACATCTCATAAATATCGTTCTGCGGTTTTCCGTGCCAGTGAACTATTCCGCCCATCTCTTGATAAAATTTTGCAATCGTTCCTGGGCAGGTTTTTAATGCGCCGTCTGGCGTCATGGCCACAAGGTCTGGATTGCTGACCACTAATTGAAGGTTGCGTTGATAAGCTAATTTTAAATCGTCTATATAGTAGCTAAGACCACCTCGTTCAACGCCACAACAGAGAATAAATGAGGCATCTTCAATCTTAGACTCAATTAATCCGCAATCATCAAGCGCGCTAGTATCTTCATCCCATGAGAAAAACAAAGCTTTATTACCTAACGTTTTAAATTTTCCTGAGTTGAAGTTGTGACGCATGTGATCACCCGATGTTAATACGTCAAAATATAAATCACGGCTGATACCTGAGTCTTGTAACCGTCTATAAGAAAACTTACCGGTATTACCACTGTTAGAAAGAATAACTACTTTCTTGTTATGTTCTTTTAAAAACGTTAATGCTTGGATCGCTTGCGGAAATGCTTCTCCACCGTTGTGTAATACTCCCCATTGATCCAAAATAAAAGTATCAAAGCTATCGATTATATCTGTAAGGCCATTAATCATTTTCACTGCAAGAATTCCTGTTCTGTTCGGCGATAAGGTAAGTCGCTAAATTCACTATTATAGAAAAAAGGTAGTGGATTGAGCAATCTTTTTTAATTTTGGTTAAGGGGTCATAGCTCGACAACGGGCAATCTTGTAACGCTGATACGCTTAAAAAGGCTGATTTAGTATTGGATTTGATTGAACAGCATTATCAGGAAATTGCGACCAGTAGTGGTTTCTTTTTTGGGGATGAGCACCTATCTAAAACTGAATTTATTGAAAAATATACTCGATGTCGTGAAGACGCACAACGCTTTCAACTTAGGTAAGTGGCTCGCTAAAGTTAATAGCAATGTGAAGGTTTGAGACGATAACAGCGTAAAGACTAAGTAATCAAAACCCAATATACACAGGCATTAAAAATAACAAAATCCATCAGTAACAACTGATGGATTTTGCTTTAATGAACATTTTCCGTGTTTAGCGTTAGGCTAACCACAACTCATGTTCAGGATCGATTTTTTCAGAAAGGGTAAGCTCAAAACCCAGTACATCTATACTTCCCTAATAAACATGCTTACCATTTTCAGCCTAAAGTGTGAGGCTTACAATACATTGATTACTTCCCTTTGATACTCTTCGATGAAGAGTTAAATTAACGCTGTAAAAAACGGCAGTCGTAAGCAAAGATGTTTTAACGTGTTGTTATCTAACTAAGCGCAAGAATTCGAGGTTTGTGATAAATGTATATGAAAGATAATCTGTTAAAGCTAACCATAGCGTTTTTAATATTTAGCGTATTTCCTGCTAGCGCAAAAAATCTGAAATTTGCTGTCGTTCCAAAATACTATAGTGTTTTTTTTGATAAAAGCGGTGACGGCTGTATAGCGGCGGCTGCAGAAATTGAAGGTGTCGAGTGCATATACCGTGGCCCTGAGGAGGGAGATGTTAGAAAGCAGGACAAAATTATAGAGCAGCTGATCAATGAAGGGGTTGATGGCATTGCTATCGCCGTGACAGAGTCTGGTTTATTAGCCAGAAGTAGCCTGCAAAAAGCGAGAAAGGCGGGCATTCCTATTGTCACTTATGACTCCGACTTTGATGCTGCTACCCTAAAGCAATATGGAAACTTGCGTTTGGCTTACATAGGAACAGACAATTTTGAACTTGGTAGGGCGTTTGGTGAGCAGCTAAAAAAATTAAAACCTCAGGGAGGAAAACTGCTGATTCAAACTGGGCGACCAGATTCACCTAATTTAAACTTAAGAATAATGGGTTTGCGTTCAGCTCTATCAGGAAAAACATATAAAATATCACCGGGTAAAATGCTGGTAAACGATTTAGGTTGGACTGAAGTCCGTCTCCCGTTACTCAATTATGATGATATCCTCCGATCTGTAAAACAGCTAGAGTCCGTTTTGAAAACACAGCCGAATAAAGTTGATGCCTTTGTTGCTGTTGGAGGTTGGCCACAAAATAATGAAAGCGACTACCGCAAGATGATTGAACCGTTTAAAGATAAACTTAATCGAAATGAGACCGTACTTATTATATCGGATGCATCAGAAAACCAATTAAGTATGTTAAGTGATAATCTTGCCCATGTAAATATTGGTCAAAGTCCTTATGAAATGGGAAGACAGGCAATACTTACACTTCTTAAAATTGTCAAAAAACAACATTATAAAAAAATCCTTTATACGCCACTAACGTATTGCACTCCCCAAAATCATGATATTTGTACCAAGTAAATTTATGCTGGTGGCTGGCAATATTAATGAGAAAATAACAAGTTTACTGGCAATGCGATGTTTTAATAATAAAATCGAATTTATCAAAACACATAAGTAAATATTGGGTTTCATAAAAATGAATTGAAGATGAAATGTAACTACTCAGCAGAGGTAAAAATATTTGCTAGCATACCCTTTAGCAATAACGCTAAAGCTGTAGATGCACTAACTCCCTGCTTTTTACAACTAGATAGGTAGCTTCTGAGGCCAAAAAACATTTCGGCACCATATTCACTTCTAAAGCAACCGGATATCTTTTGCTGAACTTTTGCCATCCTCAAGTCATTTTCTCCTTGATTATTGGTAAAAGGAACCTCCCTATCAACCATAAACCTGAGCACATCATCTTCATAGTTTTGTAAGCGTTCAACATTACTTTCAATATCGATACCATTTACTTTCATTCTGCGGGTTACGCCTGTAGGAGGAAAGTATTTAGAGTAACGGCTAAAAAGGATCAAGCAAGTCGATCTTTTTTGATCCTCTATAAGCCATCAAAAGTGTGAGATAGGTGCTGAGTAGTTACTATTTTTACAACATAAACTATCTGTTAAATGGTTGAAAAGTAAGGTTTTCATAACTATATGATTGAGGGGTGTGATCTATCTGTAAGACCGTTCAAATTTTCTTAAAATCTCCTTAAATGATCAGCATTAACCTCTAAATAAGTCGCCTTTTTCATCTCAGTACGCATCGCATCTTAATTTACATATTTTAAAGTACGTTAAAATAATCGTTTCTAGTTAATGACAATATGCTTTTCAAACACTAATATGGCGCGTTCCACCGTTATCGGTAACGACTCAGAATCGCTTCATTTATTGACTTGCTGATTCCTGTATCTTGAAGTAGGTTGAGTATAAATCTATTGATGAATAAGCAACTTAATTGGTAATAAGAGATGAATAAAATAAAACTGCCACTGGATAGACTTACCCCCGGTTTATATATTCAGCTTCCTTGCTCATGGGTAAATCACCCATTTGTTTTTGGCAATTTTAAAATTAAAAATCAGGATCAGATCAAGGTGTTGCGCTCATTAGGTTTGAAGTATGTTATCTATTATCCAGATAAAAGTGATGTCACTCCCCCCGCCGCAACGATTGAAGCGACGCCAGAAAAACAAGACAGTAGTGAAGCCGATGCTTATCTCGAAGCATTATGGAAAGAAAAAGAGCAGCGTGTTCAAGAGAATAAATCATACCTACGTAATTTACGAAAATGTCAAAAAGATTTTGATCAATCCCTAGCATCTGTTCGAGCCATTAATTTAAAAATGGGAAATCAAACAGCAGAAGCATTAGCAGAAGCCCAGCTTCTGATAGGAGATATTAGCAGTAAATTAATGAGTGGCAACAATAGCGTGTTGCATTTAATGGAGCATGGAAAAAGCGGTAAAACAGGAGGCCAGTATCACAGTCATGCTTTCCATGTGGCAATTTTAGCGATGATTTTAGGCAACGCATTAAAGCTTTCTAAGGAAGAGTTAAATTACCTCGGTTTAGGCGCTCTATTTCATGATATTGGCAAAACTAAAGTTCCCGACAATATTCTCAACAACAAACCTGAAATAACCACTGCGGAAAATAATTTTTATAAAATGCATGTGCAATATGGGGTTGATAGAGTAAAAAGCATTGTCGATTTCCCTGAGCCAGTACGCGAAATTATTAGCCAGCATCATGAATATCTCGATGGCAGTGGTTATCCAAATAAATTAAGCGCTAAAAAAATCAATTTATTAACGCAAATTGTCACCATTGCCAATGAATTTGACAATATGTGCAATCCAACAGATAAGCACCCAGCGCGTAGCCCAAATTATGCTCTCTCTTACCTCTATAAAAACAAAAGTAAGCAACTCAATAAGAATATATTGGGCATATTAATTAAAAAACTAGGCATCTATCCGCCCGGATCTGTTGTACAACTTTCAGACAATCGGATTGCTTTGGTCATCAGCGTCACTGAAAACCAAATAATGCAACCCAATGTGCTTATTTATGATCCCGCTATTCCTAAGAAAGAAGCGCCGATCATAAAGATAAATGAAAATGAGTTAAAAATAGAAAGAGTTGTTTCAGTGGAAAAACTACCACAAGAGGCCAAAGACTATTTGAATCCATGTGACCGTATTAACTTTTATTTTGATGATGAGGCGATTTAAAACTAACATCAACTACCCTGCGTAACTGATTTTCTATGCTGTAATGTTTCCGAACTGCTTGAGAAAACATTTTAGGATTGCAATTTTTTTATTTAAGGCATTTTCACTAGTTGGATCCCCCAATGATATGGCTTTAGCGCCTTGCTATTACCATGAAAAGCCAATTCTAACCCTTCCGATGCGCTCATGATTTGAGCAATGTCTGGTCGAAGCTCGATAGCAGGCCCTCGTGGAGTAGGGATATCTTTTCTCCAGTGAATAATTGCAACGATTCCGCCTTTCTTGAGAATGCGAGATGTCTCTTGAAGCAGAAGATTTCTTTCATTGAAATGAAGGATATTGAAAAGTAAAACAACATCAACACTTTCCGATTCAAGAGCAGTTCCTTCGGCTAGAACGTCACGTAAAATACATTCAACATTAGAGAGGCCTGCATTAGAGAGATTGCGCCTAGCAATTTCAACCATATCGGGCTCTATATCGAATGCAACAAGCGTATTTTTTGGGCTGAGGGCGGCAATAGGCACCGTAAAAGTTCCGTAACCAAACCCAACTTCAACGATTGTGGATTTCTCCGGGATGTCCAACCAATCAATAATACTTTTAATATTGAATAAGCTGTTCCAATATAATTCTTCAGGCATGCCACTGTCTTCTATTTTCATTTTACCTCATCAAAAAAGGCAGGAGATCCATACCTTCCATTCATTTCATTAATGGCAACATAATACCCGACTTAAACCAGTAAAAACGATCAGTTACTTAGCCGGATTGGTATTAAACAAAAACGTAACGAATCAGCACCCTATTCAAATTGAGGTTTTTTGTACAAAAGAGGCCGTCAATGCACGGCAAGCGCATTACGCTTTTTGAACATATTTAGAGCATTAAATGAGCGCTGATATTCTAGTCATACAAACTTGATTGAAAAAACATAACCACGAAGCCACTGCGTTGCACAGAGAACACCAAGAAAGGCTTAATAAAAAATAGAGTGTGACCTTAAACTTCTTTTTTCTTCGTGCCTTCGTGGTTAATTGGTTTTTACGTGTAAAAACTCACCAATCAATGTATTCGCTAATATTTATAATGCGCTTGCCGTGAGGTAATAGTTATTCCCTTTCCGATTGTTGCAACGCAGGGTTGATTTTCGAGCTTGAGCCCCATAGGGCAAGGCAACTTGCATCTCGAAGTATCATGGGTATCGTTGATATAAAAACCAATAAGTTAAAGATAAAAAGATAGCGCGATGCCGTGCATGCTTGTTCAGAAAAAAACAGAAAGCACATGCCTACTTTATGTTTTTTAAACGGCTATTTGAGCGAATGAAACTTAACCACCTTGAAAATATTAGCGACCTAATTTTATCACTTGATCAATATCTGCAGCGCTGTGACGTTCAGGGACTTGCTCCCACTCTTCACCCCACGAACAATTTATGATACGTCCACGTTGCAGCGCTTCTCTTTGTGCAAGCATTTTCGCCCAACGAACAACGTGACGGTAGGTTTCTACTTGTAAGAACTCTGCGGCATCATATAAATTGCCTAATACTAAATTTCCGTACCACGGCCAAATAGCCATATCAGCAATACTGTACTCTCCACCCGCCACATAGCGGTTTTTAGCCAGTTGCTTGTCTAATACATCTAACTGACGTTTAACTTCCATGGCAAAACGGTTGATCGGGTATTGTTGTTTTTCATCGGCATAAGCGTAAAAATGACCAAATCCACCGCCTAAAAAGGGGGCTGAACCTTGCGCCCAAAATAGCCAGTTAAACGTTTGCGTGCGGGCTGCGCCCTCTTTAGCTAAAAACTGGCCGAATTTCTCTGCTAAATAAACCAGGATTGAAGCGGATTCAAATACGTTCACTTCATCATCAGCCGATTTATCCACTAAGGCGGGTATTTTTGAGTTGGGATTGACCTCCACAAATCCAGAAGAAAACTGCTCTCCCTCGCCAATATTAATGAGGTAAGCATCATATTCTGCTTCTTGAATCCCCAACGCTAATAACTCTTCTAAAAGAATCGTTACTTTCTGTCCGTTTGGTGTGCCTAATGAGTAAAGTTGCAGTGGGTGCTGACCAACAGGTCGTTTTTTTTGGTGGGTCGCCCCAGAAACAGGACGATTGATATTAGCCCACTTATTATCGCTATTACTATCATCAACCCAAACGTTAGCGGGTATATATTCATTGCTCATCATTTTTCTCTGCTGTTGATTAAGGGGTAAATGTGATTCTGCTGATTAGGTCTTCTAAAGTAAATTACATGGGTCACATTTATGGACAATACGATAAATAACTTATCAATCTGACGCATTAAAAGAGGCGTATATACCCATGTTACCTCATGATCTCACTATTTGTAGAAAGGTGGTCGTGTTACATAATTGCTCTAATCATTTTAACGGTGCGTTATCTGCAATACCAAAACGTCATGCATTATGTTCATCGGTGAGCGTACATAAACGCCTAGCTTACAAAGTTGCTCATAAATAGCGTGAAAATCGGTGCGAAACAAAGCGTAGCTTTTGATGCGTAATACGGGCAGAGTTTGCTTTATCAACGGTTTTGACGTTGTAAGCGTTTTATTTGTGCTTTTTGTCAGCGTGTAGCGTAGGAAACAAGCCCAGTGATAGCACACAGCCTCATTAAATGACCTTAGCGATGTTTATATTAAGTGCATTTTTTCAGCGTTGATTATGGACTGTATCTGTTGTAGTGAGGTTTCAGCCTGCAGGTAATCCAACTCAAGCGCATGGTCTTGCCCATTTATGTGTAAGACTAAGGATGGAAAACCTTGAATGGGTAACTGTCTAGCCATACTGATTTCATGTTGCAGTTGCTTCTCAATCAATTCACTTTTTATGCTGCTTTGAAAAGTATCAGCCTCTAGCCCTATTTGCGTGGCGAACTCGGTTAAAGTAGCCAGTTCCGATGGATTTTTAGCTTGCAAATAATAGCCCTGTTGAATCGCTTGAAGCATCTGTTTTTCCAGCCCCTGTTGACGTGCGACGAGTATCGCACGACAGGCAGGATAGGTGGAGCGTTTAGGTTGGCAGTTTGTCCAAAAATCAACGTTAAAAGGTGTACCTAATTGCGCATGAATAGACGACCAAGTTTCCTGTAAAAACCGTTGCATCTCTTCTGTCATGGTTACATCTGAGTCTGGTGCTAATCCCCCCACTACATATTGAACGTGCAGTTGAGTAGCGAATTGTTGATTTAATAAAACGTGTAACTTATCCCAAGTCACTTGATAACCCCAACACCAACTGCACATCGGATCATATACATAATATAAAATGGCCTTACTCATCTACTTTTCCTTTATCGCTCTATTATTTCAAGGTGCTTTGTCAGTCACGATGCGGTGCAGAGAAACAGTGTATACCCATGATACTTCAAGATGCAAAGTCAGCAAGGCAAATTGTGCCGATATACTAGGCATAAAATTGAAGCCTAGTCATTCTAAGTCGAAATTTTATAACGACGTAGATTGGT
>NZ_ATUO01000046.1 GCF_000420245.1 Psychromonas hadalis ATCC BAA-638 | reverse complement strand
GATCATGACACTATCGTTGCTTGTTTATTCAATTGCTCAGCGAAGAATGCGTGCAACGATGAAAAAGGTAAAGGCCAGTATTCCGAATCAAATAAATCAGGCGACTGAAACACCAACATTGCGTTGGGTCTTTCAATGTTTTGAAGGAATCAACCTAATTTATCAATCGAATAACGATGTTAATAACCGAGTGTACATCGATGGTTTGGATGAGTTAAGGAGAAAAATCATTCATCTTATCGGTGGGCATGCTGAATATTTGTATAAAATAGAAAAAGTCAGCTAGGGCTCTGATCAATGTCTGGTATCAGAAAAAAGAGGGGCAATAACGACTGACGGGGAAATTAGTTCTAACTTAAAACACTCTTTTAGATATTAAGAAAATGGATGTTTATTCTACCTATATCCAATATAAATATTTACATGGCTAAAAACATAACAGCAGTCGTGTTGAATTACATAAGCCAAGTTTTACGGTAATCAAAGTAGGATGATGCAGATTGAGCTGAAAACGTAGGTCAACTAGAGACTATGTGCGAAAAATTAATATATATACCCATGATACTTCAAGTTACCTTGCCCTGCAGGTGCAAGCTAGAAAACCAGCTCAGCGTTGTAACACTCAAAAAGTGAATGACAATTACCTCGTGTTGCGCCTTGTTCTGATTGCTGAGCTTGTGCCTGACAAAGCATCTTGAGGTAATAAGCATCCGTTAAAGTATGGTTAGCCCTTATCTTTATTTTATTTGATATTATACCAATAACAGTAAATAGCTGATCTATTTTACTGGTTAAAACAACTCACTTCCGCGTTGTGATTTTCGTAAAGGGAACAACCATTTACGCCTTGAATTAAGCTGTTTTTCCTGCGCAAAATTTAGATCACATACTTAATGTAATTGGTATTACAATGCAGTATTTTGATCTCTTCGTTTGCTATTAATTATTGTTAATTGAAAATAACTATAATCGATTTAAGCATCTGCTCATGGGTTATTCCCATTAGAAAAGTGACAATCTTGTAATACGTTATTTTAAGCAACAAACTAATAGAGAACGCTAAATAGAGTGCCTATTTAGCGTTCTCATTGAATGCTATTAATTTTTTGTGACAGTATTTATAAATAACGTTAATTTAACATACCTATCGCACTACCACCGCTCGATACAATATGAAAATCATCAAACTTAAAAGTGGTTGTCTCATTATCGCAGTTTTTATTCATTTTCATTTGTGATGAAAGCTCTTCACATATATCGTCCATGTCGCCCGTTAGCACCCTCTCTGGGCCATCGGTAAAAATTGCGTAGGTGGTGCCATCTAAATCAAAAAATACAACCGGATTATATAAATTAGCATTCAACTCAACATTTGTTAATGTCGCCATAATAAATATCCTTGTTTAATTAGCTATGCATAATCACCGTGACTTATGTTTATCTAGCATAGAAATATACATTGATTGGAATAACGTCGAGAAGAAGTTACCGAAACAATGTGACAGTTATATTAATCATATTCATTGAAGGCAACAAAGTGTGTCATTGAGTTTAAACACAACATTTGTACCTTAGTGGCTTCAAAATCAAGTAACAAGGTTAAAGGGGATACTTACCTTGCTGAAGTTTTAAAAAAGTAAGTGAGTAATCGATGAAGATTTCTAGTTACTCTGCAGAAGTTATATCTAACCCTTGTTGCCAAAAAGCGATTTCCATGCGTGTTGCAGTTCTAAACACAGTAATCAACTCTTGGCCACGTCGGCTGTCTTTGTCAATATCTGCCAGCAAGGCATCAATATGCTCAGTGGTCTGCTGTACACTCTGCTGGAATTCATTCCCGCCATACAGTGCAATCCAACTTTCAAAGGGGTTATTAGCTCTATTGGTCTTGGCATCGTGACACAAATTTCGGCCAATCTCAGCATAACCGAGAGAACACGGGGCCAAAGCTGCATACAAATCAACAATATCGCCTTGCATACCGGCGTCCAATACATAACGGGTATACGCTACCGTGCCGAAGTCTTCATCTTCAGCCTCAAGATCTGCCTCGCTTAATCCCCACTTAGCACAATAGCTAATATGGTGCCCAATCTCAGTGTCTAATAATGCATGCACGCTAGGGAGTGCTTTGCGCATATCCGCTATCGTGCGCGCTTTGTAAATAGCCAGTGCATAGGCACGTGCGTATTGTTTTAAGAATAAAAAATCTTGTTTCAGATAATGTAAAAAGCACGGTTGCGCTAATGTGCCCTTGGCTAATTGGCGCACGAAAGCATGTTTTGTGTAGGCGTCCCAATCTTTACGACAGGCATTAATGAGATCTTGATGATTCATAGTTTAACTCTATATCGGGTTAGGTATTTTTATATGAAGGGTGATTAAGGGGCTACGGGTAGCCCCTGAGATTAACTTAATGCAGTTTACTGAAGAGTCGGGATGTAATCCTTGGCTTTAGGTAGTGTCTTAATGATATTTTGTGAATACATAAACTGTGCATAATCATCGTAACGTTTTAGGTCAATAGCCGATGGACGAAGCGCAAAACGCGTTAAGGTATCGTTCCATGCGCGTTTGTTAAGCTCATTATTTAATGTATCGGGTGCATAAGCGACAAACTCACTCCAAGCCGCACTTGGGTGATTTACAATATAAATAGCAGCTTGTTCAATCGCTTTATTAAATTTTAGAATAGCGTCTTTATCGTAGTGATTAGCATTAGCGACAAAAATCAGTTCATCGTAGATTGGCACGCCATGTTCTTCTGGGAAAAATGCCTTCGACTTATAACCTTCTAGTGCAAGTTGATTGGTTTCAAAGTTACGTAATCCCCCCCAAATCGCATCCACTTTACCTGATGCCAGTGAAGCAGACAGCGCCCAACCGACATTGATAATTTCAACTTCATCGTAATTAACACCGGCGGTTTTTAACATAGTACCAATGGTTGCCTCTTCATTACCCGCGATAGCGATACCAATTTTTTTACCTTTTAGATCCGCCAGTGTTTTTATCTTGCTCTTGTCATTATCTAAGATCATCAGGGTATTAAGTGGTGTCGCGATTAATGTCGCGGAGCGAATCAGTGGCAAACCTGCTGCGACATCAATGGTTAAATTGGGCTGATAAGTGATCGCTAAATCAATTTTGTTAGCAGCCACAAGTTTAGGTGGCATGCTTGGGTCTGCAGGCTCTTGAATAACAACTTCTAAACCTTGATCTTTAAAGTAACCACGCTGCTGTGCGATGACTATCGGACCGTGATTGGGATTCACAAACCAATCTAGCATTAAGGTTAATTTCTTGGTTTCAGCCTGCGCAGTGGCAGAAAGTAGTGTGGTGGTGAGTGCCAGTGCACTTAACAGTGTAGTCTTTTTCATTAAACGTCCTTTGATATTATTGTTTTAGTTATTGGATAAAATTTTATTAAACTTGCCAGTAGATGAATTTTTTTAATAGTTTGTCCGCCACAAAGTAGAGCGTGACGGATAAAGCCGAGAGAATAAATAGGGCTGCAAACATCTCATCAATCATCATGCGTGCATTCGCCTGTAACATCAGATAACCCAAGCCCTCACTCGAGCCAACCCATTCACCGGCAACGGCGCCAATCGGTGCAATAACCACGGCCACGCGAATACCCGAAGCTAGCGTCGGCAATGCTGCTGGAAACTGAATATGGCGTAACATTTGCCATTTTGTCGCGCCCATGGTTTTGGCGAGATCCAGATAGCCCACGGGAGTATTACGTAAACCGTCGTAACAACAGGTAGTGATAGGGAAAAAGATGATTAATGCCGCCATGACAATTTTAGAGGCGATGCCATACCCTAACCAGAGCATTAATATCGGTGCAATAGCAAAAACAGGAATCGCCTGACTAGCAATCAAAATAGGTAATAACCAGCGTTTAACCGGTTTAAAAAGTAACATTTGCAACGCAAATAACAGACCCATGGTTAAGCCTAATAATAAGCCCAACACAATTTCTTGTGCTGTCACCCAACTGTGTTTCAATAACACTGGGGCTCGCTCAATGAGTTTATCAAAGACAGAAAAGGGGCTAGGAAGAATAAACGAAGGCATCTCAAAGATAACCACAATCGCCTGCCATAGGCTAATAATCACTGTCGCACTGATGATTAAACGTAACACAGGGAGTGAGTGATGTGCTTTCTTTTTTAGCTGTGTCAACATGATATTAACTTGTTTTAAATCACTCATAATCTTGCTCTAAGCGATGCATTATTTGCTGTTGCAACTGTGCCCCTTGTGCATCAAAATCACGTGGTGGCTTAGTTTCTGGTACCGACAATAGCTCTGCATAGGCGGGTTTGCCTTGCATGATATAAAGTTGGCTAGCTAAACGAATGGCTTCTTGAGGATCATGGGTTATCAGCACTACGGTTTTATCTTGCAATAATTGATAAGCAAGGTTTTGCAAGCGGTAACGTGTTACAGCATCTAACGCGGAAAATGGCTCATCCATTAATACGATAGGTTTGTCCTGCATCAGCGTTCTGGCCAGCGCGACACGTTGGCGCATACCACCGGATAATTGTTGGGGTAGATAGTGAGCTTTATCACTTAAGCCAACTTTTATTAATAAATCTTGCGCCTTTTCATGCTGTATTTTTATTTTATCTGTTGCAGAGAATTTTGTACTCAGCAAAACGTTATCTAATACCGATAACCATGGCATCAGTAGATCCTGCTGTGCCATATAGGCAATCTCATGTTTACTATCACAAAGAGGTGCGGTGGTTAACTTCCCCTTCCATAACACTTTTTCTTCAAGCAAATTAGCTAGATAGCGTAATAAAGAGCTTTTCCCACAACCACTGCGGCCTAAAATACAGGTCCAAACACCGGCTTTAATATTAACATTAAGATGCTTAAAGATGACTTCTTCACTATCAAGGTAACGCAGGTAGCCATTTTTTATGGTGATACTAACGGCGCCTTCCTTAATCGTTTTTATTGCTTGCTTACCTGACATCGCGATGGCCGTTAAAAAAATGATTTACCGGACCATGACCATTGCCTATCTGTAATTCATCTGCATGGCTGATTGCCTTGGTGATATATTTTTTAGCCCGTTGTACGGCAGGCAGTAACGCATGGCCCTGTGCTAAATAGGAAGCAATCGCTGATGATAACGTACAACCTGTGCCATGCGTATTACCGGTGTTAATACGCTTTGCATTTAAGTGATGAACCTGTTTGGGTAAAATCAACAGATCGTTACTATTTTCATCTTGCGTTAAGTATCCCCCTTTGAGCAGTATCGCATGCTCATTCAATTGACGTAGTGCTGAGACCATTTGTGTCATCTGCGCTTCGTTTTGGGGGATTTCACAGCCAACCAATAGCGCTGCTTCAGGTAAATTGGGGGTGATAATATTCGCCATGGGAAGTAGTGCGGACTTAAGCGTAGCGATCGCAGAGGGTTGTAATAATAGATCGCCATTACGCGTTACCATCACCGGATCCACCACTAAAAAAGTAGGTTGATATTGTTTTATTTTATTGGTCACGACGTTGATAATGTCGCTGTCGGCGAGCATACCCACTTTAACGGCAACCACATTTAGATCGCTAAATACAGCATCAAGTTGCTTTGCAACATGCTCAAGGGGGATAGGGAAAATTGCAGAAACACCCAACGTATTTTGTGCCGTGATCGCAGTAATGACTGAGCAGGCATAACTGCCCGTTGCAGAAATTGCTTTAATGTCTGCTTGAATTCCCGCACCGCCACCACTGTCAGAACCTGCAATGGTTAATACAATCGGGGTCGATGATATTTGATTACTCGCGGTATTTTCGGTCGTAGATGTTGGGTCTGTAAAATGTGACATAAAAGCTCCTAACACAGACAGATCAGGAACGTTATCAAGCAAGACTTTAAAACACTGGGTGAATTAAATGAGTTACAGCAAGCTAAATAGTTCCCTACGCCAGTATTAACTGAATCAGGTTCAACGGGTCTAAAAGTACTATCTCAGCCTTTTTAAAATACACTAAGGCTCCCCGACTATTTTCCGATATTAACAAGTTTTATTAAAAGTGCAATATAACAATTATAATCATTACCTTTTGTTGCTTTTTAAGCTATTAAAAACTAGCGTTACCCAGGGAAAAGAAGCGGACTTCTTTTCTTTAAAAAAATACTACTCACAGGGTGGAGCAAGATGAATTAAGGCTAAGCCACCCAGAGAGGTTTCACGGTATTTCCTATTCATGTCTTTACCTGTTTGGTACATGGTCTCGATTACTTTATCCAATGAAATAAGGCATTTACTATTTCTTTTCATTGCCATTCTTGAGGCATTAATTGCTTTCACGGCGCCCATTGCGTTGCGTTCAATACAAGGTACTTGCACAAGTCCGCCCATCGGATCGCAGGTCATTCCTAAAGAGTGCTCCATTGCAATTTCAGCCGCAATACAAATTTGTTCATTACTGCCACCCCGTAAAGCCGTTAAACCGGCGGCCGCCATTGATGACGATACGCCGACTTCACCTTGGCAACCCACTTCTGCACCCGAAATAGATGCGTTGGTTTTATATAAAATGCCAATTGCACCGGAAACGGCAAGGAAGTCTTTTATTTTCTTGGTATCCAATTCTTTTATAAACTGGTGGTAATAAGTCAATACCGCAGGAATAACACCTGCTGCACCATTGGTTGGAGAGGTAACGACTTGACCACCCGCTGCATTTTCTTCACTAACAGAAAAAGCAAATAGATTAATCCAATCTAAAATTTCCATGGGATCTGTTTCATAAATCGCATTAGCTTCTAGTTTTTTTAACAGATTTGGCGCGCGTCGGACAACATTTAAGCCTCCCTCAAGTATGCCTTCTGTTTCAAAGCCTCTTTGCATGCAACGTGTCATCACCCGCCATATCTGATCCGCTTTTTGATTGATGACATCGATGTCATTGAAAGCCAGTTCATTTTTAAGGATCATCGCCCCTAAACTTAATCCATTTTTATCCGCTAATAGCAACATTTCATCTGCACTTTTAAACGGGTATTGCACCTCTGTTTCCGGTGCGTTACTGCCTTCTTTTAGTTCCTTTTCTGTGACAATAAAACCACCCCCAATAGAGTAATAAATTTCACTGTTCAGTAAGTTCGCACGGTTATCAAAGGCACTTATTTTCATGCCATTTTCGTGTAATGGCAGTTCTTCAGCATTAAATAACAGGTCAGTTTTGTAGTTAAACGTTATATCCTGAGTACCAGCAAGCAATAAGCGCTGTTCGGTTATCGCTTTATGTAATGCTTGATTAGCACTACTAATTTTTATGGTGTCAGGACGATTACCCAGTAAACCTAAAATGCTTGCACGATCAGTGTGGTGACCAATCCCAGTCAGTGATAATGAACCGTACAGGTCAATTTGAATACGCGCCACTTGCGTAAGATTGGACTTAATGAGGCGAGTAAAGTTGTAAGCCGCAATCATCGGCCCATTGGTGTGGGAACTTGAAGGTCCCACACCAATTTTATATATATCAAAAATAGACAGCATAATAGTATCCGTTACGAAAGTGCGAAAAAAAAAGCCAGTGGGGTATCACAGTACATGTCATGATACTTACGATAGCAAAAACGAGTAAACCAGTGTGGCTCACCACGAACTTAGACCGCAGTGTACTTTATCATTAATAATTAACGGTTATTCAGGTTAAGTTACCGCGAGATAAATATTGGCCACTGTGAGTCTCTATTAACAGTATAACCAACATAAAAATACTGCCGATTAGTTTCTCAATTCCGTGACTTAGTAGATTTTTATTTTGAGATCTAATTGTGTCAGCTATAAACGCATTTCAAATTCGAGTTGCTGGTAATCAGGTAACATATGTTCACATAATGGATAAATAGCTTTATCGTGCGCTTTGATACGTAGGTGTGCTAATTCATGCACCACGATCATCTCTACAAAGGCTTGTGGCGCTTAGGGGGGCGTTAGCACCCTAGGAAAATAACCCATTTACTCGAGATGAGGGGCCAGAATTACTGCTCCACTATACTTTTTGGGGCTTCCGATTACGGTCTAAGTTTACACTTAGAAAGCTGGCCGATATAAAATATAAATAGCAACAGCCTAAAAAATCCAATCTGTCATTTCTTGTGTAGAAGTATGAAGATGGGTTGTTTTTAATTTATCAATAAAGTCCATTATGTGTTAACTAGGCTGAGTCAATCTATTAAATCATATCAACCTAGGAGCTTGCTATCATCATCAGTATTTCAGTATTTGATTAATGATTTTTAGATTTTAACCAAACCACACTACCTACAATGACAATTAAAAATGACAGTAACAACAATATCATCATTACCTGGCGTTTTTGTTTGCTGGTTAAATCTAAGCGCTCTACCTTTATGGTTTTTGTACTTAGAAAAACCTGATAGTCTAATTCTGCTAACCAGTTAACAACATTAAGTCCCATCTGCGCATTACTGTATTGATTAATATAAACATTAGTTAAAAAATCTGCATCGGTAAAAACAATAATCCGCGTGTCTGAGAGTTTGTTTTCTGGTGGTTTTTGCTCACTATTTTTTTGTTGATGCTGTTCAAGTACCACATACGAGATAGGAACAGGGCCAGGGGTATCAATACCTTGATCAAATTGAATATCTAAGTGTCTGTTGGTTTCCGCCCAGCTATTCTCTTTTGATGCAGTAGATGCTATCACCGCAAGTTTAATGCTTGAACGACGGTCTTCTAATACCTCAATTGAGCGTGGTCTTACGTAAAAGGTGTAATCTAAACCTTCTGTTATGGCTTTATGCTTGCCATAATTTTTGGTAGCAGGGCTGCCGACATCGTTGCCCACATGGTTAGTAAAATCGACCACAATATCAGACTGAACATTAAGTCCCCACTGATTAAGAATACCATTTAGTGACGGGTTTTGTTGTAACTGTGCTTCTGTTAATGGCTTATCAGTGGTTGTTACGAGGGCATGTTCAATCAAGAATAATGCATTTCCACCTGATGCTAAGTAATCAACGATTAATATCTCTTCCTGTGCGGTCAATGCACTGCGCGGACCTGCGATAATGAGTACGTCACAATCTTCAGGGATCGCCTGAGTAATGCCTAACATCAGTGCGTTACTTTGAATGTTGTTATCCGTTAATAACTGCTTAAATTTCGACAAACCCACATTGTCTTCATTGGACAGTGAATATTCACCGTGGCCTGACAAAAAATAAACCTGTCTAGGGGCACGGCTCGCACGCGCAATGGCATTGCTAAGCTTTTCTTCGGTCAATACTACATCAGTGAAGTCAACATCGTTACGGCCATTACTTGATTGCACGATAACCTTGCGTTCTTTACCACTAACGACATTACCAAATTGAGCTGCATAAGCAATATTGTCAATGGGGTCGATTATTTTTGTGCTAATCAATCCACCCGATAACCTTTCATACTCGTTGAACAGATCTTGTAAATATTTTGGTGGCATACCCACGAATAAGGCGGTTAATTCGACGGGTGTATTTAAGGCGCTAATAAATTTAATGCTATTTGGGGATAGTGTATGTTGTTTTGCTTCAGTCACATCCCAGCGGATAGTGATACTGTTGGCAATATAAACATTCACCGTTAGAAAACTCAGGCTAGCAATCACCATGCTAAAAACGACAGCGAAGCGTTTCCATCTGGCCTTATTAAGGCAAGGCGATTTGTTGACTAAAGGGGTCTCTATTTTGTTGCCTTTGTTGATCAACCTCAGCAAAACAGCCAAGGAAATAGCGCCACTGATAGTTAGTCCACTGGCCAGACTCCAAGACAATAAAATAAAGTGTCCCTCAATATAAAATAACGATAATCCAAGGGTAAATATAAACATCGCTAACCCCGTTAATACAGGGAGTAATTGCTTAAGCATTAAGGTCTTCTTATTAGTATTAGTCATGGTTTATTGCCACAATCTATGGTCGATACTTAAGCGAGTTAATACCAAACAAAGCACCGTGCCCGCTAAGTAATAGATAATATCGTTGGCGGTGATCATGCCGTTAGCGAAGTTTTCGAGGTGAGTACGAGTGCTCAGTTGTATCAAAAACTGTTCGGAAAACCCACTGAAGTATTTGCTCAAACTGATAGAAAAATACAGGGAAAACAGAATCATATAGGATGTCATGGCAGCAATAAGTTGATTACGTGTCCATGAAGAGGTCAACAAACCCACCGAGATAAAGAATGCGCCTTCTAACCAGATACCCACATAACCCGATAAGATAGTATAAGGGTCGGGATCACCAAAATATTCAACAATGAAATAATAACTACTGGTTAATCCAATAAGCAAGGAGTAAAAAATAAGCATGCTTAAGTATTTTCCTAACACAATCATGGTGGGTGTTAACGGCGAGGTTAGTAAAAATTCCATTGTCCCGTTGGCTTTTTCTTCCGCAAATAACTTCATGGTTAATAAAGGAATGATGAAGATAAACATAAACTCCATGACCAGGAAAATATCGCGTAATGACACTTCTCTGTTTTGATCAATAATCAGGAAAAAAAACATGCTAAACAAAGATAGCGAAGCAAAAAGCATAAGATAAGCGATAGGGCTACTAAAATAGCTATGTAGTTCTTTTTTAGTTAAGGCTAATATTTTATTCATCGGTCGTTACTCGTGTTTTTTGGACCTGTTTGCTGCTGGTGATGGTTAATAAAAATTTCTTCTAAAGTGACGGGGCTGGACGGGCTATTATCACTTTCAGATAAACGATCCGAGTGACCGTTCAGTAATGTGTGCAAGGATTCATCTATCACCAACTGACCCGATTTTATCATTAAAATACGTTGTGCTATTTTTTCCATTTCAGTCAACGTATGGGTGCTTAGCAAGACGGTTCTTTGCTCACGCTGATTGCTTATTAATGCTAATACTTGTTGAATTTGGAGTGGATCTAGACCACTCATTGGCTCATCCAAAATAAGCAGTTTAGGCTCGTGAATGATCGCTTGGGCAATGCCCACTCTTTGCTTGTAACCTTTAGATAACGTTGAAATAGTTTTTTGTTTAACCTCTTCTAAATTACATTCTTCTAATACTTTAGCTATTTTAATCGTTTGTTTTTTTGAGGAAATTCCTTTGATTTCAGCTGCAAATTTTAAATATTGGAACACCGTCATATTCATGTATAAAGGGGGCGTTTCTGGTAGGTAACCCACTTTCTCGCGAATGGTTAATGAATTTTTAGTGATATCATCGCCATCAATGAATATTCTTCCAGAAGATGGCGCAAGGAAAGAGGTGATAATGCGCATTAGCGTGGTTTTTCCCGCCCCATTTTTCCCTAAGAAACCAACAATCTCGCCTTGGTTAATCTCAAAGCTGACATCTTTAACGGCTTGAAATGCGCCAAAGCTTTTACTGATATGTTCAACCGTTAGAATACTCACTAAATTGCCTTTTTGTAATGATGATTAGTAACCCATTGCGCATTAAAAGTTTCAAACATAAATATGATTAAATACCCTCGCTATTGAGTCTTATTTTGTCTCAAACAGTTTATTTGTTAGATGATAACGTTTGAAAAATTGAGCGCTAGTTAGTATTAATCATCAACAAAAGAAAGGTTGTATCGCAGTGTAACATGAACAATATATTTTAGTTTTGTATAAGCAACGGTTTGTTTTTATTGTGTTTTTGTTAGACCATCTTGATGGTTAACACTGTCAAGGCTCAGTAGCACAGTAGGGGCGTTGCGTCTAAGAAACCACAGGTGATAGGGCTAAGTCAGGGAGTAATACGCATCAATTTATTGAGCGCAGATGGTGATGGTTTAGCCATTGAGTTTATTCATGGAGTTTATTCATGAGAGGTGAAGTTTATGGTCGTTAAGCTGCCAATGAGTTGAGCGATTTATTACCTCAAGCATTTTGGCGCAATACGATAAGTTAAAAACACACTTTGAAAATATGCTGGCATTAGCATGTGCAATGATTTGGCTGCCAAGGTAAAAGATCACTAGTAGGTGGTCATTTTTACGGCTCAATGTAAGACCCTTAAATTAAGCAAAATGGTTTGATTTTTTTAACGTCGTAAAAAGCTTATCTATCTCTTGCTCAGTATTGTAATGCATGAAACCAATACGTATCACACCTCCCGAGTCCAGTAAACCTAATTGAGTACATAAACCCTGCGCGTAACAATGACCGTTCCAGACACAGATATTATACTGGCCTAATTCCTGCGAAATACTTGATCACTTCATTAATTCCATTGGTATAACTAACAAAAACACCCCGTATAATCATGATATTGATTTAGTTTTTTTGTATAGAATGAAGCGATGTTTGTACAGTGATACGGAAAAAAAGACACCATGCAGGCAAACAATAAGTGCATAAATGGTTTGTTGGCGGTAATCTTTATTATATAAATCCATTAACGAGAGGGAAGTATCTATTGAATACCCATACAAAAATTAATTTCGTTAATTCAATTGAAAACATCAGTCCGAGTCATTGGCAGCATTTAAATAACTCAGCTTGCCCTTTTCTGCGTTACGATTTTTTTGCTGCGCTTGAAAAAAGCCAATCCGTCAGTATTCAACAAGGTTGGCAAGCTCATCATTTAGTGGCGACCACGCATAATGATGTGTTGGCTATTATGCCCATGTATCTGAAAAGTCACTCTTGGGGAGAATATGTTTTTGATTGGGATTGGGCGGATGCATTTAAACGTTACAATATAGATTATTATCCTAAATTAGTGGCCACGATTCCTTTTACCCCAGTGTGTAGCGATAAATTACTTTCTACCCAGTTCTCAGTGAGCGCTTTATTAGCACCGTTAATTGAGCACTGCCAGCAAGAGAACATTAATAGCTGGCACATTTTGTATTGCGATGAAATCAAAACGCCTTTACCCGAGGATGTTTATCAGCGTAATACCGTGCAATTTCATTGGTTTAATCGTGATTATAAGACCTTCGATGATTTTCTGAGTAACTTCACATCACGTAAAAGAAGCAATACACGTAAAGAAAGGCAGTCGATCATTCAACAAGATATTCACATTCGTAGCTTACTAAATGATGACATTACAGAAAAGGATCTCGCGTTCTTTTATTTAACCTATCAGCTGACCTATTTAAAACGAGGCCATCAAGCGCACTTGAATTATGCATTTTTTGAACAAATAGTCACTGAAATGAGCGGTCATATCTTATTGCTCATTGCCAGCCATGAACAACAAGATATTGCCTGCGCACTCTTTTTTTACGATGATACACACCTATATGGTCGCTATTGGGGCTCTACTAAATACTACAACAATTTGCATTTCGAACTTTGTTATTATCGAGGTATTGAATTTTGCATTGAAAAAAACATCAAGGTTTTTAACCCCGGCACCCAAGGTGAGCATAAAATCAAAAGGGGCTTTGAGCCAATATTAACGCACTCTTACCACTGGATAAAACATCCTGACTTTAAGATCGCTATTAAAGATTTTTGTCAGCAAGAGCAACAGCATATGCTAACGTATCAACAGCAATGTCAGCAATTATTACCTTTCAAAAAATGAGATTAACAATATGATTGATAAACCTTTTTCTCAAGCATGTGAAAATAACAAACGACCCATTTTAGATATTTTAACCCGCGTATTCGCGCACACTCAACATGTTTTGGAAGTGGGCTCTGGAAGTGGACAACATGCCGTTTTTTTCGCTCAGAATCTAGCACACTTAACCTGGCAAACCAGTGATTTAGCCATAAATCATGCAGGTATTAATAAATGGTTAGATGAAAGTCCAGTAACGAACGTGCACCGGCCTATGGTACTGGATTTAAATGAAAACTGGCCAACGCCACCCCCTCATCGGCAAGTGGATGCTGTCTATACCGCCAATACACTGCATATCATCAGTTGGCCATTAGTGGTTAAATTTTTTAAGGGAATTGCAAAAAACTTAGCGACTAAAGCAAATGTTTGCATCTACGGCCCTTTTAAATATCACGGGGAATTCACCAGTGTAAGCAATGCAAGCTTTGATCAATGGCTGAAGGGAAGAGATCACCATAGCGGTATTCGTGATATTGAAGCTATCTTATTATTGGCAAATTCAGCGGGCCTTAGTTTAATTCATGATCATGTTATGCCAGCTAATAATCAGCTATTGGTCTTTTCAAAAAATTAAAATAGCTACGGATGCGATACAAGCGTAACAAATATAGATTCCCACGAAAAGTCTGGGAACAAGCGGTGATACAGGAGATCTACATGTTTGATTTAGATGAAATAAAACAACGCACCACTAACAAATCCTATCAATTAGGTGTCTCACTTTACCACGCGGGAAAAGTAAGCCAATTATCGCTGACAAAAGATAAAGCCACCGCGATAGTTTCTGGGCAATATGATTATAAGGTGAGCTTGATTAACACTGAGCATAAAACAGAGGCGAAACAAGGTGAAACGCTACAAGCCAGTTGTGATTGCCCGGCTGCAGATTATCAAGATATTTGTAAGCATGCTATTGCGCTTGCTTTGCGGGTGGAAAGTAGCGCCAAAGAACAACTAGGTGAGATAAGTGATAACGAAACCGCGCTACAGATAAGTGCACAAGCACAATTAAAAAGCTGGTTTAAACAAAAATCAAGCGAGCAGTTAACGGATATCATCATGGCTTATATTGCTGACTCTGAGCATGAGTTTGATAAATGGCAGTTGGCCATGTTAAATGAAGACCATGCACTCAATGCGACTGAACTGGGCAAACTGATCACTAAAGCGTTACCCAAAAAACAAGTATGGGAATGGAATGAGGTCCGTGGCTATTTTTCAGATGCACAGGAGATGTTTGAGGTTATATTTCCCGCAATCGAAAAGTGCACCATAGAGAAACAATGGCAGCTTATTTTAAAAGCATTGCAGCGATTAAATAAAGTGCTAGAGCAGATTGATGATTCAGGGGGCTTTCGTTTTGATATCGAAGGTTTACTTAATGAAAAATTAACCACGCTTTTTAACCAACAACTCTGGTCTGATGAAAAAAAAGCGCAATGGATCTTTGAGCATTTTCAGGTGTTTAAATATGATATTTTTCCCGCTGTGCCTGATGATTTTGAGCTACAAGCGGGTGTGAATAAACGTTTCTTGAACCTTTGTAAAACAGAAGCCGAAAAACGTGTTCAAGCCGGATTGGATTTGAGTAACTGGGATAATAAATGGACTTTTAAGCATTTAACACAACCGTTAATCGAGCAGGCCGAGCAAGCGCAAGACTGGCAAGAGCAGTGCCGTTTAATGACGATGAGTGCGTTTGATCATGCCGATTATTTAAAAATGGGGGATGTGTGTTTACAACATAATGAACCGTTAGAATCAGAACATTATTTACAGCAAGCCTACCAACGCGCCAATACGCCCGATGAGAAAAAACAATGTAATGAATATGAGATAAAAGTGCGTGTTGCATTAACAGAATATAAAGGCGCATGGCAACTTGCTTGGCAACTTTTTACGAATAACCCGAGCTTTATGGCTTATAAAAATCTACAAAAATTACAACAACAAACGGGTGTGATTGATAGTGACTTTATGGAAAAAACCGAGCAGATTTTAGCAAATTGTTATGTTGAAACCACGCGAGGTATCGCGAACAATGCGGATGCATTATTAGATTTTTATCTTGATAAAAATGAATTAGAAAAAGCGCGCTTATGGGCATTAGCGCATAAAGCGAACGCTGTCAGTTTACTTAAACTGGCCAACCTGATTATTGCCTTTGCCCAGCAAGATGCGGTTGATCTATATTATCGGGTACTCGGTACTATTATTGAGCAAACCAATAATAAGGCTTATCAACAAGCTACCGATCTGTTAATTAAATTAGAGAAAATTTTAACAGCGAACGGGGCCGATGCTGTTATTTTGTATGCAATGATCGACAAAATCATTCAACAATACAAACAAAAACGCAATATGATGAAACTGTTAAAAACACACTTTGCGTATTGCTTTAAGTGAATCTATTTACGCGCACTCGTTCCCACGCTCTGCGTGGTAATGCATAGGGTTGGAGTGAATAAGAGCTTAACAAGTATTGCACTCGTTCCCACGATCTACGTGGTAATGCATAGGGTTGGAGTGAATAAGAGCTTAACAAATACACACTCGTTCCCACGCTCTGTGTGGTAATGCATAGGATTCGGAGTGAATAAGAGCTTAACAAACAAGTATGAATTCCCACGCGGAGCATGGGAACTAGGAATATCGGGTGTCGAGGGCTGGGAGAAAATTGCCGACTTGGTCACTTAAAGCTTGACTGGCTTCGACAGTGTCGTGCAGGTATCCCAAAGCACGATACGATGGAGGGTGTTATTGGTCGGCTCAAAACCAATAAAATTGCATCTGCATTCCAATCTTGGATATCTTCGCTCATTAAAAAAACTGGCTGTGATGTTATTGCCATAAGGGTAAAACTACACGACGTTCATTTTCAACGACAGATCGTAAAAAAACACTTCATACTGTCGTTGTCAGCATCAATTAGTTTTAGGGTAAACAGCGGTTGATGCAAAAACAAATAGCAGAGAAAATATTGACCCCTTTCCTTTTCATAGCTATCTACCCCTGCCTAATGAATAATATTTTCACTCTTAAGCTATCAAATACTTACTTAACTCAATAAAAAGTAAAGTTTTTAGTTTAAAATGATTTTTTATATAAATTGTCGTATTTATACCTATCATTCCTCGGAGTTACGAATGCATCTAAAAAGTTTATCAATTACTAATTTTAGGAAATTTCAAAATGAAAATAATACGGTTTATTTCGTAGCTTCTGGAACTCGTAGGATAGAAAACGCTGAACAATCAAATGATAATAATATTGCATCAGCAACAACTTTGATTGTTGGAAAAAACAATTCAGGAAAAACAACTATTACCAAAGCTCTTGAAAAGTTAATAGATGACGGTAATAAAGTTCTAGGAAATGATTTCAATTTCTTATATCTAAATCGATTGTTAGACAAATATTCAATTTTAGAGTTAGAAGAACTTCCAATATTGTCATTCAAATTAGTTGTGTGTATTTCTAAGGATGATCTTGTAACTAATGTCGATGACTTTATTAGTCTTGGATCAGCAACGAGTGATGAATTAACAGAGCTAGAAATTTCAGTAAAATATCACATAAAAGAAGTTGAGTTATTTAAAACTAAAGTATCTAAACTTGTAGAAAAAAAATATCCTATTAAATTAGCATTCAAAAAATTCTTAGAATTAATAGATAAAACAGACTTCAAAATAAAATATTACGGCTTAGATGGGAAGAAAGCTAAAAATAGCAAATTTAAAATAAGTAATTTAATAGAAATGAAATTGATATCTGCAAATAAAAATTTACATGCAACAAATTTATCATCAGTGTTTAATCGGATAATAAAAAATCGTTATGAATCTGAGAGTGCATCATCCGATTTAGAAACGTTAGTTGCAGACATTGATAATATTAATGAAAAGATTACTGCCGGGATATCAGCTACTCACAATGGCTTAGTAAATGATGTACTTAAAAAAGTGGAATCAAGCGATCATCTGGAAGTGGAATTAAGTTCTGATTTAACGTTTGATAAGTTAATGAACAATTTGATAAAGCATGAATACAGTGAATTCGGATTATCTATTCCAGAGAATCAGTTTGGGCTTGGCTATACTAATTTGATGAATATTATTGGTGAAATAATTGAATATGTAGAAAAGTACCCTTTAGACGGAGTGCAGAGTAAAATTAACTTAATCTGTATCGAAGAGCCAGAAACATTTATGCATCCACAGATGCAAGAATCCTTTATTAAATTTATTGATGATGCTGTTAAGCACCTTTTGGAAGCTTCAGTTAATAAAAAAATTAATAGCCAATTGATCATAACGACTCATTCATCCCACATATTAAATAGTAAAATTCATAGCAGTAATTCTTTCGATAATATTAATTATATTGCATTGGAAAAAGGAAAATCCTCAATTGTTCGTTTGGATGATATTGCTGTATCTGGAGATGAGGTTTTTGATGACGAGGGTGAAGAATCTGAAAGTGATTATCATAAACGCAAAAGTAATGAACTTAAGTTTCTAAAAAAGCATATAAAATTTAAAGTATCAGAGTTGTTTTTTGCAGACGCGGTGATATTTGTAGAAGGCATTACCGAAGATACTTTGCTCAATTATTATATAGATCAGAATGACGCTTTAAATAAATATTACATTTCTATATGTAATATTAATGGTGCTCATGGATTGGTTTACTTGCCTTTGATTAAGCTATTGAAAATACCAACATTAATTATTACGGATTTAGATATCCAAAGAAGTCCTGATGAAAAAAAAGCTCTTTCTCAAGTAACCTGCGTAAAGGATAAAAAAACCACAAATACAACTATCCATAAATTCAATTCAAAGAATGAAAGCATTAAAGACATTGTGGGTTATTTTACTGAAGGCAATCTACGTGGTGTTTTTCAAAAAGATCAAGTTGAAGGTTATTATGCGACTTCTTTTGAAGAAGCGTTTATTTTACAAAACTATGATAACGACATATTAAATAAAGTGCTTAGTAAAACTAAACCTGAGATATACAAAGACATCGTAGGTAAAGTCGCACTCAATCAGGATCGATCTCAATTAAAAGTAAACTCATTCAAATTGCAGAAAAAATTATCAGGTAGTAAAAGTGATTTTGCAAATAATCTGCTATATGAGTTTATTGTTCGTGACGAAGGAGAGGAACTTCCTGTTTTACCTCAGTACATTCAAGCGGGGTTATTTTGGCTAGGGTTTAAGGTTGCCGAATCTCTAAGTGTGGGAGAGTCGCAATGAGTTTAACTGTAATAGCGGAAGATTTTATTAATGAAGAAAACTCTATTCAGAAAGAAATTTATGACTCGATAGATAAGAATGAAAATATTATATTTAATGCAGGAGCCGGTGCTGGAAAAACATATGCATTAATAGAGAGCTTAAAATATATTATCAATAATTATGGTTCTAAATTACAAAAGCATAACCAAAAAGTAGTTTGTATAACTTACACAAATGTTGCTGTTGATGAAATTAAAGAACGTCTAGGTTATTCAGATGTAGCGGATGTTTCAACTATCCATGAAAAGCTGTGGAGCTTTATAAGGCAACATCAAAAAGAACTGCTAATTGTCCATACAAATAAAATTAAAGCGGACTTACAAGAGCTGATTAGAAATCTTAATGAAAATGAAGATGTTGAGATCGAAAAAACATATCGGACATACCGTAATTTATCGGCTGAGTTACAAGCGTCTTTTAAAGATTACATAATAGATAAAAAAGATGTTTTTTATAAGGCTTATAGTCGTAATGCATCGGGTTTTAGAGGCGCATTTAATGGTGAGCTAGAGTGTTATGAAAACATTTTAAAAAGTGTCGCAAACTTTAAAAAAGTAGTAAGCACAATTTATAAAATTGAAAATTATAAATATTGTTTACAAAAAATAGAAGAAAAAGATGATGATTATACCGCAGTAAGATACGACTCAAAATTCAATTCTGATATCTTGCATAAAATGCTATTTAGCCATGACACTCTTATAGAGTATGCTTTTGAAATGGTTAAAAAGTATGATTTATTAAAACAAATCATTGGTGACTGCCACCCTTTTATTTTAATTGATGAGTATCAAGATACGAGTCCTCGTGTAATTGAAATCATGCAATTACTATCAGCACATTCACTTAAAATTAATCATAATTTATTCATCGGATATTTTGGTGATAAGGCTCAAAATATTTATGATGATGGAGTCGGATCTAATATTACGTCCTTGCACTCAGGATTAAGGAATATTAAAAAAAGATTTAACCGCCGTTCAACTAGTGAGGTTATTTCGGTTATTAATAAGATTAGAGCTGATGAAATAGAGCAAGAATCAATTTACGAGGATTGTACAGGAGGGAGTGTTAAGTTTTATCATTCTCAAGCTGTAAATAAAAAAGAAGAAATAGACGCTTTTGTTTCAAAATATGTAGATGAGTGGAATATCAATAATGATAAAAAACTACATTGCTTGGTACTTACGAATAAGCTGATAGCTGAGTTAAGTGGCTTTGCTGAGTTGTATTCAATATTTTCTGGAAGCCAATATTATAAGAAGAATTTCCAATACATAAACACTGAATTATTAAGTAATGACTTGGGGAAATTGGGGGTAGTTCCTAGTGTTTTGTATCAAATAATTAAATTAAAAATATTGCTTGAGAACCCTAAAACACCTTTAACTACCTTACTTAGCAAAGAGGTCTATTCATCATTATCTTTTGCAGAATTAAAAGTATTACTTCAACAATTAAAACTAATAACAGGCGATAATTTAAACACCTTCCTTTACTCTATTTTTAACTTATATGCGCTTGGTGATAATAATGTAAAGAAAGTTATTCATGAGGTGATCGGTTTAGATAAAGAGAAGTTGTCATACGATGCTTTTTTCGGTTATGTATTAGATCAACTAAATCCGAACTTAGATTATGAAGATAAAACCGAATATAATTCTGAAAAAGAAAAATTAGAAGCTTTGTTTGCACTTGATATTGAAGAGTATGAGAGATGGTATAACTTTATTAATGATAGGCAAGATTCAGAAGTTATTTACCATACTTATCATGGTACTAAAGGTATTGAGTTTAATAACGTCATCATTATCATGGAGAACAGTTTTGGGCGTGACAAGAGAAAGTTTTTGAATTACTTTTCAGATGTAATTGATCCATCAGGGTTAGGAGATGATGCTAAATGTAAATTTGAAAATACAAAAAATTTACTTTATGTGTCATGTTCAAGAGCAATTAAAAACTTAAGGGTTTTGTACCTTGATGATATATCAACATTTACAGCGGGAGTTGAACATGTTTTTGGAGAAACTCATAATTACACTTCATCTTGAAATGAGTCGCTTGTAGTGGTCAGTAAATCTTGCCTCAGATTTATAGACTTTTATGGCGTAATGGGGCATTCGCGACTTAGTTTACTAGAGTAAAAAGGGCACATAACCCCCTTAAATAGGGGGCCAAATGGATGAGTCCACTGCCCCTTTGATGATAAATTTAAGGGGGATCACCGTCTCGTTTACTAAACTGACCCGCTTTATCAATCTGAGTTAAGCAATAAATGCTGCTGCTACAATTCAAATAAGACATCGGTGCGGATAATATATTTCACCCCTTGGTGAATCGGCTCTGAACTATGAATACAGTGTAAAGGGTGCATACCATGGGGAAAACAAAGTACTGAGCCTGATGCCGTGCGGATATCTATCTCTTTAACATTATCGCCACGATGGGCGGGTTGGCTTGAATCGCCCGCATTTACTAAGAATCGTGTTGCACCGCCTGCAAAGTCTTCGCTCAGAAAGATTAAAAAGGTCATTTGACTAAAACGATCAGCATAAGCATCGGCCACTAACTGATCATTAATGACACGACTGCCAGGCCAAGCACCATCTGAATGTGGCTTGAAATAATCCCCTTTTTTGTAACGATAAAAACGACAACGCGCGTTTAACCCCAAGGCTAATTTGCCATTGAAGATACCTTGGTCGTCAACCATTAAGTGCTTAATGCGATCCCACATAATGCCATTTGTCTGTGCATCCACAACCCAAGTGAGACTGTCATTATGACGTATATCCCGAGGCAGTGAAACGGCTGCATCGGCTAAGTATCCCATTGACTCACTTACAGCGATCAGACGTTCGCACTCATCTTTTGAAAATACATTGAGCAGTTGAAATGCGCCAGGTACTTGCGCAAGCATTTTTTTAGTGACTTTTTGAGGAGATGAGTCGGATAACTTCGCGATATTCGCCTTATTATTTGCCCAAGTGGGTAATGCTGGGTGCTCTGCGCCCGCTTCATAGGCGACAACAAAGTAATCGTTATTAAAAGATGATTTATTCATGATATTTGACCTTATCTTATACATACAATGGTGTTATTGACTGATCACGCGCACTTGTGCAAACTGGCGATGTCCAGCCGCTGTGCCATGAAAACCAAAGCCACTTTGCTTGGCACCCACCCACGGCGCATTACCCCCACCTACACCTTGATTAACTCCGACCATGCCCGCTTCCAGTTGCTCAGCAACCGCATGTGCATCTTGGCCACCAAAAACAACCGCACCTAAGCCGTAGGGACTATCATTGGCGCGCGTAATTGCCTCATCAATGGATTCAAAATGACTGATAACCACAACAGGGCCAAATGTTTCAACTTGCTCTAAGAGCATATCTGGCGTGATACCGGTGATCACAGTGGGTTGGATAAAGGGTGAAGTATAATCATCACGTCCGAGTAATAGTTGAGCGCCTTTGCGCGTGGCATCTTGTAATTGTGCCACGATATTTTGATGCTGTTTGTGGTTCACGATAGGACCAATATTAACCTGCGCTTGATGCCATGGGCCCACTTTATAGCGACCCGCTAAGGCAACAACTTTACGCTCAAATTCATCGGCAATACGTGCATCAACATAAATACGCTCTGTTGAGGTACACATTTGTCCGGTATTTTCAAAAGAGCTGGCAACGGCAAATTGTACCGCTGCATCAATATCAGCGCTGGCCATCACAATCAGAGGATCATTGCCGCCGAGCTCCATCACTAAACGTTTTAAACCCGGTGCCGCATTGGCCATAATATGTTTACCAGTGGCCATTGAACCGGTAAACGCAACCATATTGATATCACTGCTCACCAATGCTTGTCCCGTCTGTTTATCACCTTGAGCAAGCTGTAATACATTCTCAGGCAAAATTTTATTTAACGTATTAACAAACAGCTCAGCGACAAGTGGCGTTTCTTCTGAAGGTTTTAAAACGACACTATTACCGGCCATTAATGCGGGCATCAATAAATTATTGGCCATGGCTAATGGGTAGTTCCAAGGAGATATCACCGCGACCACACCGAGCGCTCGGTATTGTAATTCAGTTCCTCTATCGAGCATTTCATTGCTCAATGCGGCTGTAATTTCTTGGGCAAAGTAAGCGGCACTCTGTATGGTGCCACCCGCTTCATAAGTTGCACGTTGATGGTCTTTTCCCATTTCTTGGCTAATCAATTTAGCCAGTTGATCTTGTACTGATTCTAAATGTTGGTATGCCTGAGTCACTATCTGCTGACGCTGCGTTAATGATAATGCCGCCCAACTTTTCTGTGCCTTGCGTGAGGATGTGACTAATGCCGGCATTTGTTCTGCCGTTGTTATAACAACGGTTCCGATTGCTTCACGGGTACTAGGGTCATAAGACGTTAACGTTGACATAGGGGGGGCTTCCTCGTTGACTGTAAATTTAAATGCGTTGTATTTGCCTTATTTTGATACACTGGGATATAAAAGCAACCAGTATACTTTTAGTAACCACTAGGTTTAAAATGAAAACAACAATAGAAACAATGGCTAACGGTCAAAAAAAAGTGATAAATCCTTGTATTGAACCTTGCTCGGTTGAGCGTGGTATGCGTGCTTTGGGAGGGAAATGGAAAGCCTCGATACTTTGGCATCTACAAGATGGTCCGGTACGATTTAATGATTTGGCACGCATGCTTGGTGGTGCGAGTAAAAAAATGGTCGATCAACGTTTGAAGGAATTGGAGAGCCAAGGTTTGGTGACTCGTCACGTGATTAGCGATAGGCCTATTGCAGTTTCCTATGAGATAACCGAGTTTGGTTGTACTGCGTTAGATATTTTAACGCGCTTAAAAGAGTGGGCGGAAGCGCATGACATTTAGATAAATCACTTTGACAAGCATTTTCAAACTTGAGTGCATAAAGTGACTTAGCAATATTACTCTGTTTACCTGTGAAATTCCTCAATTTCAGTTTGTTAATGGTAAAAGACAAGACGCGATCCCATGGGTTCTTAATATTATATGCCCGTTATCATTCAAGGTGCAAAATTCAGTGAGGTGAGTAGGTTCTAGGCAGAAAGTTGAAGGTCTAGCGGGTTCAATCGATGTTTTCTAACGAATTGTTAAACGCTGGCATTTAATCAATGTCGATAGAGGATTAATGTCTTTTTGTTAATCTCTCGAAAGACAACGAAGATGCTTGCCTTGTGGGTCGCCAGCTCGCCTCTTGTGCAACCATAGTAATTCGGCGTTGCAGTATTCGATAAGGGCTAGTCATTAAAGAATGAAAGTCTTTTATTTCATTCTACCGAGAGAGGATTAATGTCTTTTTATTAATCTCTGGTAAGGTCATCATACTACGCCTTGTCTGAATGGCACTGTCCACCCTTAGATCCTGTGTTTTTTCTCTGCTTGGGAGGGTGGCCATTTTTCAGAATATTAGCGCGAGCCTCATGTCTTGGTAGCATCAATAAACTATAAGCTGAGGCTCTTTTTTTCTTGCTCTAGGCTCTACGCGTCCGGCCCTATTTCCTACCTTATGGCCTGCAATTATAAAAAAACTTCTTGATGTTTTGCATTGAATTTTTGAACTTTTCTGAAACTGAATTCCATATTTGCAATGCATTTTTGAAACTAATTGATCTTATCTTAAGGTTAAACTCTTTCGCTGTTTGTGCCATCAAAATTCGAATTATATTGTTAGCCAATAAATAAATCCATATCTCTTTTTTACCCATATCTGGAGACTTACAACTTAGCTCATGCCCCTTAATTATTATTTAATCAGTTTTTTATCTAAAAATTTCCTTAATGCAGTGCCATTCGTATCAGGTCTTTAATCTTGCATATATGTCCTATGCATTTCACCAAAAACAAGGGAGAATCTAACAAGGTTTCATGGTGTTTTTGCATCAAACAGTAAGCAAAGAGCAGAAGTGACACCCAATAAGGGTAAACAAAGTAAATCAGTGACGCAGACGATGCTGGACGATAATCTCGAAGAGAAAATCGACAAAAAAAACGCAACTCAATGACCTGGGCGCAAAGGCTCAAAAGGGTCTTTGGGATAGAGATAGAAACCTGTCATCAAGGCGCTGGTGTGGTTAAGATCGTTGCAAGCATTGAAGATCCAGCTGTGAGAGAAAAGATACTCAGTCACCTTCATAAAAAGAATGAAAAAATAGTAAAGAGCTTACAGGCGGAAAGTCGAGCTCCTCCTCAGATGAGTTTGTTTGAATAAAGGCAAGTTCATCATAAATAGAGGCGGCGGGTTTAGACAACCGCGGGAGGGACTTGCATTTTTACCTGTAATTTTGTAAAAGAATTGAATAATAGGCGATAAATGTCAGTATTTCACTCCCTCAGAGCAATGAAAAAAGAGGTAAATGTGGAAAATAGGAGGTAAGCCATTTTAGGTATTAAGAAAAAGGATGTTTATTCTACCTATACTCGTAAGTGCTTAGGTGATGAATAAAACGGCTAATGTATGTGAGGGATCTAGCAGGGAAAACGGGTTTAAAACAAACAGAATGAGTTTGCTTTCTGGTCAGTTGTTAATTCAAGCATCAAAAGGCAGGACTAAAGTCCCACTTCCGATGAATAATTAGCTTACTTTTG
>NZ_ATUO01000045.1 GCF_000420245.1 Psychromonas hadalis ATCC BAA-638 | reverse complement strand
GCTGCTTTAGCTGCGCCAAGAGTAAAAGCGAAACTAAAGTTTCACGTCCCAAGAAAGACAAAGAATTTAACTTCATTTTCCTTCGTGCCTTCGTGCCTTCGTGGTTAAATGTTCTTGGTCATAGCAACAAACCATTCCCCACGAAGCCACACGGTACTTACTCTTTCTCTGGGCTGAGCTCTGCAATCAAATTCGCTTTTAAGTTCTGCTCCTGTTGCTCTGTTAGTGCATCGCCATCTTCTGTGCTGACGATAAACAGATCTTCTGCACGTTCGCCAATGGTGGTGATTTTAGCGGTATCTAGCATTAAACCACTGCGTCGAAATACTTCACCAATATTAGCTAAAATTCCCGGTGCATCAAATGCGACTACTTCAAGCTGTGTGCGTTTGCGTTTAGTGGGTAAGAAGGTCACCTCCGGTTCAAATTTAAACTGGCGCTTAATGCGTATTAAGCGTGTTTGTTGACTATTTACCTTTTCAGGCGAAAGCAGTGCTTTCTCAATTGCCATTTTTAAACGCTGTATTTTATCAGGGTCGATATGTTCGCCATCTTGCTCTAACACGGTAAAAGTACTGAGTGAAAAATCATCACGACTAGAGAGTATTTTGGCATCATGGACACTGAGTTTTTTGTTATCTATCTCGGTCACGACTGCGGAGAAAAGAGCGGGCATATCTTTATGATAAACAAAAATTTCAGTCGCCCCACGCGCATTTTGATCACTGATTAAAACCATCGGTTGGCTGTGATCTTGATGTTTTAATAGGTTGGTGGTGTGCCACACAATTTGTGCGGAGTTATAACGAAAGAAATAGTTAAGTTTAAAACGTTTCCAAAGCGGTTTTACATCTGCTTTGCTAATATTGAAATTAGCTAGCAGCGCTAATGTTTTACGCTGTCTGTCACGTATCCTATCGCGAATATCACGTGGATTTTCCAAGCCTCGGCGCAATGCTTTTTGAGTGCTGTGGTAGAGCTCTCGTAATAACGTCCCTTTCCAGCTATTCCAAGTATCTTCATTGGTCGCGCAAATATCAGCCACGGTTAAACAATAGAGAAAATTAAGATGCTTTTCATCACTGACCTTTTTGGAAAATTCAATGATCACACGTGGGTCGCTAATGTCGCGACGCTGTGCTGTCACCGACATGGTCAGGTGCTCTTTGACAAGCCATGCAACAAATTTACTTTCATGGCGACTTAATCCGTGTAACTCACAAAATGCGCGTGCATCGACAGCACCCAGTGTAGAGTGATCGCCTTTTTGTCCCTTCGCTATATCATGGAAAATAGCCGCTAAAAACAGCAGTTCTGGTTTCTCTAAATAGCTATATATCTCATGAGCAAGGGGGTGTACTTCTTTGGTTACTGGGTAATTGTAAATATATTTAAGCAGTTTATGAGTGTGCTCATCCACGGTATAAGCGTGAAAAAGATCAAACTGCATCTGTCCTACAATACGGCTCCATTGTGGGATATAAGCGCCTAATACACCATATTCATACATCAGAGTGAAAGCGAGTCCCATGCCACGAGGGTGCTTTATTATCTGCATAAACAGAGTGCGACATTCGGGGATATTTTGTAACCACTGTGTTAAACAACGTCGCGCCTCTCGTAACTCACGTAACGTGGGTGAGTAAACACCCATAATGCGTGGATCTTTTGCGATATGTAAAAAAAGTTGTAAAATGATCTCTGGACGATCATAAAATAAAGTATGCGTTTTTAGCTCTATCATATGGCCACGTAGTTGGAAATGATCATCTACATTTTCAATTTGCTGGTTCAAGTTACCTAAAATCGCTTCATCAAAATATTGCAATAACATCTCATTAAGCTCTTTGACACGATGAATTGTTTGGTAGAAGCTTTTCATCATCTGCTCAATCGCTTGATTTCTTTCCCCCTTATAACCCAGTAGTGCGGCTACATCACTTTGGAAGTCAAATAATAGACGATTATCTGGACGGTTAGTAACGGTATGCAGTGCAAAACGTATTGTCCACAGAAAGGTTTGGCAATCTACTAATTCACGGTATTCACCTGGGGTAATGTAGTTGAGACTGGTTAGTTCTAATAAACTGTGTACATTAAAATGACATTTTGCGATCCAAGCAACGGTTTGAATATCACGTAATCCACCCGATCCATTTTTAAGGTCGGGCTCCAAGCTATATCCATCACCATGACAGCTATTATGGCGAATTTGTTGTTCCTCTTTTTTGGCAATGAAAAAGGATTCAGAAGGCCAAAAAGTGTCACTCTCTAATGTTTGTAGTAATTTTTTGAAGGTGTGTTTGTTACCAATTAAGAAACGTGCCTCTAACATGCTGGTGGCAACGGTAATATCTTCCTTCCCTTGCTCATAACAGTCGTGCAAAGTACGCACACTTTGACCTACATCGAGTTTTAGATCCCAAAGTAGGGTAATTAATTGGCTGATTTTTTGCTCTGATTGCTCACTGAAACCATCTTCGGAAAGAATTAATAGATCAATGTCAGATTTAGGATGTAGCTCGCCTCGACCATATCCACCCACCGCAATCAGTGAAAGATCATAGCTTTCATTTAATCCTACAAAATCCCATAACCGCGCCAGTAGTTCATCAATATAACGTGCGCGTTGATTCACAATAAGGGTAATATTTTGTTGGTTTTTAAAGGTATCAACCTGCCATTCATTAAAGGATTGAATGTGCTGTTTGAGAAAGGGGAGGGTTAAGTTTTCTGTTTTTATCTTGACGGGGGAAAGGGTTTCAAAATCCATGTTCACCTCTAAGGAATCGTTACACAATAACTTGCGCTAAATTATTTTCAAAAAGCCTGAAACGACTGGTTATTTTGAAAACAAAAGCGCAAGTAATTCTGAAGCCGATCCTAAATAAGAGAAAGCAATAAAAAAGCCACTTAATAAAAGTGGCTTAAAGGGGCGTTAATCGTGATTGATAAGTCGCTCAATGGTCTCTTCGGGACGCAGGGTTAAAATCTCAACACCTGCCTCTGTGACCAATAAAGTATGTTCCCATTGTGCAGATAATTTTTTATCTTTAGTGATCACTGTCCACTCATCTTTGAGCACTTTACAGTTACGCTTACCGGCATTAACCATTGGCTCGATAGTAAAACATTGGCCCACTTTTAAGGTATCACCCGTGCCTTTTTTCCCGTAATGTAAAATTTGTGGCTCTTCATGGAAAACCGCACCAATACCATGGCCACAATATTCACGCACAATAGAGTAACTGTTTTTTTCCGCATGTTTTTGGATTGCCGCACCAATATCACCTAAACGGGCACCCGGTTTAACCAGATTAATACCGATATATAAACACTCTTGGGCAATCATTGAGAGGCGTTTTGCTAAGATAGAGGTTTTACCGACCATGAACATTTTCGAGGTGTCACCGTGGTAGCCATCTTTAATGACGGTAATATCAATATTAATAATATCACCCTCTTTAAGAGGTTTATCATTGGGGATACCGTGACAAACAACATAGTTAAGTGAGGTACAGATAGATTTAGGGAAACCGTGATAGTTCAGTGGGGCAGGAATACCACCCTGCTCATTGACGATAAAATCATGGCAACGCTGATTTAGTTCATTGGTGGTAATACCCACCTGAACAAAAGGTTCAATCATGGTTAATACATCTGCTGCCTGTTGCCCTGCAATGCGCATTTTGTCGATTTCTTCACTGGTTTTTATAATCGCTGCCATCTGCTTTTCTCTATGTTTGGTCGCTTTAAAAGTTAAGGTTAGAACTATAAAGAAATATGGCTGTTCACGCTAGTGAAGTTTGACCCCTTTATCGTTGTGGCCATTTAGGATATAAGATAAATGTAGTTTTTTTGTTAAGTAATTATTAGCAACTTGTTAAATTCAATCGAATATACTTAACTGTTGGCTTCTTTACAATAAAAGTTTATCTATTTTATTACTGCATTGCCATTGTCGTTACCTATTATTTGCCACCGTTTGATGGGATATATCGTAACTATTTTTCATTTAAAAACGCTTGTTGGTCGTCTGTTTATTTTTAATTGGCTGAGGTCTTACCTTTAAAAGCAATTAAAAGTGCAGGTATAAAACCATTGATATTGGGGATTGTGCTGTGGATTGTTATTTCTTGTAGCTCGCTGCTTTATATACAGACAATGATGTAACACGGCTAACTTGTTGCATTATTTACTGCAATTATTGTATTTCAAAGGCGTGCCAAGGAATAATTTTTAGCCTAACTCATCACTGAATTTATTGAGCTGAGTTTGAAAATATGATATAAAGCGCATCGAGTTTGATAGTTCATTTTTTTGTTTGATTTTAACTATCAATGCTCACTTAACTTATCATGATTTTTTCAAGCATTTTTCAATAGAAAACTAAATTGAAAATAACGTGGTTACAATAACACACACGTATCGTCACGTAACTCGGGGTGCTGCTTTCAATTTATTGAAACTGGTCGAGTTTATGGGATACGTGGAGGCCTAACCCCTATATAAAGGAAATTCAAAATGGCAAATGTATCAATGCGCGATATGCTACAAGCTGGCGTTCACTTCGGTCACCAAACTCGTTACTGGAACCCAAAAATGAAACCATTCATTTTTGGCGCTCGTAATAAAGTTCATATCATCAACCTTGAAAAAACAGTGCCAATGTTCAATAAAGCACTTAACTTTTTAGAAGCAAAAGCGTCTAAAAAAGGTAAAGTTCTTTTTGTTGGTACTAAACGTGCTGCATCTGAAGTAGTTAGAGAAGCAGCGACCTCTTGTGATCAATTCTTTGTTGATCACCGTTGGTTAGGTGGTATGTTGACTAACTGGAAAACAGTTCGTCAATCGATCAAACGTCTGAAAGACCTTGAAATTCAAAGCCAAGACGGTACTTTTGAAAAGTTAACTAAAAAAGAAGCGCTGATGCGTTCTCGTGAGTTAATCAAACTTGACAAAACGCTTGGTGGTATCAAAAACATGGGCGGTATCCCAGATGTAATCTTCGTTATCGATGCAGATCACGAGCACATTGCAATTAAAGAAGCGAATAACCTCGGTATTCCAGTTATCGCTATTGTAGATACTAACTCATGCCCAGATAACATCGATTTCGTTGTTCCTGGTAATGATGATGCTATCCGTGCTATTAAATTGTACCTAGAAGCAGCTGCTCAGGCCATTAATGATGGTCGCCAAGAAAATGTTGTAGTGGCAGCTGAAGCTGACGGCTTTGTTGAAGAAACTGCTGAAAAATAAGATTTTCTAAATTACTTAGAAAACCCTTGTTAATAGGGGAGTTTAGGCTCCCCTTTTTTATAGATATAATATTAGGAATTCGACAATGGCTATTACAGCTAAGCAAGTTAAAGAACTTCGTGAACGTACTGCTGCAGGTATGATGGATTGTAAAAAAGCATTAGTTGAGAGCGATGGTGACATCGAGCTTGCAATTGAAAATATGCGTAAATCTGGTGCAATTAAAGCGGCTAAAAAAGCAGGCCGTGTTGCTGCTGATGGTGTTATTTTAGCAAAAACAGCCGGTACGGTTGCACTTGTTGCTGAAATTAACTGTGAAACTGATTTCGTCGCAATGGATAAAAGCTTCTTAGCATTTGCTAATCAAGTTGCTGATATCGCATTAGCAAATAAAATAACAGATGTTGAAGCATTAAATGCATTAGCATATGACGATATTACTGTGGAAGAAGCACGTGCTAACCTAGTTGCTAAAATCGGTGAGAACATTACCGTACGTCGTCTGCAGATCGTTGAAGGTGAAAACCTTGGCGCATATATACACGGTGGTAAAATTGGTGTTATTTCTGTGCTTAAAGGTGGCGATGCTGACCTTGCGAAAGATATCGCAATGCACATTGCTGCAGCTGCGCCTACTTATGTTAAGCCGGAAGATGTGCCTGCTGACGTAGTAGCGAAAGAAAAAGAGATTCAATTACAAATTGCTATCGAAAGTGGTAAGCCTGCTGAAATCGCTGAAAAAATGGTGAAAGGTCGTATGGCTAAATTCACTGGTGAAGTGAGCCTTACTGGTCAATCATTTATTAAAGATCCTTCAATGAAAGTGGGCAAGCTTCTTAAAGATGCTGGTGCTGACGTTGAAGCATTCATTCGCTTAGAAGTGGGTGAAGGTATTGAGAAGAAAGAAGAAGATTTTGCTGCTGAAGTTGCTGCTACAATGGCTGCCGCTAAAGGTTAGTCATTAATCGACTTAGAAAACAATAAAAAAAGAACCGCGACTAGATCTGCGGTTCTTTTATATTTAAAATACGATGATTTTATTAATAAAGTGTTTGATCTTTAAACAACTTATTAATGCAATCACGTCTACTTTGAGGAATGAATTTATGAGTACCAATCCAAAATCAGCATATCGTCGTATTTTATTAAAATTAAGTGGTGAAGCCCTGGTGGGCGAAGAAGGCTTTGGTATTGACCCAAAAGTATTAGATCGCATGGCGTTAGAAATAAAAGGATTGATTGAGGCGGGTGTACAGGTTGGCCTTGTTATCGGTGGTGGTAATATCTTCCGTGGTGCAGGTCTTGCAGAAGCAGGCATGAATCGTGTTGTAGGCGATCATATGGGGATGCTTGCAACCGTTATGAATGGCCTCGCAATGCGTGATGCTCTGCACCGTTCACACGTAAACGCTCGTTTAATGTCTGCTATTCCATTAAAGGGTGTGTGTGATGATTATAACTGGGCAGAAGCGATTAAACATCTTAAATTAGGCACGGTTGTTATTTTTGCTGCCGGCACGGGTAACCCTTTCTTTACTACTGATTCTGCTGCTTGTTTACGTGGTATTGAGATTGAAGCCGATGCGGTTTTAAAAGGGACAAAAGTAGATGGTGTTTATGATGCAGATCCTGTGAAAAACCCGGATGCCAAACTGTATGCAGAAATTGATTACCAAGTGGTATTAGAAAAAGAATTAAAGGTGATGGATTTAGCCGCATTTACATTAGCACGTGATCATAGTTTACCTATTCGTGTCTTTAACATGAATAAACCAGGTGCATTAAATCGTGTGGTCATGGGCGAAAAAGAGGGGACTACAATTACCCATTGTGAAACAATTGAATTTGCAGAAACTGAAAATTCAGAAGAAAAATAAAAAACATACAGGATAAATATTATGATCAACGAAATTAAAGATGATGCACAAACACGCATGAGTAAAACAATTGAGTCATTTAAAGGCCAATTAGCAAAAATCCGAACTGGTCGTGCGCATCCTAGTTTATTAGATGGCATTATGGTGCCATATTATGGAAGCAATACACCACTTCGCCAAGTGGGCAATGTTTCTACTGAAGATTCGCGCACCTTAACAGTGACGGTTTTTGATGCAACACTGATTGCTGCTGTTGAAAAAGCAATCATGGGGTCAAATCTGGGCTTAAACCCAATGTCTGCTGGCACGGTTATTCGTATTCCATTGCCACCCTTAACGGAAGAACGCCGTAAAGATCTTATCAAAGTGGTACGTGGTGAAGCTGAAAATAGTCGCATTGCCATTCGTAATATTCGTCGCGATGCGAACGGTGATTTAAAAGAGTTAGAGAAAGAGAAAGAGATCAGTGAAGATCAGTTACGTCAAGGTGAAGAGTTAGTACAAAAAGTGACTAATGGGAGCGTGAAACTGGTTGATGAACTGCTCGCTGTTAAAGAAAAAGAGTTGATGGAAGTATAATCTGCATGGGGGTAGATAGGCTTATCTGCTCCTGTGATTACTTAGAATTGGCTTCAACATTACTTGCGGTTTATTTTTAAAATAGCCAGTCATTTAAGGTTTTTTGGAAACAATTTATCGCAAGTTATTTTGTACGATTCCTTAGGATTAAGTGTGACAACTGTAACCGAACAACAAACATTGCCAAGGCATGTTGCGATTATTATGGATGGCAACGGGCGTTGGGCTGAAAGTAAAGGCAAGCATCGTGTCTTTGGTCATAAGCATGGTGTAAAGTCATTACGTAAAGCGATCAGTTTTGCTAATGAAAAACAGATTCAAGCATTAACTATTTATGCGTTTAGTAGCGAAAATTGGAAGCGACCTAAAAAAGAGGTCAATATGCTAATGGAGCTCTTTTTTACTGTATTAGGCAGTGAAGTTAAAAAACTGCATAAGCATAATATCAAGCTCAATATTATTGGTGAGCTTTCTGGTTTTAGTGAGCGTTTACAAAAAAAAGTGCTTCAAGCACAAAAAATCACTGAACATAACAGTGGCTTGGTGTTAAATGTTGCAGCTAATTACGGTGGTCGCTGGGATATTACTCAAGCTAGCAAACAATTAGCGATATTAGTTGAAAAAGGTGAATTAACACCTGATGAGATCACCGAAGAAAGATTAAATGACGTGATGAATTTGCACTCATTACCTGCGGTAGATCTCATGATTCGTACCGGTGGTGATCATCGTATTAGTAACTTTTTATTATGGCAACTCGCTTATGCAGAGCTCTATTTTACCGATATATTATGGCCTGATTTTGATGCCGAGGCATTTCAAGATGCATTGGATGTTTTTTCTGGTAAAGAGCGCCGTTTCGGACAAACTAGCGAGCAAGTTACTGCACGCTGATTTTGGTATTCATGTCATCTCAAGATGTTTTGTATCTTTGACGTGCCGTGATTATATAACTAAATTTAACAGGATGTTTCTGTGAAACAACGAATAATAACCGCACTAATTTTGGCTCCTCTTGTTATTGCGGGCATCTTTTTATTACCCCTTAAATTTTTTATGCTGTTTTGTGCGGGTATATTTTTGCTCGCAAGCAAAGAGTGGGGCGGTTTTGTTAATCCAAAATCGACATCAAGTTCCATTTTTTATCTTTTTGGCTTTGCACTTGCAATCACCTTAATGTTGTTACCTATTGAGCGCCTTTGGTCGGCAACGGGTATTCATCCTGTGGTCGAAAGTGGGTTAATAGTGACTGCTGTGTGGTGGCTTATTTCACTGTTTTTAGTCGCTACTTATCCCAAAACGAATGCTTTATGGGCAAACAGTAAAGCGATGAAAAGTCTCTTTGGTTTACTCACCTTGATCCCTTTTTTCTGGGCGATGATTGTACTGCGTTCGATTAATATTCACCATGACTTCTATTATGGTGGCGCACTATTGATGTATGTGTTTTTGCTGGTATGGGCTGCTGATACCGGTGCTTATTTCTGTGGTAAACGATTTGGTAAGTACAAGCTTGCACCAAACGTAAGCCCTGGTAAAACCATTGAAGGTTTTATTGGTGGCACGGTCAGTGCGATGTTAGTTGCCTTTGTTGCTAGTATCTTATTAGATATCCCCGCAGAAAAAATGGGGTTGTTTTTTGTGGCTGCATTCATCACTACATTAGCTTCTGCTTTGGGCGATCTTAGCGAAAGTATCTTTAAACGTGAAGCGAAGTTGAAAGACAGTGGTAACCTATTACCTGGTCATGGTGGCATCTTAGATAGAATTGATAGCTTAACGGCTGCTGTGCCTATTTTTGCACTTACTTATCTACTTTGGCTTGCATAAATAATGAAAAAATTAGCTATTTTAGGTGCAACGGGATCCATCGGTACAAGTACGCTCTCTGTCTGTCGCAGTAATCCTGAACTGTATACAATTAGTTTATTGGTTGCTTCAAAAAGTGTCGATAAGATGCTGATTTTGTGTCTTGAATTTAAACCCACTTATGTGGCGATGAGTTGCCCTGTTGCAACGGCTGAATTAGCTGTTAAGTTAAAAGCAGAAAATTGTCCTTCATTGCTGTTAAATGATGAAACGGAATTGTTACAGCTTTTAGGCAGTGCAGAAATAGACTCTGTCATGGCCGCTATTGTTGGGGGCGCGGGATTAAAAACGACATTAGCGTCTGTTGAAGCGGGCAAAGAGGTTTTTCTTGCTAATAAAGAGTCGTTAGTGATGTCTGGGCAACTGTTTATTGATGCAGTGAAAAAGTCAGGGACAAAATTGTGGCCCGTTGATAGTGAGCATAATGCTATCTATCAGGCATTATCACCTCGCTTACAAAACCGTCTTGGTCATTGCTCCCTGCAAGCAGAGGGGGTCTCGAAAATATTATTAACTGGCTCTGGTGGCCCTTTCTTAAATAAGCCTCTTTCTGAATTTTCCACGATTACACCAGCACAAGCGGTTAAACACCCTAATTGGTCAATGGGACAAAAAATATCCATTGATTCTGCAACCATGATGAATAAAGGGTTGGAGTATATTGAAGCGCGGTGGTTATTTAACGCATCACGTGAACAGTTGCAAGTTATCATTCATCCTCAATCCGTTATTCACTCTATGGTGCAATATATTGATGGCAGTGTCATTGCGCAGATGGGCAATCCTGATATGCGTATTCCTATCGCTTATGTGATGGGGGGAGAAAAACGTATTAATAGCGGTGCGAGCAACTTGGATTTTTTTAGTACACCTGAACTTAGTTTTTTACCCCCTGATTTTGAGCGTTATCCTTGCCTTAAATTAGCCATTGATGCTTGTTATCAAGGGCAGCATGCAACCACTACATTAAATGCAGTGAATGAGGTCGCTGTTGATGCTTTCTTAGATAAAAAAATTCAATTCCCACAAATATCGCAACTTGTTGATAGCGTTTTACAGCAAACAGCAACGCAGCATGTTGGTTCAATAGAGCAACTTTTAGAGATTGATAGGCAGGCAAAAAACATGGCGTTACAAATAATTAAACGAGATTTTTTATGTTAAGTGCACTGTGGAATTTAGGTGCATTTATTGTTGCCTTGAGTATTTTAGTTGCTATCCATGAATATGGTCATTTTTGGGTTGCGAGGCGTTGTGGTGTAAAAGTGCATCGTTTCTCTATTGGCTTTGGCAAAACACTTTTCAAATGGTCTGATAAACACGGTACTGAATTTGTTATTGCCGCCATTCCTCTGGGTGGTTACGTTAAAATGCTCGATGGGCGCGTGGAAACGGTAGCAGAAGATCAGCAACAGTTTGCCTTTGATAAAAAAACAGTCTGGCAACGCATTGCAATTGTGGCCGCAGGGCCTCTGGCTAATTTTGCGTTGGCCATTGTTGCCTTCTTTTTGATGTATATGATTGGTATTAACAGCGCTAAGCCTGTTGTTGAAAAAGTGATCGTATCTACCCCAATGTCCGTTATTACCACCACCGAACGTTTTCAAGTAACAGCCATCGATACAACTGAAGTCGGTGATTGGGATGCGTTGAATCTTGCACTAGTCAGCCAGATTGGCGAAAGTGGGTTTGAGATCACAATTAAGTTGTTAACCGGGGAAGTGGTTGAACCAATACAAACTTATCAGGTCTCATTGGCTGATTGGAAGTTTGATCCTAAAAAAGAATCAATTATTCGCAGTTTAGGTTTGTCTCCCTATCGTTCAAAAGTATACTTGCAAGTCGCTGATGTCGCAAAAGAGGGAGCTGGCTTTACTGCCGGATTAAAAATAGATGATAAACTGATTGCGGTTGATGGCGTTCAATTAGATGATTGGCATCATTTTGTTGAGTTTATTCAACAAAATGCCAATAAAACATTGGCTTTACAAGTAGAAAGAGAGGGCGTTTTATCAACGCTGTCATTAACGCCTAAATACCGACAAGAAACAGGTAAAGGTTATATTGGTGTCGCACCAGTTGTTGAACCCTATCCAGAAGTGTATCGTGTTAGATTACAGTTTGGCCCTATTGATGCGTTTATTAAAGGTGTTGAAAAAACAGGGCAGTTAACCAAACTGACCTTTAATACCTTAATTAAATTACTGACGGGAGATATATCAGTAAAAAACCTCAGTGGTCCTGTTTCTATTGCAAAAGGTGCTGGAATGAGTGCCGATTATGGTCTGGCTTACTTTCTGAGTTTCTTAGCGTTGATCAGTGTTAATTTAGGTTTAATGAACCTAATTCCATTGCCTGTATTAGATGGTGGTCATCTTCTCTATTACTTTATAGAGGTGATAACAGGTAAACCGGTACCAGAAAAGATTCAAGAGGTTGGTTTTAAAATCGGTGGTGCTATTTTGATGGTGTTCATGAGTATTGCAATATTAAATGATTTTAATTTACTGTGATTTTTTAATAAATCATTATATTGAAAATCCACTTAGAAATTTATAAAATACACGCTGTTATAAAAATACAGTAGGCTGTTACAAAGGATTCGTAAAAAGATGTTTAAGAGATATTTATTAACAACGGTATTTGTTTTCTCTAGTTGTTTCTCCATGCTGTCGTTCGCTGAAAAAATAACTATTTCAGATCTACAGTTTGAAGGTTTACAACGTGTCACATTAGGTGCCGCTCTGTTAAGTCTACCTATTAGAGAGGGTGATGAGGTTGATGATTATCAGCTTTCTAACGCACTTAAAAAACTCTATGCAAGTAGCCATTTTGAATCTATTGAATTAGAGCGTGCTGGTAACGTACTTATATTTAAGGTGAAAGAGCGCCCAACCATCAGCAATATTGGCTTAACGGGTAATGATAAATTAACCGAAGAGCAAATTTTAGATTCGCTGAAATCATCTTCTATTCAAGTTGGTGAACCACTTGATAGAACCACATTGTCAGGCATAGAGAAAAGTCTAGAAGATTTTTACCACAGCGTTGGAAAGTACAGTGCACAGGTTGAAACTATTATTACCTCATTACCACGTAATCGAGTCTCTATTCAATTTGTTTTTCGTGAAGGGCTGACTGCAAAAATTGAGCAGATCAATATTGTTGGTAATACTGTTTATTCAGATCAACAGTTATTAAAACGATTAACACTTAGTGACTCTGGTGGTTGGTGGGACTTTTTTGCAGATGATAACTACCAAAAACAAAAATTAGCGGGTGATCTTGAGGTGATTAAAAGTTATTACCTAGATCGTGGTTATATTCGTTTTGAAATTGAAGACACACAGGTTTCATTAACACCGAATAAAAAAGGCGTTTACGTTACGGTTAATGTTAATGAGGGTGATATCTACAAAATCGGTGGTGTGCAGTTTATCGGTAATTTACTTGGTAACGATGAAGATATAAAATCACTTGTTCCTTTCATTGAAGGCGATGTTTATGCAGCTTCCGATGTGGCTTTTTCAGAGCAGAGTATTCGTAAATATTTTGGCCGCTTAGGTTATGCCTACCCAGAAATAACCACTTATCCTGAAGTGGATGATGAAAAAAATACGGTAATTGTTAACTTCTCAGTTGAGCCTGGCCAACGTGGTTATGTGCGTAATATTAATATATCAGGGAATACAGTGACCGCTGATGTGGTATTACGCCGTGAAATGCGCCAAATGGAAGGAGGGTGGTTATCAAGTGAAAGTATTGAACTTTCTAAGAACCGTTTGAATCGTTTAGGTTTCTTTTCAAAGGTAGATATTAATACCGAACGTATTAGTGATGATTTAGTTGATCTAAATGTTTATGTAGAGGAGCAAGCCTCTGGAAGTTTTAATGCGGGCATTGGTTATGGCACCGAGTCTGGTTTAAGTTTAAGTGGTGGTATTAATCAAGATAACTTTTTAGGCACGGGTGATAGAGTTGGTTTTGAAGTTAAATTTAACGATTATAATAAAAGTGCCAGTGTTAATTATACGACACCTTACCTGACCAAAGACGGTGTCAGTGGTGGCGTGCGCCTGTTTTACGACCTATTTGAAGCGGGTGAGGCAAACATTGTTGATTATACCAATACCACCTATGGTCTGCGTTTCAATATGGGCTTTCCTGTTAATGAAATTAACCGCTTAGGGTTTAGTATCGGTTGGGAAAATAACGGTATCGCACAGTTAAAAGCGTATGAACAACTGCGCCAGTTTTGGGATATTTATGGTTCACAACTCGATGCTGATGGTTCGGTAAATTTCCAAAATTTTGATATTACCGCCAAATGGACACGTAATAATCAAGACAAAGGAAAAATGGCAACCCAAGGGATGAAGCATAATCTTTGGGCAAAAATGACCATACCAAGTTCTGATTTACAATACTTCAAAATAAACTTTGAGATCAGTAACTATCAACGCATTTCAGATGATGGGGAGTGGACAACACTATTACGTGGTACATTAGGCTACGCAAATGGGTACGGACAGTTTGAGGGACAAGACCAGATTCTGCCCTTCTTTGAAAATTACTATGCAGGTGGTTATAGAACGCTACGTGGTTTCTCTAGTAACACAGTAGGTCCGCGTGCAATGTACACAGGCAGTGATGGCGGTAACAGTACCATGGTACTGACCGATAATGCGGTAGGTGGTAATGCTAAATACACCGTGAGTGGTGAACTTATTTTCCCTGTGCCTTTCCTTGATGAAGCTTATACACGACAAGTGCGTAGCAGTGTCTTTGTTGATGCGGGTGAAGTGTGGGACACAGAGTTTAATTATGATTATTACAGTCAGTTAAGTTGTTCATATAACTGTGATTATTTTGGAGATTACTCAAAACCAGGTAGAATACGAGTTTCAATGGGAACACAGATTACTTGGATCTCACCAATGGGGCCTTTAGTCTTTACACTGGCATGGCCTTTGAAAGAGTATGAAGGAGACAGAACTGAAGTATTCTCATTTAATATCGGTGATACTTTCTAACTTATTTGATTTTAATAACTAATTTTTATTTTCGGAGCAATAACATGAAAACTTTTTTAAAAGCAGCAACTTTAGCCGTCGCAATGATCTCATTTTCAGCAGTAAGCGTTGCAGAAATACAAAAAATAGGGGTTGTATTTCCCTCTAAAATCATGAAAGAGTCACCTCAACGTGAGCGTATTATTAAAAAGTTAGAAGCTGAATTTAAAGGGCGTTATGAAGCATTGCAAGGGCTTGAAAAAGAGATAACGAAGCTAGAGAAAACATTAAAACGCGATGCTGAACTGATGAAAAAATCAGAAGTCACTGCGATGCAACGTAAAGTTGAAGTAAAGCTTTCTGAATACAAATTGAATCGTAAAGCGTTTGAAGAGGATAATCGTCGCCGTCAAGGTGAAGAGCAACAAAAAGCCCTTATTGTCGTGCGTGATGTTATTAATGATGTTGCTAAATCAGAAGGTTATGACATTATTTTAAACGGTGAGCAGGTTGTGTTTGCTAAACCTGGTTACGATATCTCAGATCTTATTATTGAAGAAATTAGTAAAAAATAGGCACTCACTATGACACAAACATTAGCGCAACTCGCTAAGTTATTAGGTGCACAGTTTGTTGGTGATGATGACCTAATAATAGGTCGCCTAGCAACATTTGATAATGCCAATGAGGGTGACATTACCTTTGTTTCCGATAAAAAACTACTAAGCAAACTCGCAGACTGCCAAGCGAGTGCTATTGTTTTACCGGTAACAGTAATGAAAGGTTATCAAGGTAATGCATTGTTTATGGATAACCCTTATGTGGGTTATGCAATGCTAGCGCGTATTTTTGATACGACACCTAATTTAACGGTCACTATTGCAGATTCTGCCAGTATCCATAAAACAGCAAAAATTGGTAACAATGTTGCTATTGCTGAGAACGTAGTCATTGCGGAAGGTGTTGAAATAGCAGATAACTGTCAAATATTTGCCAATGTGGTAATAGGGCAACAGGTTAAAATAAAAAAACAGAGTAAAATATACCCCAACGTAACGGTTTACCATGACTGCGAAATTGGCGAACGCTGTATTATTCACGCTAACAGTGTGATTGGCTCTGATGGTTTTGGTAATGCACCTTATCAAGGTAAATGGGTTAAGATCCCGCAGATTGGTCGGGTAATTATTGGTGATGATGTTGAGATTGGTTCATCAACGACAATTGACCGTGGCGCACTCTCAGATACTATTATCGCTAATGGTGTTAAAATAGATAATCAGTGTCAAATTGCACATAATGTCACTGTTGGTGAGCACACCGCCATTGCTGGAGCTGTTAATATTGCAGGAAGTACGATGATTGGTAAACACTGCATGATCGGCGGTGGCACCATTATCAATGGGCATATTACAATTGCGGATAAGGTGGTGATCACGGGCGACAGCATGGTGATGCGTAATATTCGTGAAGCGGGGGTTTATTCCTCTGGCGTGCCTGCAACATCCAATAAAAAATGGCTTAAAACGACGGCTTATACGTTAAAAATAGACTCTTTATTTAAACGTGTAAAACAACTTGAAAAACAACTACAAGAAAAAGATTAAGGATTATTCCGTGACTAATGAATTAAACCGTTTAGATATTAAAGAGATCATGGATTTGCTTCCACATCGTTACCCATTTTTACTGGTTGATCGTGTTATCGATTATGTACCAGGGAAATCATTAAATGCGATTAAAAATATCTCTTTTAATGAGCCACAATTTCAAGGGCATTTCCCAGGAACACCTGTATTTCCAGGGGTGATGATTATCGAAGCACTGGCGCAAGCAACGGGTGTTCTTGCTTTTGCAACTTACGGTAAACCCGCTGAAAATGAGCTATATTTCTTAGCATCCATTGATAGAGTGCGTTTTCGTAAACCCGTTGTGCCAGGTGATGTGCTTGAACTTGAAGTTATCTACCTGAAAGAGCGCCGTGGTATGGGGAAATTTGAGTGTACCGCTAAAGTTGATGGTGAAGTTGCGTGTCAAGCGATGATCATGTGTGCAAGAAGAGAGATTTAATGACTGATAACCCTGCTCAGAAAATAGGTACGGTTCACCAAACCGCAAAAGTACACCCTACGGCGATTGTGCATGAAAGTGCCATTATTGGAAAAAATGTAGAGATAGGTCCATATACCATTATCGGTGCGCGTGTTGAAATTGGCGAAAACTGTTGGATTGCACCACACGTTGTGGTGAATGGCCCAACAAAAATGGGCAAAGGTAATAAAATATTTCAATTCGCTTCAGTAGGCGAAGATTGTCAAGATCTTAAATATAATGGTGAAGAAACCTTTTTAGAGATTGGTGATAACAACGTATTTCGTGAAAGTTGTACCATCCATCGTGGCACTGCGCAGGATAACGGCACCACTAAAATTGGTAATAACAACTTACTGATGGCGTATGTACATGTGGCTCACGATTGTATCCTTGGAGATAATATCATTCTCTCTAATAATGCCACGTTAGCAGGTCATACAAAACTTGCTAATAATGTCATTATTGGTGGTTTATCTGCATTGCATCAGTTCACCCGTGTGGGTGAATTTGCCATGATTGGAGGATGCTCTGCAGTCAATAAAGATATTCCTCCCTACTTCATGGCATCGGGTAATTATGTGCAAGCACAAGGGATCAACTCTGTTGGATTAAAACGTAGAGGTTTTAGTAGCGCCACTATCATGGAGATAAAACGTGCTTATAAAGCCTTGTGCCGTGATGGTAATAGTTTCGAAGAAGCAAAAAACATTATTGCTTCAAAAGTGGAAACTTGCCCTGAACTTAAAGTATTGTCTGATTTTTTAAATGAAGAGAGCCGTGGCATTGTGCGCTAAATACAAGTACGACTTTATACCAATTAGATTAAGCATGAGATCTTATATTGCGCAGGAAAAATAGATTAGTTCAAGGCGTAAGTTGACATAAATGGTTGTTCCCTTTACGGAACTTGCAACGATGAAATAATTTATTTTAACCAGCAAGATTGATCTGCGGCTTATTCTGATTGGTATTAGTCGTGCCATTTATTAAAAGACTCGCTTTGAGTCTTTTTTTTTCAGTCTATTTTGTAAGAAAGTGTGAGTAAACAGTTATGAATAAACCATTACGAATCGGTTTAATTGCAGGCGAAGCATCGGGTGATATTCTCGGTGAGGGGCTGATTAAAGCACTAAAAGTCCATTATCCTGATGCGATTTTTGAGGGCATTGCAGGACCTAAAATGATCGCACAAGGTTGCACTGCATTACACCCTTTAGAAGCGCTTTCTGTGATGGGGTTTGTAGAGGTGCTTGGCAAACTACGCAGTATATTATCTATTCGGAAATCAATTACACAGCATTTTATTAATAACCCTCCTGATATTTTTATTGGTATTGATGCCCCCGATTTTAACTTAACCGTTGAGCTTAAATTAAAAGCACAGGGCATCAAAACGATTCACTATGTTAGCCCTTCTGTCTGGGCGTGGAAGCAGTGGCGTATCCATAAAATAGCGAAAGCGACTAATTTAGTGTTGGCTTTTTTACCTTTTGAAAAAGCATTTTATGATCGCTTTAATGTGCCTTGTCAGTTCATTGGCCATACCTTAGCGGATCAGTTGCCCCTTATTCGTGAAAAACAGAAAGCACGTATTACATTAAAGCTAGATGAAAATGAAAAACTGTTGGCCATTTTACCGGGGAGTCGCAAAGCAGAAGTTGCGATGCTTGGGCCTCTATTTTTACAAAGTGCTAAAATTATTTTTAAAAAACACCCTGAATATCGTTTTATTGTGCCGATGGTTAATGATCGTCGTAAACAACAGTTTATGGAGCAGATAAAAGAGATCGCGCCCGATCTGCCTATTACCCTGTTTGATGGACACTCAAGTGATGTTTTACAGTCTGCGGATCTGGTTTTACTCGCTTCTGGCACAGCCGCGTTAGAAGCGATGCTCGCAAAAGCACCGATGGTGGTGGCTTATAAAATAAGTGCGCTGAGTTATGTGATTGCTAAATCACTCTCTAGTGTAAAATATACCTCACTGCCAAACCTGATTGCCGACAGAGAAGTGGTTAAAGAGCTAAGCCAATATGATTGCACGGTTGAAAATATGGTGTCAGAGTTAGAGCGTTTGATTGGTGCAGAGGGAGAACAGATGATTGAAACCTTTACTGAATTACATAAATTGATTAAATGTGATGCGGATAAACAGGCCGCACTCGCGGTTGTCAAACTATTAGATAGAAAAAAGTAGAGAGTATAATGGCTAAAGAAAAAAGTGTGTTTCCAGAAGTTATCTACCCAAATGTTAGCCTGATTGCAGGTGTTGATGAAGTAGGGCGTGGTCCATTAGTAGGTGATGTGGTGACTGCTGCGGTTATTTTAGATAAAAACAATCCCATTGAAGGGCTCGCCGATTCTAAAAAACTCAGTGAAAAAAAACTCGCACATTTGTTTGATGAAATTCAAGCGAAAGCGCTATCTATTTCAGTTGGGCGCGCATCACCGAGTGAAATAGATGATATTAATATTCTACATGCCACCATGCTCGCGATGCAACGTGCAGTACAAGGGTTATCAATTCAACCTGATTTTGTTTTTATTGATGGTAATCGTTGCCCTGATTTAGCAATGCCCTGTGAAGCGATTGTTAAAGGGGACGCGCGTGTTAGCGAAATAAGCGCAGCTTCCATTATTGCCAAAGTTACCCGTGATAGAGAGATGGTTGAACTTGATAAACGCTTTCCTGACTATGGTTTTGCACAACATAAAGGGTATCCCACTAAAGCGCATTTTGAAGCACTAGAAAAGTTTGGCGTCATTGCTGAGTATCGTAAAAGCTTTAAACCCGTTAAAAAGGTGTTAGGCCTTTTATAGTCATCCAAAATGTATGAGAGTTGTATGTCTGAATTAGTTGTTAATCACGATCCTAGATTTATTCACTTGCGTGTACACAGTGATTTTTCCATGGTGGATGGTCTGACCAAAGTTAAACCCTTGATTGCCAAAACGGCCACCATGAATATGCCTGCATTGGCCATTACCGACCAAACCAACTTCTGTGGGTTAGTTAAATTTTACGGTGCTGCACATGACGCAGGCGTAAAACCGTTGGTGGGTGTTGACTTTTGGGTGCAAAGTGAGCTACTTGAAGGCGAACAATTTCGTTTGACTGTGCTTGCCATGGATAACGAAGGTTACAAAAATGTCACCGAACTTATCTCTAAAGCTTATCTGCGTGGTCATGTTGGCGGGCGCGCCATTATCGACCAAGATTGGTTAATTGAACATCAACAGGGAATCTTACTGCTTTCTGGTGCAAAAGAGGGGGATTTAGGCAAAGCGTTATTAAAAGAGCATCTTGAGATTGCCGCGCAGATAACCCAGTTTTATCAAACACACTTTCCACAACGTTATTATCTAGAACTAATTCGCACTAACCGTGTTGATGAAGAGAGATACTTACATTTGGCGCTTGATTGGGCAGAAAAAAATCAACTGCCTGTGGTAGCAACCAACCAAGTTATCTTTGCTGTGCCTGAACTTTATGATGCCCATGAGATTCGCGTTTGTATCAATCAAGGTTACACTTTAGGGGATGAACGTCGTCCTAAAGATTATAGTCCTGAACAGTATTTGCGCAGTGAGCAGGAGATGTGTGAGCTATTTTCTGATATTCCTGAAGCACTGCAAAACAGTGTTGAAATTGCCAAACGTTGTAATGTCACCCTGCGCTTAGGTGAATGTTTTTTACCTGATTTTCCCACCGAAGGTAAGCCCATTAATGAGTTCTTTTGTGATGTTTCTCGAAAGGGATTACAAAAACGGCTAGAGTTTCTATTTGATAAAGACAGCCCTGAATTTGCTGCCATTCGTAAACCTTATGATGAGCGTTTACAGATAGAGCTAGACGTTATTAATACCATGGGATTTCCCGGTTATTTCTTGATCGTAATGGAGTTTATCCAGTGGAGTAAAGACAACCTTATTCCCGTTGGACCTGGTCGTGGTAGTGGTGCGGGATCGTTAGTGGCGTATGCACTGAATATTACCGATCTAGATCCTCTTAAATTAGAGTTACTGTTCGAGCGTTTTTTAAATCCTGAGCGTGTTTCCATGCCCGATTTTGATATCGACTTTTGCATGGACAGGCGTGATGAAGTGATTGAGCACGTTGCAGAGCTTTATGGACGTGATGCGGTCTCACAAATTATCACCTTTGGTACGATGGCTGCAAAAGCGGTTATTCGTGATGTGGGCCGTGTGCTTGGGCATCCTTACGGATTCGTCGATAGTATCTCTAAACTGGTGCCACCAACGCCGGGCATGACCCTGACGAAAGCGTTTGCAGAGGAGCCTCGTTTACAAGAGCGTTATGATGGCAGTGAAGAGGTACGTGACCTAATTGATATGTGTCGCATCTTAGAAGGCACTATTCGTAATGCGGGTAAACATGCGGGGGGGGTGGTTATCTCGCCAACCACTATTACCGATTTTGCACCTCTTTATTGTGATGATGAGGGTAAAAACCCCGTTACACAGTTTGATAAAAATGATGTTGAAACGGCGGGATTAGTTAAGTTTGATTTCTTAGGATTAAGAACACTGACGATTATTCAGTGGGCGATTGATATGGCAAATAACCATAAACGGGCGCTCGGTGAAGACCCCATTGATATTGAGCGTATCAGCCTTACTGAGCCTAAATGTTTTGAGTTATTAAAACGTTATGAAACCACCTCAGTTTTTCAGCTTGAATCACGTGGAATGAAAGACCTGATCCGTCGCCTGCAACCTGATTCTTTTGAAGATATGATTGCTTTAGTGGCACTGTTCAGACCAGGGCCTCTTGGCTCTGGCATGGTTGATAACTTTATCGAGCGTAAACATGGTCGTGAAGCGGTCTCTTATCCCGATGAAAAATGGCAACATGACTCACTGAAAGAGGTTTTAGAGCCGACCTACGGTATCATTCTTTATCAAGAACAGGTGATGCAGATCGCCCAGATACTCTCTGGTTATTCACTGGGTGGCGCCGATATGTTACGTCGTGCGATGGGTAAAAAGAAGCCCGAAGAGATGGCAAAACAGCGCACCACGTTTGAAGAGGGAGCAATTAAAAACGGCGTTGATGGCGAACTGGCGATGAAGATCTTCGATCTGGTAGAAAAATTCGCAGGTTATGGTTTTAACAAATCGCATTCTGCCGCTTATGCGCTAGTTTCCTATCAAACTCTGTGGATGAAAACCTTTTACCCCTCCTATTTTATGGCCGCGGTTATGTCTGCGGACATGGATAACACTGAAAAGGTGGTTATTTTAGTGGCTGAATGTCAGCGTATGGGCTTGAATCTTTGTCCGCCTGATGTCAATGAAGGCCTGTTTAAATTTAATGTCGATAAAAATCAGCGTATTATTTACGGCATTGGCGCTATTAAAGGGATCGGTGAAGCACCTGTTGATGCGATTATAGAAGCACGCAATGACGGAGGGCTGTTTAAAGACCTGTTTGATTTTTGTACCCGTATCGATTTAAAGCGTTGTGGTAAACGTATTTTAGAGAAACTCATTTTAGCGGGGGCACTCGACAACTTAGGGCCTCATCGAGCCGCATTAATGGCAAATCTTCCTAGTGCGTTAGAAGCCGCTATTCAACATAAAAAAGCGGAATCCTTTGGCCAAGCAGACTTGTTTGGGGTATTAATCACTGACAGTGAAGAGATAGATAATAAATTTTCGTTAGTTGAAAAATGGCCAGAAAAACAGTGGTTAGCGGGTGAAAAAGAGACCTTAGGGTTGTATCTTACTGGACACCCTATCAATCAGTATGAATCTCATATCCGCGCTTTTCATTGTACTAAAATTGGAGATTTAACCCCTAACCGCCGTGGTCAAAATACCCGTATTGCAGGGCTCATTTTAGGAATGCGTGTGATGGTCACTAAAGCGGGTAAGCGCATGGGCATTATCACCCTTGATGATAAAAGTGCGCGTTTAGAGATAACCATTTTTGCTGATCTTTTAGATCAATATGAAGCGTTATTAAAAGACGATAACGTAGTTATTTTACAAGGTCAGGTCAGTGAAGATTTCTTTAATGGTGGCCTAAAAATGAATGCCCGCGAAGTGATGAGCATTGAGCAAGCGCGTGAACGCTTTGCATCAAAATTACGCCTGAAAATCAATGCTAATAATCTTGCTGAGAATTTCCAAACACAGTTAGAAAAGGTGCTTAAACCAGCAATGGGAGGGGTTTGTCCTGTGTTTATTGAATATACGAATAAAATGGCACAGGCAGAGCTTTCACTGGGATTATCATGGGCCATCACGCCAACAGATGATCTGCTTTTTGAGTTAGGCCGATTAGTGGGCGAAGAAAATATCACCCTACATTTTGATCATGTGAATAGCTAATATGCACAACAGCGATCTATTTATTGCATTTAAAAGCCAGCTGGAAAAACTCACCTCTGAAGGTGCTGTTTTTAAAATAGCGCTCAGTGGTGGGCTAGATTCAGTGGTACTATTGCATCTTTTTTCGCGTCTTGAGAATCGTTGCATAACTGCGCATCATATCGATCATGGTTTAAGTGACAATGCACATAGTTGGACGCAGTTTTGTGAAAAGTTGTGCCACTCTTTATCTGTCCCTTTCGTTGTTACCAAGGTTATTTTAGATAAAAAAAATCGCACTAGCCTTGAAGCGTTAGCGCGTGAAAAACGCTATGTAGCCTTAAAAGAGGGCTTAACAAATAAGTGTTATTTAGTGACTGCACACCATCAAGATGATCAGTTAGAAACAGTCTTACTGGCTCTTAAACGTGGTGCAGGGTTAACAGGATTGCAGGGGATAGTCGCTAAACAGTCATTATCAGTGGGTTATTTAATACGGCCATTACTTAACTTTTCTCGTGAGCAGTTAGAAAGCTATGCTTTACAGTTTAAATTGACTTGGATTGAAGATGAAAGCAATGCCGATCAACGCTTTGATCGCAACTTTATCCGCCATACCATCACGCCATTATTAAAAAAACGTTGGCCTGCGATTGCTAAAACCGTGGCACGTAGCGCGTCACATTGCCAAAGTCAGATGCAGCTCATTAATGAGATAACAGAAACTGATTTGCAAACTTGTTTATCAGATAAACAGCAATTAAAAATTGAACGATTAAAGGTGCTCACCGAAACTCGTCGTAACAATGTATTACGTGGCTGGTTTAAAAATGCAGAATTTAACTATCCATCAACGAAACAGTTAACCGCTATTTGGGCAGATATTGCCTTTGCTCAAACAGATGCAATGCCTAAAATAGTGTTAGCCGAGGTGATAGTTTGTCGCTATCGTGGCACACTGCACTTTGTAGATAAAAATAGTTTAGTGGCTGAAACTAAAAAGGTAGTGTGGCAGGGGGAGAAACAATTAACGCTATGTACAGGTGAGCTTACCTTAACGTTCGATGTGCAAAGTGAGTTTATCAAAGAATTGCACCATGTTGAGATCTGTTTTAGAAATCAATTTTCTAGCGATTTAAAATGTCAGCCTATTGGTAGAGATAAAAGCCGTAGTATCAAAAAACTGTTGCACGAACACCATGTTCCACCTTGGTTTCGTGATCGTGTGCCATTTGTTTTTATTGATGGCTTGTTGCTAGAGGCAGTTGGTTTATGGCGCTGTGAAATACCCTACTCAACGTCTTTTTACACTTTTATTATTTAATGCTTTTATTTAAGTAGAGATTTTTATCTGCAATGGCAAACAGTGCATTGGCATTTTCACCCATCTGCCAATGTGCGTAACCTACACTGGTAGAAAAATTCAATTCACTTAAAAAATAGTTATTATTAATCTCTTTTATTAAGCGCTCATTTATTCTGTCAATGGAGTTCCGGTCGCCAGGTTGCAGGATCATAGTAAATTCATCTCCCCCTAAGCGGAAAACCATATCTGATGTGCGTACAATGTTGGTTAAAATAGTGGCAAAGTGTTGTAGTACTTGATCACCTTTTAGATGACCAAATTCATCATTAATAAGTTTAAAATCATCAATATCAAATACCATCAACGACAAAGATTGGTGTCCTCGACTACTCTGCTCAATAGCTCGCTGTAAACTCTCATCATAATAGGCTCGATTACCAATATTAGTGAGGTGATCTTTAAAGACTAATGCATTGAGCTCTGAAAATTTCAGTGCATGGCGTAAGCTTGGAACAAGTAATTGGTGTAGTTCAATAAACAGTTTATTTTCATCAACCGTTATTGGAGCGTTACTTTGATAAGTGATGGAGCCAATACGTGGACTTTTTGATGAAAGTGGTAAGTTAAAGCTATGACTAAAGTTATATTTTTCTTTATTATTTAAACTGAATAGTCCATTTGGCGATTGAAAACGTACATTAAAAGGGCGGATTATTTTTGCCACAATCGTGGAAAAATTTGTTAATACCCCTTTAAAATCTAAACTCTCTTGTAATAACTCTAAACATTCAAATTTAGTTTCAGCGGTTAAATTTGGATCATTTGAAAAAACAGTAAATAATTGATTACTAACGGGATAAGCCATTAACTCTGGTTGTGTGATTGTTTTCATCATGAATCCCTTTTTAATTTAATACTTTATTAACACTTTATTACAAGCAGTTTCCATGCCAGTTTTATACATCCAAATTGATTTATAAATGATCATGCTTTTTGATATTTTTACTATGCTTAAGGGGATTCTTTAACTATTTAATTTTTAAGAAAACATTGTTATTTAACGTATTTAAAAGAAAATTTTTTATAAAATGTCACAGGTATCGTGTGGGTATTGATTAACGGTTTATTGACATTAAGGATCGGCTTCAAAATTACTTGCGCTTTTGTTTTCAAAATAACCAGTCATTTAGGATTGGCTTCAATATTAGTTGCGATTTTGTTTTTAAAATAGCCAGTCATTTAAGGCTTTTTGGAAACAATTTATCGCAAGTTATTTTGTAACGAT
>NZ_ATUO01000044.1 GCF_000420245.1 Psychromonas hadalis ATCC BAA-638 | reverse complement strand
CAAAACTTACAACGCAGAAGTGAGTTATTTTAACCAGTAAAATAGATTAGCTATTTACTGTAATTGGTATAGTAGAGTCAGTTGAGCAAGCAAGAACATTAAAAGATATTCGTAACGAAATCGCACACGAGTATATTTTAGAAGACCTGTGCTTATTGTTTAACGAAGTTTTACATGAAACAGAACAACTTATTAGATTAAGTAATAAGGCGATTGATTACACAGAGCAGTTTAGGAAATAAGGCCTGTAAGGGGAAGTCAAAATTAAAGGCCTGATGTTTTTTTAAAAGGGTTGGATGTCCTGTCTTTTTCTGTCTTTTTACATTGATTCATTAGATTGGTCAGACACTCCAATCTGCGGTTGGGTAAAAGGAATGGATATTCCCGTTGTTTTACATCGACAAATCTTTAAAAACAAAGATGGCAGTGAAGAGGCATTATATTTGATTAGTAATGATGTTGAGCTAGATAAAGACGCCATAAAAACGATCTATCAAAAACGGTGGAAAGTTGAGGTTTTCCATAAAAACATAAAATCCAATACTGCATTAGCAAAATCACCGGCCAAAACAATCAAGACGCAAAACAACCCTATTTTCATGTCATTGTTAGCCACAGTAAAGTTAGAGTGCTTTTTTTATAAAAAAAGGGCTAACGACATTCGCTTTGAAAATGAAACTTCATATCAAAGCACAAAGAGCAGTAATTGAGGCTTTGCGCCTAGAGCAAGCCTCAACTGCGTAACATCAGTTACTAATAGATGAACAGGCTACAATAATGAAAAAAAAAATTCTAACCATATTTGGTACACGCCCAGAAGCGATAAAAATGGCCCCTTTGGTTGAAGCATTAGCAAATGATAATCGTTTTGATGCCAAGGTCTGTGTTACAGCTCAGCACCGCGAGATGTTAGATCAAGTATTAGAGTTGTTTGAAATAAAGCCTGACTACGATCTAAATATCATGAAGCCTGGTCAAGATTTAACGGATGTTACTTGTGGTATATTACAAGGCTTAAAACCAGTTTTAGAAGTGTTCAAACCTGATTACGTATTAGTGCATGGTGATACTGCAACAACACTTTCATCAACGCTCGCTGCATATTATCAGCAAATTAAAGTAGGCCATGTCGAAGCGGGTTTGCGCACGAATAATATATATTCACCTTGGCCTGAAGAGGGGAATCGCAAGTTAACTGGCGCGTTAGCCAATTTGCATTTTGCGCCAACAGAGGTTTCTCAGAAAAATTTATTACAAGAAAATATTGATGCAGAAAAAATTGTGGTAACAGGTAATACGGTTATCGATGCTTTGCTTGATGTTATTAATAAGTTAGAAACAGATGACGTGCTATCTGAAAAACTAAAAGCACAATTTAACTTTTTAGATGAAAAAAAGCGCCTAGTGTTAATTACTGGTCATCGAAGAGAAAGCTTTGGTGGCGGCTTTGAGCGTATTTGTGAAGCGATATCACAAACGGCAAAAGCCTTTCCTAATGTAGAATTTTTATATCCGATGCATCTCAACCCCAATGTCCGAGAGCCTGTGAATCGCTTGTTAAAAGGCGTAGATAATGTATTTTTGATCGAACCGCAAGATTATCTACCCTTTGTTTATTTAATGAATCGCTCATATATCATATTAACAGATTCAGGTGGTGTACAAGAGGAAGCGCCATCATTAGGGAAACCTGTTTTAGTTATGCGTGATACGACTGAACGCCCAGAAGCGGTAGAAGCGGGCACCGTAATGTTAGTCGGTACAAATGTAGAAAAAATTGTCACTGAATTGACCACGTTATTAACAGATAAAAGCGCATATGAAAAAATGAGTTTTGCACATAATCCATACGGTGATGGTAAAGCTTGTCAACGAATTTTAGATAGATTATTTCAGCAAGATTAAAGAGAATTTTTATGTCATTTGAAACTATTTCAGTTATTGGTTTGGGTTATATCGGTTTACCGACTGCCGCAATGTTTGCTTCACGTAAAAAGAAAGTGATTGGTGTTGATGTTAATCAACATGTAGTTGATACCATTAATCAAGGTAAAATTCATATCGTAGAGCCTGATCTCGATATGATTGTTCACGTTGCCGTAACTGAAGGTTACTTAAAAGCTGTTATGTCACCTGAGCCAGCAGATGCATTTTTAATTGCGGTGCCAACGCCATTTAAGGCATGTAATGAAGGAGGCATTCCTGAACCAGATCTGCGTTATATTGAATCTGCAGCTAAAGCGATTGCACTCGTGCTTAAAAAGGGTGATTTAGTTATTTTAGAATCGACTTCACCAGTTGGTGCAACAGAGCAGATGGCAGATTGGTTAGCGAAAGCGCGTGCAGACCTAAGTTTCCCGCAGCATGCTGGTGAGGATGCTGATATTAATGTCGCGCATTGTCCTGAACGTGTTTTACCTGGGCATGTTGTACGTGAATTAGTTGAAAATGATCGTGTTATTGGTGGTATGTCGCAACGTTGTTCGGAACGTAGTGTTGAGTTGTATAAAACCTTCGTACAAGGTGATTGCGTTATTACTAATGCGCGTACTGCAGAGATGGCTAAATTAACAGAAAATAGTTGCCGCGATGTACAGATAGCCTTCGCCAATGAATTATCGATTATTTGTGATAAATTAGATATTGATGTATGGGAATTGATCTCTTTAGCAAATCGTCACCCTCGCATCAATATTTTACAGCCTGGTCCTGGTGTCGGCGGTCATTGTATTGCCGTTGACCCATGGTTTATTGTTTCTAAAACACCAGAGCAAGCGCAATTAATTCATACTGCACGTAAAGTAAATGATGCAAAACCTGAATGGGTAATTAACAAAGTTAAATTAGCAATTGCGGATTTTTTACAAGCGAATCCGAGCAAAACCGCTTCTGAGGTACGTATTACCTGTTTTGGTCTTGCGTTTAAACCAAATATTGATGATTTAAGAGAAAGTCCGTCCTTAGCAATAGCACAAAAAATTGCAAAAATGCACGCATCAGTGGTTAATTTTGTAGAGCCTAATATATCAGAGTTATCCTCCGCTATTTCTAAAAATGCTCAATTAGTTGAACTAGATGAAGCAACCAATAATACTGATATAGCAGTATTATTGGTAGACCATTCTGAATTTAAATCGGTTAAGGCGTTTTCTTTAGGTACTGTTATTGTTGATACAAAAGGGATTTGGAAGTAATGAAAATATTAATTACAGGTGGTGCTGGCTTTATTGGCTCGGCTGTTATTCGCTATATTATAAACAAAACTTCTTGCCTGTGTTTTTTACCACCAAACCAATTCAACAAGATGAAACTGATGCGTTGAATGCTTTTTTACAAAAAGGGTCCCATAATTATAAATCACTTTTTGAAGACCCTAGCACGAGAACTTTAATCAAGCTGTATTTCAAGATAATACAGGTGGCTTTTCAGAGATGGTTGCAGATAAATATAATTGGACGCACATTTTGGTAGAGGCAAAAGATATTGCTCGAATTAACCCGTGGTTAAAAAGCAAGCAGAAGTTCACCAAGCAAAGCTTTACAATTTATATCCTGTAATTATTACATGATGCTGGTGAGTACTGTTTGTATTCACCAGCAAGTTTTTGTAACTTTCCTTTCATATTTAAGTCGGTAATGATAACTTTCCGGTTTAGTCATATAAATACCATATGGATGCTGATTTGAAATTAGCATCCATAAATAATTAATAGGTAGGTCAACGTAATGAAATCAACTTTATCTCTTATCGGTCGTGAACAAGCACTTTTCTCAAATGATATTAAGATCCATGAAGAAGAGTTGACTAACATCGTTTCAGAAAGCAGCTTTCTTGTTATTGGTGCGGCTGGCTCGATCGGGCAAGCTGTTACTAAAGAGATTTTTAAAAGAAACCCTAAGAAATTGCATGTTGTTGATATTAGCGAAAACAACATGGTTGAGTTGGTTCGAGATATTCGTAGTTCATTTGGTTACATCGAAGGTGACTTTCAAACTTTTGCTTTAGATATCGGCTCAATTGAATATGATGCCTTTATTAAAGCTGATGGTCAGTATGATTATGTATTAAACCTTTCTGCGCTTAAGCATGTTCGAAGTGAAAAAGATCCATTTACTTTAATGCGTATGATTGATGTAAACATATTTAATACGGAAAAAACACTTCTTCAGTCTGTTGCTAAAGGTACTAAAAAATACTTTTGTGTTTCTACCGATAAAGCAGCTAATCCTGTCAATATGATGGGGGCATCCAAGCGTATTATGGAAATGTTTCTAATGCGCCGTAGTGCAGATATTACCATTTCAACTGCGCGTTTTGCTAACGTTGCTTTTTCTGATGGTTCATTATTACATGGGTTTAATCAACGCATTCAAAAACGCCAACCTATCGTTGCACCAAAAGATATAAAACGCTATTTTGTGACTCCTCAGGAATCAGGCGAACTTTGCTTGATGTCGTGCATCTTTGGCGAAAATCGAGATATTTTCTTCCCAAAATTAAGCGAAAAATTACATCTGATCTCTTTTTCTGATATTGCTGTTAGATATTTAGAGCAATTAGGTTATGAACCGTACTTATGTAAATCAGAAGATGAAGCTCGCGAATTAGCTGAAACTCTTCCGGAACAAGGAAAATGGCCTTGTTTATTTACAAACAGTGATACGACTGGCGAAAAAGATTTCGAAGAATTTTTTACTGATAAAGAAACGTTAGATATGCAACGTTTTGAAAACTTAGGTGTTATTAAAAATGAAGCTGATTTTGATGCTGATTTAGTATCGTTATTTGAAAAAGAGATTGGTGAAATGAAATCAGCTAAGGCATGGAAAAAAGAGAAAATTGTTAAATTGTTTTTCAAAATGATCCCTGATTTTGGCCATAAAGAAACTGGAAAATACTTAGATAGCAAAATGTAATGCTTATATTAGGAATAAAAATAAAATGAATAAAAAGTTAATTGATTTTGTTCGCGATACCTACCAAACGAATGATTTTATTCCATTGCATGCACCTACTTTTGCTGGAAATGAGAAGGCATACGTTACAGATACTATAGATAGTACCTTTGTTTCCAGTGTCGGTAAGTATGTAGCAGATTTTGAAAAAAATATTGAAATTTATACTGGTACCACTAAAGCCGTTGCGACTGTAAATGGTACGGCCGCACTACATACTGCATTATATATGGCGGGTGTTAAAGCGGGAGACCTAGTCATTACTCAGGCTTTGACGTTTGTAGCAACCTGTAATGCGTTGTTTCATATGGGTGCAGAGCCAATTTTTGTTGATGTGTCCAAAGTGAGCTTAGGTTTGTGTCCTAAAGCCGCTGAGGAATACCTTGATAGCAACGCAATGCTAAATAGTGATGGTGAATGTATCCATAAAAGCACAGGGCAACGTATTAAAGCGGTTATCCCCATGCATACCTTTGGGCATCCTGTTGAGCTTGATGAATTATTGGCTGTTTGCCTAAAGTGGAACCTTATTTTAGTGGAAGATGCAGCTGAAAGTTTAGGTTCCTTTTATAAAGGAAAACACACCGGCACCATTGGTGATTTTTCAGCGATCAGTTTTAATGGCAATAAAATCATTACCACGGGTGGTGGTGGTATGGTGTTATGTAAAAACTTAGATGATGGTGTGCATACTCGGCATATAACGACGACGGCAAAAGTGCCTCATCCTTATGAGTTTTACCATGATGAAGCAGGCTTTAATTATCGCTTACCAAACTTAAATGCAGCACTTGGTTGTGCGCAAATGGAAATGCTGCCAACGTTCTTAAAACAAAAGCGAGCGCTTGCAGAGCAGTATAAGATGTTATTTTCGGGAAGTGACTTCCAATTTGTAACAGAGCCTGAATATGCTCAGTCTAACTATTGGTTAAATGCCATTATTTGCCCTGATGCTGAAAGTCGTAATTTATTACTTAAAGAAACCAATGAGCAAGGTGTAATGACAAGACCGATTTGGCAGTTAATGCACCGCTTACCGATGTTTAAAAATTCATTGAGAGGTGATTTACGAGTATCTGAATGGATTGAAGCGTATTTAATTAATTTACCAAGTTCACCTGTTGGAGTATGAAGTGACCAATTTTAATATTGAACTAAGTGAAGATACTTATTATAAATGTGATTACTCTGCACTATATACTACAAGTGGCGCTGAAACGTTCTGCTTTGAATATAAAGAAGGTGTACATAAAATAATTTTTCAATCAATAAAAAGAAAAATTAGTGAGGTTGCAGGCGTTAAAATTGAAGGTGATTTCTATGATTTAGAAACTGCATATGGATACGGTGGCCCTGTTTCAAATTGTGATGATGCTATTTTTTTTGCAAATGCTTTTAAAGCATATAAACATGAATGTGCGAGCCAATCTATTGTCTGTGAATTCATTCGCTTTCATCCATTTAACCCCTTATGTAAACATAGCGAACTGTATGACTTTCATTCTCAAGAGAGAACCGTTGTTATCGTTAATCTTGAATTATCAACAGAAGGTCGTTGGGCTAAGTATTCAAAAACAACAAGAAATATTCTACGTAAAGCGAATAAAAAACTACAGCGAGTAAAGGAATCTAATGGATTAGATGATTTTTGTAAGTTGTATGAACTTACCATGAAGAAAAATAATGCTTCTGAATTTTATTTTTTTCAAAAAGAATATTTTAACCAGTTAAATAATGTGTCTGGCGTTGAGCTATTAAGCGTGGAACTTGATGGTGAAACGGTGTCTACTGGCTTTTTCATGCATGGTAAGGAGATTGCACACTATCACTTATCTGCAAACAACTCCGACCTATTACGTGAAAATGGTAATTATGCACTTTTAGATTATGCATTTGAGAATGCGAAAGAAAAAGGCTGTCGCTGGATGATGCTTGGTGGTGGGAGAACATCTGATGAAAATGATAGTTTATTTAAATTTAAGACTAAATTTTCAGATCAAGTATTACCCTTCTATATTGCTGGTCTTGATTTTTTGCCAGAAAAAAGAGCGGAGTTGAATGCAATTTGGAAAACAAATAATAATGATAACAAGCTGAATATGTTTCAGCTTTATAGAATGTAGTGGAGTTTCAGATGTCTAATAAAACGTTTATTATCGCAGAAGCAGGTGTAAACCATAATGGTGATTTTGAGCTTGCAAAGCAACTAATTGATGTTGCTGTTGTGGCTGGTGTTGATGCAGTAAAATTTCAGACTTGGAAAACAGAGTTACTTGTTACTGAAGATGCTGAGATGGCAGAATATCAAAAAGAAAATACGCAAGTTGAAGAATCGCAATTTCAGATGTTAAAGCGTTTAGAGTTGAGTTATTCTGATTTTAGTGCTCTAAAGGCCTACTGTGACAGCAAAAATATTTTGTTTTTATCGACGCCTGATGAGGAGCAAAGCGCAACGTTTTTAAATGACTTACAAAATATATTTAAAATTGGCTCTGGTGAGTTGACCAACACCCCTTTTCTAAGGCATGTCGCTTCTTTTGGTAAACCAATTATATTATCAACAGGTATGGGATATCTTTCTGAAGTCGAGCATGCATTATTTACCTTGGAAAATGCAGGTGTTGCACTGGAAAATATCACTGTATTGCATGCAACAACGGATTACCCAACGGCTCCTGAGGATGTAAACCTAAATGCAATGAATACCATGAAAGATGCTTTTCCTGGTATTTCAGTTGGTTATTCTGATCATACACTGGGAATTGAGGTTCCTGTTGCAGCGGTTGCAATGGGAGCTAAGGTGATTGAGAAACACTTTACGCTTGATAAATCGATGCTTGGACCCGATCACAAAGCGAGTTTAGAGCCTCAGGAACTTAAAGCCATGGTTGATTCCATTCGTAATATTGAACTCGCTTTAGGATCTGGCTGGAAAATACCGACTGCAACAGAAATGAAGAATAGAGATATAGTGAGAAAGAGTCTTGTTGCTGCTTGTGAAATAAACTCAGGTGAAATAATTACTGCCGATATGATAAGTATTAAGCGTCCTGGCAACGGAATTTCACCGACTCGATGGGATGAAATAATTAATTCTGTCGCTAAAAAAAGCTACAGTTTAGGAGACCTCATTTAATGTCTCGTAAAATATGTGTAGTGACAGCCACAAGAGCTGAATACGGTTTATTGAAGTGCCTTATTGATGATATTGTTGATGACAATGAATTAGCTTTACAATTGATTGTTACTGGTACTCACCTGTCTCCAGAGTTTGGTTATACTATTAAGCAAATTAAAGATGATAAGGTCATCATTAATAAGCAAATAGAAATTTTACTGTCATCAGATTCTCCGGTTGGCGTCAGTAAAAGTATGGGATTAGCACAAATTAGTTTTGCTGAAGCTTTTGATGAGTTAAAACCTGATTTAGTACTTGTACTTGGCGATCGTTATGAGTTATTGCCTATTGTCTCAGCCGCTAACATCGCACGTATTCCCGTAGCACATCTAAATGGTGGAGAAATTACTGAAGGGGCGATTGATGAAACGATACGCCACAGTGTGACCAAATTATCTCACCTTCATTTTACCGCTATTGATGAATATGCTCACCGTGTTATTCAAATGGGAGAAGATCCGAGTAGAGTATTTAATGTTGGTGAGGTGGGGCTTGATAACTTTAAGCGTATGTCTTTTCTGAGCAGAGAAGAGTTTGAAGCGTCTATTGAGAAAAAATTAAAACGTAAAAACTTACTGATCACTTATCATCCCGAAACAACGTTATCCCAAGCTTCTATCGAGGCTGATTTCAAAATGTTGTTAGCAGTGTTAGATGAATTAACTGATACCTTACTTATTTTTACCAAAGCAAATGCAGATGTCGGTGGCAGGGTCATCAATGCTTTTATTGATGATTACGTTGAGAAAAATAAAGAAAAATCAGTTGCGTTTACATCTTTAGGCTCGCTGAGGTACTTATCTTCTTTACATTATGTTGACGCTGTTATTGGAAACTCCTCTAGTGGTATTGTTGAAGCCCCAACGTTTAAAGTTGCTAGTATAAATATTGGTGATCGACAAAAAGGGCGGGTAAGGGCTGAAAGTGTTATTGATGTAAGGGCTGATTATCAAGAGGTTACTAACGCATTAATGACTATATATGAAGATGACTATCAAGAGTTATTGAAGAACGTTATTAATCCCTATGGGCAAGGTGAAAGCTCACAGCAAGTTGTGAAAGTGCTAAAAACATTTGATTTAAGCACATTAAAGATTAAGTCATTTTATGACGTAAGCTTTTAATATGTTCCATATTGGGGGAGAGCAAGAACTCGAAAAAAAGCATTATTACAGAGAGATAACCAACTCGGGACGATCTTCATTAAGGCTTATTATTCAGTCCGCAGAACTTCAAGGTAAGCATCTCCTTTTACCAAATTTTCTATGTGAGGTGATTCTTGATGTTTTATTGGAATATGATGTAAAAATTGATTTTTACGATGTTGGTTCTGATTTTGAATTTGAATTACCAAAAAAAATAAATAATTATGACTGTCTTTATTTAATTAAATATTTTGGAATGGCTAATATGTCATTCCAAAATGCAGTGTCCAGATTTTCTAAGTGTCTTATTATTGATGATGTTTTTTCGCCATATCCTCATGTGTTGGAGCGAGGTACGTTATGGTTTTCTTATAATAGCTTAAGAAAAATATCACCAGTGGCAGATTTGAGCCTGCTTTATAGTAATCAACCTATACATAAAGTAGAGCCAAAGATATTGCCATTATTTTCAGACTTGAAATATAAAGCAAAAGGTTTAAAAAGCACTTTTTTAGGGGGTGGGCATGGACATGAAAGTGAATATTTAAACTTATTTCAAGAGGCCGAGCAAGTGTTAGATGCTAGTCGTGGTATATATAGTGCATCTAATGCCAGTTTATTTGAGGCTATTGAATTTTATAGAAAGCTTGATTTTGAAACTAAGATTAGGAAAGAAAATTATCTTCTTTTGAAAAGCTGTTTAGGTGATTTAGTGATGAATGTTAATACTAAATTCTATTCGTTCTTACCTTTGCTATTGCAGAACAGAAATACAATAAAAAAGAAATTAATGCTTGATAATATTTTCTTGGCAATTCATTGGCCTGAAAATAATAAAGTGAGCAATAAAATAAGTAATAAGATTTTATCGATCCCTTTAGATTCTCGCTACGATAAAAAAGACATAGAAAAATTGTGTGATACGCTAAAAAAAATCTGTGATGTGCAATATGATTAAACATATTGCCAACTAATTTAATGTGTTTCTTTGTAATGGTTTAATAACCATTAAATTAAGGGGGCGTAGTGAGTCTGCCAATTATATTGAAAATAAAGTGATGTATAACATATATGCATGATAAAAATAGAAGGTTAAAGAATGAGTCATAATTGGAAAAATATTTTAATAAAAGCTGATTGTTCTGTTCGAAATGCATTAGTTGTTATTGATAAAGAAGCATTGCGTGGTGCAATTGTAATTGATTCTGATAACAAGTTGTTAGGTGTGGTTAGTGATGGTGATATTCGCCGAGGGTTGTTATCGGGGATTTCATTAGATGACTATGTTGAGAATGTAATGAATTCACAACCTATCACAGCAACCACTGATACCAGTAAAGAGCAACTGATTCAACTAATGGAGAGTAAAGAAATTCTCTCAATTCCAATCATAGAAAATGATGTTGTGGTTGGCCTGCAGACGTTACATGAGTCGTTATCTGTATCTAAAGTAGAAAACCCTGTATTTTTAATGGCTGGCGGATTTGGTACTCGCTTAAGGCCTCTTACCAATAATTGTCCTAAACCATTGTTAAAAGTAGGTGATAAGCCTATTTTAGAGATAACGCTGTTAAACTTCATTAAATTTGGTTTTGTGAATTTTTATATATCCACACATTATATGGCAGAAATGATTCAAGATCATTTTGGCGATGGTTCAAAATGGGGGGTGAGCATTACCTATATTCATGAAGATTCCCCACTGGGGACTGGTGGTGCGCTTGGTTTGTTGCCCGATGATCTTCCTGCTTTACCATTGATCTTGATGAATGGTGATATTCTAACAAATATCGATTTTAATAAATTGCTCTCTTTTCATATGCATGAAACGGCTGATGCAACGATGTGCGTGCGAGAATACGAGTATCAAATCCCTTATGGCGTTATTCAAGGTGAGCATGGGAAAGTAACTAGTATGGTCGAAAAACCTATACAAATTTTTCATGTAAATGCAGGGATATACGTTATTAATCAAAGTATTGTTAATGGAGTGAGTGCTGGTACCGTGGTTGATATGCCTACCTTACTTGAGCTAAATATTGCCGAAAAAGGTAAGGTGATGATGTTTCCTATTCATGAATATTGGTTAGATATTGGTCGTATGGAAGATTATCAAAGAGCACAAGCGGATATACATACTTTAGGTTTTTAAGATGACAAAGAATAAGAAGATACTGGCGATTATCCCCGCTCGTGGAGGTAGTAAACGACTACCAAGAAAAAATATTTTACCTTTAGCTGGAAAACCGTTAATAGCGTGGACGATTGAAGCTGCTATTAAAAGTGATATTTTTGATGAAGTGATGGTCAATACAGATAATCAAGAAATTGCGGACGTTGCTGAAAAATTTGGTGCTAAAGTACCTTTTATGAGACCTGAACATTTGGCTAGCGACACCGCTTCAAGTCTTGATGTGATTAAGCACACTTTATTATGGTATCGAGATAAAGGGGTTCACTTCACCGATGTTGTATTGTTACAGCCCTCTTCCCCATTGAGAAATGAGCATGATATTATCGGCGCATGGCAACAGTATATAACTTCAAACGGAGAATCAGTTGTCTCCGTTTGTCCTGTCGAACATCCTATTCAATGGACCTATAAATTACATAATGATTCTTCTTTGAGTTGTCTTTTTGATGATGATGGGAAGCGAAGTCAAGACTACGAGGACAATTATCGTTTAAATGGCGCTATCTATATCACCAAGACAAGTGTAATTTTGGAAAAAAATGAGATCATGTCTAGTCAAAGAAATTGTGCTTATGTCATGGAGGCGTATGGTTCGGTCGATATTGATACAGTGATTGATTTTGATTATGCTTCTTTTCTATTACAACGGAATAAATAAACAGTATAACGCGACTGTAAAGGTTATAAAAAAGCATGTTTAAATCTTCATTTGTTTTCTTGTTTGGCGAAATTTTAAGTAAATTAATGCCATTTTTGTTAATGCCTTATCTCACCAGAGCGTTAGGGGTTGACGGTTTTGGTGAACTTGCTAACAGCTTGGCATATATTGCTATTCTATTGGTTTTTATTAACTGTAGTCAGGATGGCGCATTAGCACGATATTATTATTTTTATGGAAAACGCAGTATTTATACGTTGCTGGCTGTTGGTTATTGTTACTCCCTAATTATCTCTATTTTCATTCTGTTAGTTGGATTATGGCTGAAGGATCTCTACATTGTGTATGGGGCTGCCATCGCACTTAGCCAATCAGTAATGGCAGTGCAACTTGCATTACAACAGTGTCAAAAAAAAGCGATTTCATATGTCACAATACAGTTTAGTCAAAGTTTTATATCTGTAGGGCTTACTTTATTATTATTCTCTTATTATGCTTCTGGATATGAAGAGCGTCTGTTTTCTATTTTAATTGCCAATATATTATCGGCATTAATAGGTGTATGGATAACAAGGTCTAGTACGACAGTAAAATTAAAAATCAGTAAAAAGCAATTTATTTTATTTGGGAAATATATTTTTGGTTTTGGATCTCCTCTCATTATCCATAGTCTGGCATCAGCAGCTAAAGGGCAGTTTGATAAAGTTTATATTGCTCAGGCTTTTAACTATGAAATTTTAGGGGTCTATTCAGCAGGGTTGCAAATTGCGATGGCTGTTAGTGTTGTGTTATTTGCAATAAATAAAGCATTGGTTCCTTATTTTTTTGAAGCATTGAAAGCAAATAAAATATCGATGGCTAATATTAATCAGTGGTTGTTTTTTTACCTTCTATTATGTCCTCTTCCTGCAATATTTGGCTATCTACTTCCTGATGTCGCGTATAATTTTGTGTTAGGTGAAGGCTTTGTAGGAGTGAAATACTATACGGTTGTTTTTTTGTTTGGGTTTTCGTTGATGGGGGCATACCTGATCATGATAAACGTATTGTTTTATTATAATAAAAATAAGGTGATTGCGTTAAGCACGTTGTTATCATCAATTGTCTATATACTTCTCATGTATTTATTTTCCCTCGTGGATGTAAGTTATATCCCATTTTCTTTGATTGTCTCTAACATCGTTATGGTTGCGTTTTTATATGGGTATATTTATAAAAATAAACTGCTTTTTTTTACAAAACAAAGTCTTTCTAGCCCAGATAGCTTAAAGCAGGAAAAATAATGAAAATGAATATATTGACTGCACTGGATAATATTGAAACCTCTAATAATCCAGCTGAGATATTTAAATATAAAAACACGACCTCATGGATAAACATAAAAAATTATTTATATGCTAAATCGTTACCAGATAGTATTAAAGGCGCATCAAGTGAGGGGTACTTCAGTAAAAGTGGTATTTATCTACTTTTTCTGTCTGTTTTTCATTATATAAAACTCATATTTCGCGTACGAATTTCTAATTTGTATGTGGGGGCGGGCTCTGGGTTATTTGAGCATGATGATAAGTCGTTAGATTCTTACTTACCAAGTAATGAGTTGAAAGGTGGTTCATTACTTTATTTATTAAGCGCAGAGCATCCTGAAAAATTAATCCAACACTGTGCTTATTTAAAGAAACATAATATTGTTATCGTTAGCTATTTATTAGCGCCTTTGAAAGTTGTATTCACTAAGCTATTAACAAAGTTTATTAGTATAGAGATACCAGAGGCATTTTTTTATGAACTTGAAAAAAGTGGTGTTTTAGTGACGAGAGCAGAGTTATCAGCGATACACACAAGGTTTATTGTCTCTTATCACCTTTATAAAGTTTTTTTATTGCCTCTGCGTATATCAAAGGCATATGTTGTTTCTGCTTATTCAAATACAGAACTTATTAGTGTTTTGAAAGAAGGGGATATTGAAATAAATGAACTTCAGCACGGCTTAATTGGCAGCACGCATCGAGCATATAATTATAAGTGTCATTCCGCATTATTGCCGACACCAAATAACGTACTGGTTTATAATGAATTCTGGGAAAAAGAGTTGTTTAATGCAGGGTACTATAAATCGAATCAAATTAAAGTAACAGGGCGTTTGAAATATTCTCTGGTTGATTTTGAGTTAACCATGTTAGGAAAAAACTTTGTTGTATTTACAGGGCAAGGTGGTTTTTATGAGGAGATGTTAACGTTATTTCGTGAGGCTGAAGAGATATTATCTAAGAAGAATATTGAATTATTGTACATCCCTCATCCTAACGAAGGTGGAAAGACGTTAGCGATTTTCTGCCAACAGCTAGAAAGCTTATCTTCTGTGCGTGTTTTACTTAATAAAACTTTTACCACAGAACAATATATATATAATAGCCTTGCCCATATATCAGTATATTCATCGTGCCACTTTGATGCCATTCATTATAAGCACAAGACATATGTGTTTGATGTTATGAAAGATAACCCTATGCAATATTATACGTTAAGCTATCCTGATCAATACGTTTGCTTGAAGCAAATGGATGAAAATTTATTTAATTAAATTGGCTTAATTAGCGCAATTGAGGTATGAAATTGTTTAATAGTATTAAAAAAAACGTCTACTTTTTTTGTTTTTTTCTCGTAAAAAAAATAAGATTTCCTTCGGCAACGATATACACTAACTTTGTCATGCCAAATGTAAAACTTGGCAAAGGAGTAGTGTTGCGAGAAAAAGTAAAGGTGCAGTCTGGCGTGAGTATTGGTGATCACACCTTTATCAATGAATACACCCAAATAGATGCGAATACCAAATATATAGGGAAATACTGCTCAATATCTCATAATGTAAAAATTGGAGCCGGCCCGCACCCTCACAATTTTGTATCAACGAGTCCTGTTTTTTATTCCTCAAACAGAGGTTATATTGACTCTAATTTATATGATGAATATAAAGAGAAGGGCTTTACTGAAATTGGTCATGATGTCCTTGTCTATGCGAATGCTATCATTGTGGCAGGCGTAATCATTGGTCACGGAGCAATCATTGGTGGAGGGAGCATTGTAACGCGGGATGTGCCTCCTTATGCTATTGTCGCGGGAGTACCTGCAAAAATAATAGGTTACCGTTTTTCTCCAGATATTATAAAAAAATTGCTTGAATCATGTTGGTGGAATCTTGACATCACATATTTAGCTCACCTTTCAACAACTATGAAAAGCCCCGAGGCTTTTCTTGCAGAGATCGAAAAATGTCGTCAGTGATAATAAAAAATATATTAAGCCAGTCAGATCTTACCTCTCTAATGGATATGGAATTACCTGTATTTGCTAAGGAGGGTTACCTTAAAGCCAAATCATCAAGTTTTGGCTGGTTAGTTTCTGATTCGTTTATTCTTCCGTATATCATCGTTAAAAAACTAATTTTTAAACGTTTAATATTTACATCTACTCCAATTCGTTTGCTGAAAGCATCTGATGAGCAGGAAGCGTTATTTCTTTCTGAAGCAATTAACTTTCTCAAAGAAAATAAGCTTTGTGATTTTATCGGTAAAGCCCAATCTAATTGTGTATTTAAAAATGTGCCGGAACATATTAGTACGGTTCCATGGGGGAGTTATTTACTTGATTTGACAAAGTCAGAAGATGAAATAATATCGGGTTATCATAAAAAACATCGAAATGTCGTTAAGAAAGCAGAGAAAGAGGGGGCATCAGTCGTTTTTAATGATTCAATTGATGTCGTTTACAATAATATAAAAGAAACACTGGATCGTCAAAATGCACCCTACTTTCCTTCCTTAGATTTTCTAACTAACTTAAAAAAAGATATTCCCGATAATTTGTTATTGGCATCTGTCTACCAAAATGAAATTCTACAGGGGACTGCGGTGATATTGTTTGATGGAGAGTGTGGTTATTATCTTTATGGTGGAAGCACACCAAGGCCGGCAACAGGTAGTGTTAATTATCTACAACATCGAATTATGCTTCACTTGAAATCATTAGGATTATCAAAATATGATTTCGTTGGTGCCAGAATAACTGTTCAGCCGGGCTCAAAGTTTGAGGGAATTCAACGTTTCAAATCTCGCTTTGGTTGTCAGCTTGAGACTGGTTATGCTTTTAATGTGATATTTTCACCCATAAAATTTAAATTATATAATTTCACCGCTAAATTATATTTGCGTCTAAAGGGAATTGAATATAAAGATCCTATCGAAGAATTACTGAAAGTGCCTAACAAATGAATATATTTTTAACGTTCGATTATGAGCTTTTTTTCGGGAAAAAAAGTGGCTCATTAGAAAAAAGCATATTGGAACCGACTAATGCGTTGCTTGATATCCTAGATAAGCATAATGCGAAAGCAACATTTTTTGTTGATTCAGGCTATTTGATAAAACTCAAAGAATACAGTGTAAAAGATGATAAGTTAAAGCAAGATCTTGTTGCTATTTCTAGTCAAATTAAAAAGTTGTCTTTAAATGGACACAGCATTCAACTGCATATTCACCCTCACTGGGAAGATGCTGTTTATGAAAATAATGAATGGATATTTGATACTACTCGTTTTACTTTAAATGATTTCAGTGGATCAGAAGTTGATCGTATCGTCTGTGATTATAAAGATGTATTAACAGAAATAACCCATAAACCCGTATTTGCATTTCGTGCTGGTGGATGGTGTATTCAACCTTTTTCACATGTTGCTTCTGCAATGAAAAAACACGGTGTGTGGCTAGACAGTACGGTATTTTATGGCGGTGCTTATAATTCAGAAAATCATAGTTTTAACTTTAAAGATGCACCTTACAAAGATATTTGGCCTTTTAATCAAGACCTTTTGAAAGAGACTGAAAAAGGGGACTTTATAGAGCTACCAATATCGTCCCATAAAATAAAACCATGGTTTTATTGGAAATTTCTATTTATTAAAATATTTAAACAGCGTAAACATCAATATATCGGTGATGGCACGCCTATTGGAGCAGGGAAGCAAGATATTATTAAAATGCTAACTCAATCTTCGTATGGCGTAGCTTCTGTAGATGGTTATAAAATAAGTTATCTAAAAATGGCATTTAAATTATATATCCAGAAGAGTTCTGAGCATTTTGTCTTAATTGGCCACCCTAAAGCATCTACAGCATACTCCTTAAGCAAGTTAAGTTCTTTTGTTGCCAAGCATTGTGATTTACATAAATTCATTAGTGTCGCTGAGCCTACCTTTATTGCCTCACTAAGTAGAAAAAGAAATGATTAAGAATATTTCAAATTTTAGCCGTCTATCAATACTTTTTTTGGTTTACTTATCCACTCTGTACGGCTTTACCAACCATGTTATTCTTTTAACGGTTCCTATTATCATTCTTAATTTGAACAAGCTAAAAATAACTAGTAATACTGAAATTTCTTTTTTGATCATACTCATGATTTCTTTTGTCTCTATTGGGAATAATTTGCATTACACCAGTGTATCTGGCGAGATGCTTGGTATTCCTTATATCCCTTTAATATTATTAAGTTTTTTCATTGCTCAATTTTTTAATGAAAAAGTCATGAAGTATTTATTAGTGTTAATAGCACTAGAAATTGCAGTGGCTTTTATCGAATATACATTAGGTATTACGTCCATTTTTAAAGGTAACCCCAACTACGCTGAGTTTAGTGGTCAGGCTTTGTATTATCGTAAAGTGGCGGGGCTATCTGACTCGTCCTCTGTGCTTTCATATAAAGCATTAATTGGGCTTTTTATCGTTCATTTCTCAAATTTAAGAGCAAACCATAAAAAAATATTGTATGCAGTTATGGTAGCTGGTGTTGTATTTAGTTTTAATCGTACCGTCATTATATCTGCTTTATTATTTTTGTTATTTGTAAATTTTGCATATATTAAGTCGTTTTCTAAAAAGCCATTGGTTCTCATGAGTATTCTATTTGCTTTAGTTGTCAGTGTTATTTTTGTTTTTCCGTTAGCAAGTGAATACTTAATGACACAATTATCGAGAGGGGATGCGAGTAGGGGGGTAGATTTATCTTCGCGTAGTTATATTTGGTTTGAATATTGGCAGCTAATTAAAGAAAGCCCATTGTTTGGCTCTGGATCCTATAAAGTGTTTGTAACTATTCCCGTTACAGGCTATGAAGGCCATCCATTTCATGCACACAACTCTGTATTAATGTTATTAGCGACACAAGGTATCATTATCTCTACACTGTATTTTATTTTAATTGCTATTAACGTGACTAAAAGGAATTTTATTTATATCGCCTCAATCTTTATTTATTCAATGGCACAATATGGTGTTTTTTGGGGGATTTCATTTTTAGATGTTATGCTCTTTTATTTCTTATTTGACCCTTTGTTTAAAATCCAAAAGGGAAGAATGCGAGCAAATAACACTACAGTTAATTCGAGTGTTGAGAGGTTAAGTTGAAAATATTAATTTTGTCATTTTATTACAAGCCAGATCTTTGCGCAGGCTCATTTCGTTGTACTGCATTAATTGATGAACTTAAAAAAATTAAAGGTTGTGAAATAGAATTAATAACAACGATGCCAAATCGTTATTCATCTTTTGAGGTGAAAGCACTCGAATTTGAGCAAAATGGCCCTCTTACAATTCATAGGATTCCATTGCCTTCACATAAAAGTGGAATGCTAGATCAAATTAAATCTTTTGCTACCTACTATAATCAAGCTAGGAAAAAGACACGAAAAAATGATTATGATCTGGTTTTTGCAACGAGTTCTCGTTTGTTCACCGCTTTTCTTGGAACACGCATCGCGACTAAAAAAGATATCCCGATATACCTTGATATTCGCGATATATTTGTAGATACCATTAAAGATGTATTGTCCCCTAAACTTGCATTTTTTATTAGGCCTCTGTTTTCAATTGTTGAAAAATATACATTTAGAAAATCTTTACGAATAAATTTAGTTTCAAAAGGTTTTTTAGATTATTTTTCTCAACGGTTTCCTTGTGCTGAACTTCGATTTTTTACGAATGGTATTGATGAAGAGTTTATTGATTTACCCACGGCAAAGCTAAGTGATGCAAGTGCGAGAAAAATCAAAATATTATATGCAGGAAATATAGGAGAGGGGCAAGGTTTACATAATATCATTCCTAAGCTTGCTAAGGCGTTATCTGGTCAAGCAGAATTTGTTGTTATAGGGGATGGAGGAAGAAGAATACAACTTGAAAGTGAGCTAATGAATGATACTAATAATGTAACACTGCTACCCCCTATGGGACGAGGTGAATTAATTGAGCAGTATCTTCAAGCCGACATTCTTTTTTTGCATTTAAATGATTACCCTGCTTTTAAGAAAGTACTCCCCTCTAAAATATTTGAGTATGCTGCAATGGGTAAGCCAATATTGGCAGGTGTTAGTGGGTATTCGGCCTCTTTTTTACGTGATAAAGTGTCTAATGCTCAGGTGTTTAATCCTGTAGATATTAACGGTGCTGTTTCTGCATTTAATAAGTTAGATATTGTCCATACGCCAAGAAATGAATTTATTGAAAAGTATAGACGTCGTTCAATAATGAAAGAGATGGCATTAGATATTGTCAATATCTTTGAAAGCAATAGGATTAAAAAGTGAAGTTACTATTAACGGGCGCAACAGGTTTTGTAGGTAAAGAAGTACTTAATGTATTAAAGGTAACTGAGCTAAGTGTATTGGGGCGTAGGTTACCTAAATCAGATAAGGCACTCTGTTTTTTTCAATATAACATTTGTGCCACTCAAAACTATATAAATGCATTACTTTCTGTAGACATTATTATCCATTGCGCGGCCCGAGTCCACATCATGGATAATTCATCAAATAATTCTTTAGAAGCATTCCGTGAAGTAAACACCCACGGAACGCTTAACTTAGCCCAGCAAGCTGCTGATGCGGGCGTAAAACGTTTTATCTTTATTAGCTCGATCAAGGTTAATGGCGAATCAACTGAACTTGGCAAACCTTTTAAACCAGATGATACCTATATTCCAACAGATCCTTATGGTTTAAGTAAATACGAAGCTGAAATTGGTCTGCGTAAAATCGCTAGCGAAACCGGCATGGAAATTGTGATTATTCGTCCACCTTTAGTTTATGGCCCTAGTGTAAAGGCTAACTTTGCTTCTATGATGAAGTGGGTAAACAAAGGTGCGCCTCTACCGTTAGGTGGGATCAAAGAAAATAAGCGTAGCTTAGTGTCGGTTGATAACCTTGTTGATCTCATTGTTACTTGTATTGAGCACCCAAATGCTGCCAACCAAACGTTTTTAGTCTCAGATGATGACGATGTTTCAACGACTGGTTTATTAAAAAATATGGCAACGGCATTGAATGTACCTAATCGATTAATCCCTATTCCAGCATCATGGTTTAATATAGCGAGCAAATTAATCGGTAAACCAGCCATCGCACAACGCTTGTGTGGATCGTTACAAGTGGATATATCTAAAACTAAAGAACGATTAAACTGGACACCTCCATATAGCAGTGCTGAATGTATGAAAAAAACAGCAGATGCTTTTCTTAATGATTTAAAGAAAAAGAAATAATTATGAATAACTTACTAATCCGCATCCTCGACTTTTTAATGGCTTTCTTTGGCCTAATTGTTACCTTTCCCATTTTATTGATCGTGACTATTATCGGTTACTTTGATACTGGCTCTCCTATTTTTATCCAGCAACGTGTAGGTAAAAACAAAAAACCATTTAACCTTATTAAATTCCGCACTATGTCGGTTGATACAAAATCGGTAGCAAGTCATTTAGCAAGTAGTGCGTCAATTACTAAGTTGGGTGGTTTTTTACGTAAAACAAAAGTTGATGAGTTGCCACAACTTATTAATGTTTTAAAAGGTGAAATGAGCTTTGTTGGGCCAAGGCCTAACCTGTTTAATCAAGAAGAGTTAATTGCCGAGCGTGATAGTCGTGGTGTTTATAATGTATTACCTGGGATTACTGGGCTTGGGCAGGTCAGTAATATTGATATGTCGACCCCTAAGTTATTAGCAGAAACAGATCTAAAAATGATTGAGTCTCTATCAATTAAAAACTATTTTAAATATATAATGCAAACGGCCACAGGCAGTGGTTCTGGTGACGCTGTAAGCTAATTCACAGATTTGACTAAAATTTTATGATACTATTTAAAGCCCTGTATTTATGCAGGGCTTTTCTATTTTAGCCTCCAAGGACTACAAACTTAAATGAACTCTTTTTTTTCCATCCCCCGTGTCTATAAACGTGTGATTAGTGTTTTTGCCGATTTTTTGTTTATCTCAATCTCTTTTGTTGGCGCATTCTATACCCGTTTAGGCGATTTAACGCTTTTTTATAAGAGTGAATATACCCACCTGCTATTGTTGCTTATCGTTAGCACGTTATTCCTCTTTATGCGGGTAGGTCTGTACCGTGCCATATTGCGTTATTTAAGTGTTCATGCTCTATTTACCATTATTTTGAGTTGCCTTGCCTCAGCGGGTGGGTTGGTTGTATTTGGTTATTTCACTGACATATTCATTCCTCGTTCAATCCCTATTATTTATGCTACCTTTCTTATTTTTCTTTGTGGTGGTGCGCGTTTATTAGTGCGCATTTCTGTTTATGAACAAAAAAGTCGTAAAAAAGAGCGCACGCTTATTTATGGTGCGGGTGAGTCGGGACGGCAACTACTTAACCTATTACGCCAAGGTGATGAGTTACACCCTATTGCATTCATTGATGATGAAAAAAAACTGTTTAAAACCGTTGTTAATGGCTTAACCGTTTATAATCGTAAAAATTTAGCAACACTGATTAAACGCAAAAGAATTGGCAAAGTCTTACTCGCGATGCCAAGTGCAACACGCTCTGAACGAAAAGTCATTATTGATTCGCTCGTTGAGCTTCCTGTTGAGGTGTTATCTATTCCACATTTTGAAGAACTGTTAAATGGAACGGCGACAGTTGATCAGTTACGTGATGTACCGATTGAAGATCTGCTTGGACGTGATGCAGTCGCAACAAAACCTGAACTATTAGGTAAAAATATAAAAAATAAAGTAGTAATGGTAACAGGAGCGGGGGGCTCAATAGGATCAGAGCTTTGTCGTCAAATACTACAGCAAAATCCTCATTCTTTAGTTCTATTTGAGCTTTCTGAATTTGCGCTTTATCAAATAGAGAAAGAGTTGAGTGAGATGGTGACTAATCAGCAATTAAATGTTGAGATAGTGCCTTTGTTAGGCTCTGTACAGCGTCAGCATCGTTTAGAAATGGTACTAAAAAGTTTTAAAGTGCAAACGTTATACCATGCGGCCGCTTATAAACATGTGCCTTTGGTTGAATATAACGTGGTTGAAGGGATAAGAAATAATGTCTTTGGTACCTATTACACTGCTTTGGCTGCAATTGAGGCTGAGGTTGAATCTTTTGTTTTGATTTCAACCGATAAAGCGGTGCGACCAACTAATGTAATGGGAACGACCAAACGAATGGCTGAGCTTGCTTTGCAATCTTTAGCCACTGAAAAACATAATACCCGTTTTTGTATGGTACGTTTTGGTAATGTGTTGGGATCATCTGGCTCTGTTATTCCGCTGTTTAAGTCTCAAATTGCCGCACAGGGACCGGTGACAATCACTCATCCAGATATTACTCGTTATTTTATGACCATTCCTGAAGCTGCTGGTCTGGTCATTCAAGCGGGTGCAATGGGTAAAGGCGGAGATGTTTTTGTTCTTGATATGGGTGAGTCTGTACGCATTGTTGATTTGGCGACAAACTTAATCAAGCTTTCTGGCCTAGAGGTTAAATCAGAAGATAACCCATTGGGTGATATTGAAATTAAATTTACAGGTTTGCGCCCTGGTGAAAAACTTTTTGAAGAGTTATTAATTGGTGATGATGTGATGGATAGTGAGCATGAACGCATTATGCGTGCCAATGAAAGCTACCTGCCTTATGTTGAGTATAAACAGATATTAGCGAGCTTAGATGCAGCTTGTCATCTGTTTGACCATGAAGCGATCAGGGAGATACTTTTAGCGGTACCTGCTGGATTTAATCCAACTGATGGTATAGGTGATCTGGTTTGGAAGGCTAACCAGAAAGATCTGGACATATATGGACGCTAACTCGTTGTCAAGACGAACAAATCTAGAACATAAAAATAATATTATATTCGTCATGACATGAACTCTAAAATCCCCGTACTAACTTGTTTGCGATTACTTGACTCATTGGTTTACTGAAGTAAACCGTTCTGACATATATTCGGGCTATGGACTAAATCCCATGCTCCTGATGAGTTGTGAACCAGACTACCAATGATAAAAATACAACCAAGCGAGCTATAAGCCCGTGTTCCAAGTTGGTTTCATTCTGGTCGGCGAGAGCCTTTTATTTTCATCTTACAAACAACAAGTATGTAGTGGATATTTATGATGGAGATGAATTTTTCCCACAAATGTACAAGGATCAGAGCCAACGTAGTACTGCTCAATTACTAATGTGATTTGTTAATTTTTTTGCATCTATAATTCATCACCCCCGTTGAAATGACAAAGAATAATGAAGTTCCTCCCTGTTTTATTCTGATTTTTCTAATTCAATCAGCTTAAATACTCTCAATTTTACGGTGAATGTTGTAATATCACTCAATTCTTAGTACAAATTCATCTAATTTAATGACTAAACCTACGTAGATAGGTTACATCAATAGTGGTATACAGTTTTTTTATATTCTCTCTATTTGTCGTGTCGTACTTTTATTAAAATACAGTAAAATACGTATACAAGAGAATTTTATTTTTAGAGATTTTTATGTTAGCTATCATTGTAGATTTAACCTTTATTTTCTTATTTGCTTTGGCAATGCTTTTTTCGTTAAGAAAAGTTGCCAGACATCCCGCAATTGGCTTGGTTGATAAACCAAATGAATGTAAGCATCATCAAGGTGCTGTGCCGTTAGTAGGAGGGATTTCAATCTGTTTGTCCGTCCTCTATTTTTTATATAATAATCAATATTTTTTCCCCCATTCCGACTTGTATTCTATTAGCATTGTTATCCTTGTTGGTATGGGGGTGCTCGACGATAAATTTGATATCAGTGTTAAACTACGTATGTCGGTTCAGGCGGGTTTAGCTGTTGTGATGATAAATTTGGCCAACATACAGTTGATTGAATTAGGTGATATGTTTGGGTTTGGTTATATTGTGTTACCTAATATTGCAGGGAAAATAATCACTGTTTTTGCGGTGATTGGTGCGATTAACGCTTTTAATATGGTTGATGGTATTGATGGATTACTGGGGGGGCTTGCATCGGTTACTTTTGCTGCTTTAGGTTTTTTGTTTATGCAACACTCGTTATCTAATTACGCGTATTTATGCACTGTTTTTATTGTGGTTATTTTGCCATATATCCTTTTTAATTTGGGGTTCTTTGGTCGTACTCGTAAAGTGTTTATGGGGGATGCGGGCAGTATGCTTATTGGTTTTACCGTTATTTGGCTGTTAATTTCAGGCTCTCAGTCTAATATTCAGGAAAATATCTTGCGCCCAGTGACTGCTTTATGGCTTATCGCATTGCCACTTATGGATATGGCCTCGATTATGTTTCGTCGTGTTCGTCGAGGAGATAGCCCTTTTAAACCCGATAGAGAGCATCTACATCATATATGCCAACGTCTTGGACTTAATTCAACGCAAACGTTATTGGCTATCTGTAGTGTCTCTCTTCTTTGTGCCAGTATTGGTGTACTCGGTGAAGTCTTTAATGTGCCAGAGGCGATTATGTTCTATCTTTTTATCACCTTTTTTATTATTTATAGCATCTTACTGAGTAATATATGGAAAGTTGTAAAAAGAGTCAGAGGTATGAAACGTTTATCACGCATGAAACGTCTCCACCATTAACGAATTGTTTGATGGCGTGAAAGTTTTAGCTTTTTCATAATAAGTACAGTTAAATTATATTTATAAACAGTTCAGTATGGGTGGTGTTTTTTAAATTCAGTGTGAAAGAGGAACTATGGAAATAATTCATCATGGTGCTGTTAAAGGCACCACTGGCTCTTGTCATCAGTTACTTATTGATACTGAAATGATTGTGGTTTATTCCAAGGCGCTGAAACAGTGGGTGATTCATTAACGATTAGCTTTGATATATCGACTGTTCAGGCATTGATTGTGACACATTGCCATATCGACCATGTTGACCGAATCCCCTATTTGTTAGCTGCTGGTTTTGATGGGCCTATTCTTGCTACAGAAGCGACAATAGCACTATTGCCACTGGTTATTGAAGATGCCCTAAAAGTGGGTGTTACTCGAAATCGTTCTATCGTTAAAGCCTGTTTGTCACGGTTAAAAAAACAACAATATGGCCTCAGTGGTGGTTATGTGTTTATTGAGGATGAAAAATATTATGTAAAAGCGGAGGGGCATACTCTCTCTGGTTATTCGGCGCATGCAGACCAAGCTAATTTACTTAACTTTGTGAAACGTATTCGCCATCGCCTGAAAAGGTAATTATTGTGCAGAGTGATGATGAAGCAAAACAAACGTTAGCTAATCGGCTTGAGCAAAAGGGAATAAAAGCGGTGATTGGGGTATAAGTAGTCGTGTTTATTTTATACTTTAAAGTTAACTTTTTGGCTATCACGAGAAGGTGACCTTATTTATCTGCGCTTGAACTGCTTGAATGCTCGCCTTTGTGCAGGCATTATCACCATGTTGCTTAAGAGTTAAGCTGTCGTGAAAAAGATTGCTACAAAGTGCTTGCATGAACCAATTAGGTTCTATATTATTCGCCTCGTCTTCAAGGCAACTGCCTAAAAGACAATGTTAAACTGAATTGGGCGATTAGCTCAGTTGGGAGAGCACCGCCCTTACAAGGCGGGGGTCACTGGTTCAAGCCCAGTATCGCCCACCA
>NZ_ATUO01000043.1 GCF_000420245.1 Psychromonas hadalis ATCC BAA-638 | reverse complement strand
TTAAACTTTTGATTTAAAATGCGAGTAATCCGTGTAATTAACTGACAAGGTTTTATGCTTTAATTTGCTGAAGGTTTTTATTTTTGAGCATCGTATTGCCATTGTGTGAAATAAATGGCAATGAATATATTGCTACAACGGCTTAAAAGTTCAAAGTAACCACTTTTCCACTGCTTTAATTAGTCCATATTATATTGGTTATAAACGTGTTTTTTACCGTCTTTACGAAATGCAATCACTTGATAAGGGTCGGTATTTCCTGGCACATCCATGCCCGGTGATGAAGCAGGCATGCCCGGTACTGCAATGCCTAAAATAGCAGGTTTTTCACGTAATAAACGTTTAATATCGTTAACAGGTACATGCCCTTCAATCGCATACCCTTCAACAATGGCCGTATGACAAGAGGTTAATTCAGGGGTTATTCCATACTCTTTACGCAACGCATTGTTATTTTCCTGTTCGACTACAGTAACATTAAATCCCGCTTCTTCTATCTGCTCAGCCCATGCAGTACAACAACCACAGTAAGGTGATTTATAAATAGTCAGGTCGGTAGCAATGGCGGCTGTAGTAAAAAAAGAGAGGGCGATAAATAGTGTTTTTAATTTGCTCATAAGAGACTCCAATAGTTTTAGTTTTTATCTTGATTTTTTTAATTGTGTTTTAAAAAAAAGATTAAACAATGGGAGGCCGATAAAGTGCTGCGTGTTCACCAAGCAAAGGTTGCTGGTCATATTGAAAATAATCAATTTTTTGAAAAGAGAGAAAGGCAGACAATGGCTGATTTTCTTGTACTAAAAAAGAGGAAACAAAAGCACTCGAACAGCATTTTTGCGCACTGCTTGCACAACTCATCTCACCGATACAACGTTCTACAGAGTACGATGAACTCTCCGTTGCACGATCAGCGAACGAGAGAGTAGGTGCTAATAAAAATAGCAAAAGAGATAAAAGTGTGAGTATTCTTTTCATGTAAACAACGTTAAACCATCCCCCTAGGTTAAGGTCAATACACTAAAACGCTTTTAAGAGCTCACGTTGATATTGGTTAATATCAAGCTGTACATTATATTTGACTAACAACACATCTAACTCACTTTGACTCTTATCTAACTCATCTAAGGTGATGATATTATCATCTAATATCCATAATTTTCGTGATCCTGCATAGCTAAACTGTAGCGCAAGCATGGCATGAACATCGCCCATTTTAGCTGCAGTTTGTAACTTTCTCATTTTACGGGTGATTAAATTTAACGCCTGCTTGAGCTGCCAAACATAAAAAACCTCTTTTAAAAAATCATGGTTTTTATAAGAAAGTAAAGTACTCAGCACAACAATTGCACTAACAATAACCCCCAATAAATTCCAATGAAAATGAGAGCCTGTATCGGAAGGGATAAAAGCGATCAGTAGCTGTGAAATAGACAAACTTCCCACCACTAGAAAAGCAATACATGCCCCAATCACAATATTAAGGTGGCGACGATAACGTTTTTTATCAACTTCAATCAATAACACTATTTTCTCCTAGAAAAACAAAAGGTCAGCTAATAACTCAGCTGACCTTTTTAACGCTAATTAAAAAAACAAATAGGACGCGCTACTTCATCTCTGATTGTATACAAGTCTAAAAAACAAATAGGACGTGCTGCTTTAGCGCGCTTTAGTTAACAAGGCAGGACTAAAGTCCTACGTCCAAGATAAGCTTTCGCTTCACTAATATTTATAAATTAAAACACGATACGTTTATGCAACTCTTGTAGCGACGTTACCGTTGCTTCAGGAGCGGTTGGATCAGCATGATGTGCCTGACACGTCGCTAATGCACCGTTTAACGTGGTGGTGTAGTTTACTTTGTAACGCAATGCAGCGCGGCGTAGTTGACGTGAATCTTCAATCGCAACGCGACCTTCAGTGGTGTTTACAATGTAAGTATATTCACCATTTTTAATGCGATCTAATGTATGTGGACGACCAGCAGCCACTTTATTAACCAGACGCGCTTCAATGCCCGCTTCTTCTAATACCGCAAGTGTGCCACTGGTTGCATCAAGTGTATAACCTATCTCAATTAAGTTTTTAGCCAGCTTAGCCACTTTTTTCTTATCACTATTACGCACCGAGATTAACGCACGACCAATAGCAGGTACTTCTTTGGTAGAGCCTAATTCAGCTTTTGCAAATGCTTCTGCAAAGGTATCACCCGCGCCCATCACTTCACCCGTTGAACGCATCTCAGGGCCTAAAATCGGATCAGAGCCTGGGAACTTGTTAAACGGTAATACCACCTCTTTCACAGAGTAATATGGTGGGATGATCTCTTTGGTAATACCGAGCTCTTTCAGCGTTTTACCTGCCATGACACTTGCGCCTATTTTAGCAATTGGCACACTGGTCGCTTTCGATACAAACGGCACGGTACGTGCAGCACGAGGATTTACTTCAATCATGTAAATTTCGTTATCTTTAACCGCAAGTTGCGTATTCATTAAACCAACAACACCTAGCTCTAATGCTAATGCTTTGATGTAACCGCGCATCTCATCTTGAATTTCAGCACTTAATGTATAAGCGGGTAGAGAGCATGCAGAGTCACCCGAGTGAACACCCGCTTGCTCGATATGCTCCATGATGCCACCGATAACCACATCCGTACCGTCACAGATACAATCAATATCAACTTCGATGGCATCATCTAAGAAGCGATCCAGTAAAACAGGTGATTCATTAGAAACACTCACCGCTTCTTTAAAGTAACGACGCAAGTCATGTTCGTCATAGACGATTTCCATCGCACGACCACCCAGTACATAAGATGGACGAACCACTAACGGATAACCGATACGTTTTGCTGACTCAACCGCTTGCTCAGTCGTTGTTACGGTGTCATTTTCAGGTTGCTTAAGACCTAAACGTTTAACCACTTGTTGGAAACGCTCTCTGTCTTCTGCTCTGTCAATCGCTTCTGGTGAAGTACCAATAATAGGTACGCCCGCAGCTTCTAACGCACGTGCTAGTTTAAGTGGCGTTTGACCACCATATTGTACGATAACACCTTTGGGTTTTTCAATACGCACCACTTCAAGTACATCTTCTAATGTAATTGACTCGAAGTATAAACGATCCGATGTATCGTAATCCGTAGAGACCGTTTCAGGGTTACAGTTAACCATGATGGTTTCATAGCCGTCTTCACGCAGTGCTTGTGCCGCATGAACACAACAGTAATCAAACTCAATACCTTGACCGATACGATTTGGACCACCCCCGATAATCATGATTTTTTCGTTATCCGTTGGGTTTGCTTCACACTCTTCATCGTAGGTAGAATACATGTAAGCGGTATCAGATGAGAACTCAGCAGCACAGGTATCAACTCGTTTGTAGACTGGGAACAATTTAAATTTTTCACGCAGTTTACGAATTTCAGCTTCAGTCACACCAAGCACAGTTGCAATACGGCTGTCCGCAAAACCTTTACGTTTAAGTGCTTTTAATCTTGTTTCATCAAGCGCACGTAAACCGCCTTCTGCGATTTTAGCTTCTTCAAGAATTAAGTCTTCAATTTGTGCTAAGAACCACTTATCAATCATAGTGATTTCATTGATTTCATCAATGGTCATACCGAGACGGAATGCATCACCGATATACCAAATACGTTCAGCACCGGCTTCACGTAGTTCGTATAATACTTTGTCTTTTGCGCCTTCATCGTTGAGATCAACCATTGGGCTGAAACCATCGGCGCCAACTTCTAAACCACGCAGTGCTTTTTGTAAAGACTCTTGCTGGTTACGGCCGATTGCCATCACTTCACCCACAGATTTCATCTGTGTGGTTAAACGAGAGTTAGAGTTTGCAAATTTCTCGAAGTTAAAACGAGGAATCTTAGTGACTACGTAATCGATAGTAGGTTCAAACGATGCCGGTGTTTTACCGCCTGTAATATCGTTTTGTAACTCATCAAGTGTGTAACCGATGGCTAGTTTTGCAGCAATTCTGGCAATTGGGAAACCAGTGGCTTTTGATGCTAATGCAGATGAACGTGATACACGTGGGTTCATTTCAATGAGCACCATACGGCCGTCAGCAGGATTAATACCAAACTGTACGTTAGAACCACCCGTTTCAACGCCGATTTCACGTAATACTGCAATCGATGCATTACGCATTAACTGGTATTCTTTATCAGTTAATGTTTGTGCAGGTGCAACGGTGATTGAATCACCCGTGTGAATGCCCATTGGGTCAATATTTTCAATAGTACAAACGATGATACAGTTGTCGTTTTTGTCACGAACCACTTCCATCTCGTACTCTTTCCAACCAATTAACGATTCATCGATTAAGATTTCGCTAGTGGGAGAAAGATCGATACCGTTTGAACAGATATCCTCAAACTCTTCTTTGTTGTAGGCGATACCACCGCCCGTTCCACCCATGGTAAACGATGGGCGAATGATACAAGGGAAACCAACCATGTCTAAAACGGTGTAAGCTTCATCCATGTTATGTGCAAAACCCGCACGTGGACATTCAAGTCCAATATTTTTCATGGCAGCATCAAAACGGCTACGATCTTCTGCTTTGTCGATGGCATCAGCAGTTGCGCCAATCATCTCAACATTGTATTTCGCTAAAATACCTTTTGATTCAAGCTCTAATGCACAGTTAAGCGCGGTTTGGCCACCCATGGTTGGCAATACGGCACACGGACGTTCTTTAGCAATTATTTTTTCAACTACTTTCCAATGAATTGGCTCGATATAAGTGGCATCCGCCATATCAGGATCAGTCATAATCGTTGCGGGGTTAGAGTTAACTAATACAACGCGGTAGCCTTCTTCACGAAGTGCTTTACAAGCTTGTGCGCCGGAGTAATCAAACTCACAGGCTTGGCCAATCACAATCGGACCAGCGCCGATAATTAATATGGTCTTTATGTCGGTACGTTTTGGCATCTGAAATTTACCTTTCTATCAATGTAATCTATTTAAGTCTATTAACTAAGGATCGGCTTCAAAATTACTTGCGCTTTGTTTTCAAAAAAACCAGTCATTTCAGGTTTTTTGAAAACAATTTAGCGCAAGTTATTGTGTAACGATTCCTAAGCGTTTTTGTACTGTTCGATCAACTCAATAAAGTGATCAAATAATGGCGCCGCATCATGTGGACCCGGACTTGCTTCTGGGTGACCTTGGAAACTAAATGCAGGTTTATCAGTACGATGAATACCTTGTAGCGAACCATCAAACAGTGAAACATGCGTTGCACGTAGGTTATCAGGCAGTGACGTTCCATCTACCGAAAAACCATGATTCTGCGCAGTGATCATCACAATATCTTTGTCTAAATCTTTAACTGGATGGTTAGCACCGTGATGACCAAATTTCATTTTCACTGTTTTTGCGCCACTTGCGAGAGCAAGTAACTGATGCCCTAAACAGATACCAAAGACTGGAATCTCTGTTTTTAGAATCTCTTGGATAGCATCAATGGCATAAGTACATGGCTCAGGATCGCCCGGGCCATTTGAAAGGAAAATACCATCTGGGTTCATTGCAAGCACTTCACTTGCAGGCGTTTGTGCTGGCACAACGGTGATTTTGCAGTCTCTATCAACCAACATACGTAAGATGTTACGTTTAACACCGTAATCGTAAGCAACAATATGATATTTACAATCAGTTTTCGGCTCAGGTAAACCACCTGTGAGTGTCCAACTACCTTGGGACCACTCAAAGCTCTCTTTCGTGGTGACTTTTTTGGCTAAATCCATACCTTTCAGACCCGGAAATGCGTTCGCTTGTGCAAGTGCAATTGCTGCATCGATATTTTCGCTCGCATCTTTTACTGCGATAATACAGCCCGATTGTGCGCCCTTCTCACGTAAAATACGTGTTAATTTACGGGTATCAATTTCAGCAATACCCACCACGTTACGTGCAGTTAAGTAATCACTTAACGACGCTTGGCTGCGGAAGTTACTTGCTAGAATGGGTAAATCTCGGATAACTAAACCACAAGCATGAATTGAAGGTGATTCTTCATCTTCATCATTGGTGCCTGTGTTGCCGATGTGAGGGTAAGTTAGTGTAATAATTTGGCGTGCGTAAGAAGGATCGGTAAGAATTTCTTGGTAACCCGTCATTGACGTGTTAAATACAACTTCACCAACAGAATTTCCTGCGGCGCCGATTGAAACGCCTTTAAAAATAGTACCATCTTCCAATACCAGTATGGCCGAATAACTCAAGATAACCTCCATGAAAAAAACAATAAAAAACAAATTTTTATGATGCAATTTTACAATCTGAGGGCGGAATAAGCTGTTATTTTCCCGCCAAAAAATTATAAATTTTGGCAAATTCGCGCTAGTTTATAGATCTTCCGCACAATTAACCAATCAAATTTATATTTTTGATAAAATAAATTAACTATAGAGATAGCCCTACAAACACAAAAGAATGATAACGCGACTAGCGAAGCAAAAGCGTAACCACATTCTAATATGACAATGCAACCCACACAAAAAGAAAAGTCATGATGAGAAGAAAAATGAAAATAGCACTATTAATTGCAGAGACAAGAATAGCCCCTGTTTTTTCCAACGCGACCACCTATTTGTTTATTAAAGATAAAAGGGTTGAAACAACCACTTTTAAACAATATCAATTTATCACCAGAGATGAATTTGACATGGCAATGAACTGTTAACGCACGCTGAACTGGTTATTTGTGGGGCTATCCCCTATTACTTAGAAAAATATTTAATCACACAGGGCGGTCATGTTTTTTTTATTGCAGGAGAAATAGAAGAGGTGATCAGCGCCTATTATCAAGGCAATTTAAGCGCGCTATTTTTAAAATGCCCGATGTAAAAAACGAAAACACAATTCATTAAGGAAATAACCATGATTAATCAACAGAACATTCTCAACATAAAAAATAAGATGCTTCCAAAATAGAAAGAAGCAAAATTTTTTACAAAATATGATGGCCCATGTTGAAAGTCGAGAAACAAATCCACAAGGTCAATGTTTACGACAAGGACAAGTATTCTGATCTAAATGAACTAATGTCCCACTCTTTATCAACAGTGAAAACACCATCAGAGATACTGTCTAAAATAATGTCGGTATTAATACTCGGTTTTTTTTGTCATTTTAATAACCTTGACGCTAAAGTCAATTTACGACCAGTATGATACAGTATCAACCAAGTACTTAGGATTTATTTGATCCAGAGAATACCTTCAAAAGTGTCCGTGTTGCAGGCAAAGTTGGGATGAACATCACAACCAACAAACCTAAAAAATGACGAATTGAATATGGGCCTTTAAAATTTTCTTCTGACACGGTAAATTCCTTAACGAAATAAATAAATTCTTTGCATATCTAAATAAATTTTCAAGAACCATGCAGTAAGTTAACCGAGCTAAACACAGATAAAAACTGTGATTTTAGTTATTTTCCCAATGAGGCGTTTCAATGCAATCTTTACAATCAACAGCAGCACACTCAGTTTGGTCCTATTTTTCAACGATTTGCTCTATTCCACATCCCTCAAAACATGAGTTGCAACTCGTTGAGTGGATCAAAAATTGGGCGAATGAAAAAAACATTCAATGCAGTCAAGATGACATCGGTAATCTTATTTTAAGCAAACCAGCTTCCATCGGTTTTGAAAATAAGACCCCTGTTATTTTACAAGCCCACCTTGATATGGTGCCTCAAAAAAACAGTGACAGCGCCCATGACTTTGTCAGAGATCCTATCAGAACAGTGATTAAAGGCGAGTGGCTACATGCCGATAACACGACCTTAGGTGCAGATAACGGTATCGGCATGGCAAGCTGTTTAGCCGTACTCGCAGACAACAGCCTACAACATGGCCCATTAGAGGTGCTATTAACCACCGATGAAGAGACAGGCATGACCGGTGCGTTTGGTCTTAAAGCAGGCACACTCAAAGGAAAAATATTAATTAACACCGACTCAGAACAAGAGGGAGAGCTCTATGTTGGTTGTGCAGGTGGCGTCAATGTTAATATCCAACATCACTATGAAAAGATGGAAACAGAGCCGGCAGAAGCTGGGTTTGAGATCACATTAACAGGTTTAAAAGGCGGTCACTCAGGGTGTGATATTAATTTACATCGAGGCAATGCTATTAAGGTACTTGCGGCTGTATTGAATAATTTAGACGCTATCCCTTTCCATCTTTCACTGTTTGAAGGAGGCAGCTTACGCAATGCCATTCCGCGTGAAGCACACGCTGTTATTGTGTGTAATAAGCAATACCAAAATAGCTTGGAGATTTTAATCAATAACCTGCAAATGAGCCTCACTGAAAAATTTAAAAACAGTGAAAATAAGTTACAACTTGAGGTGAAATCTTGCCATCTACCTACTTCAATTTTAACAAAAAAGAGCCAAGATGCCCTACTCAATAGTTTGCATGAATGTGAAAACGGTATTTTTGCGATGGATGAGCAATTTTCAGATGTGGTACAAACGTCCTGTAATTTAGGTGTGATCACCCAAAACAGAGAGAATAATCGTTTTGATATTCAAGTATTAGTGCGTTCACAACGTGAAGATGAAAAACAAAATATCGCCACTAAAATTACTCACCATTTTGAAAAATTTGGCGCACATGTACGCACCGATGGTAACTACCCAGGCTGGACACCGAACCAACATTCACCTATTTATCAGGTAATGGAAAATACTTATCAGCAACTTTTTTCAGAAAAACCAAAAACCATGGTGATTCATGCAGGACTGGAATGCGGTCTATTTAGCGAGCAGTACCCAGAGTGGGATATGATCTCCTTTGGGCCCACCATTAATTTTCCACACAGCCCAGACGAAAAAGTGCATATCGCCAGTGTAGATAAATATTGGCAGTTATTGGTCGCCACCTTAAAAGCGATCGATTAATATTTGTTAAAAATAGCATTCGCCCTACCCCTTAAGGTTAAACAGTAGAGTGAGTGCTAAACCCCACATCATCACTCCAATCACACTATCAATGATACGTTGTACTTTGGCACGGCTTAATAGTGGTGCAAATTTTGCCCCTAATAACGCCAAACTATAAAACCAGATAAACGAGGCACTAATACCACCTAACACAAAAAAGGGGCGTTGCTCTGCCACTAAGTTAGCAGCAAAGCCCCCTAAGATAACAATGGTATCGATATAAACATGTGGGTTTAAAAAGGTAAAAGCACAACACGCTAAGACAATCATTTTAAAACTGCGCTGTTTTTTATCTGTTTCTATGACACCACCACCTCGCATTGCACGTTGTAGGCACTGCCAGCCATATACCATCATAAACAAAGCACCCAGCAGGGTGATACTCACTAATAACCAAGGGTAAGCAGTAAACACCCTTGCCCCACCCCAAACACCAACACACATAAATAGCACATCAGAAAAAGCACAAAACGTCGCGACAAACAGATGATGCTGTTTACGTATTCCTTGATTTAATACAAACGCATTTTGTAAACCGATAGGCATGATCAGCGTTGCCATTAGTATTAATCCCGTAAAATAAGTAGTAACCATTATTATTCCTGTTAATGAAACTGGACTATATCTGCCAAATGACATTAAATATAACTAATAATATTAATGATTGATTAGTTTTACTAATGATAAGTTCAGGTGATTATGCAAGATTACAAACTATTAAGCGCATTAGACGCTGTATTACGTGAGCAAAATTTTGATAAAGCCGCGAAGCGCCTGCACATCACGCAATCAGCGATATCACAACGTATCAAACAACTAGAAACAACCTATGGTCAGCCGTTATTAATTCGTAGCCAACCGATTAAAGCCACAGCACTAGGACAAAAACTACTCGGTCATTACCAACGTGTTTTACAACTAGAATCAGAATTTAATAAACAGTTAACCACAGAAAAAAAACTACAACCCCTGCCTATCGCAGTGAATGCAGATAGTCTCGCAACATGGTTTGTGGATGCATTAGCACCGCTATTACAACAGCAACAAATTGAGCTAAACCTCTATGTTGAAGATGAATCACGCACCTGGGAGCGACTCTCTAGTGGCGAAGTACTTGGTTGTATCACCAGTAAGAAGAGAGCAATGAGTGGTGGAGAAAGTCATTTTTTAGGTTATATGGAGTACTTGTGTGTCGCGACACCAGAATTTATAAAACGGCATTTCAAACAAGGCATTAATCAACACAGTTTACAGTTTGCCCCTGCAATGGCGTTTGATCAACATGATGATATGCACTTGCAATTTCTAGAAAAATATTTTTCACTGCAACAGGGACAATACCCTTGCCATACCGTACGTTCATCACAAGCATTTATCGATCTGACACTTGCACATGGTGCTTACAGCCTAAACTCTCGATTACATATTGAGTGCTATTTACAACGCGGTGAGTTGATTAACATATTGCCAGAAAAAGTTGTTTATGTGCCACTGTACTGGCATTGCTGGCAACTATCAGGGGAATTAATGAGTGAATTAACAGCAAGTATAATTAATCACTGCCACAATGTATTGTTACAAACAAAAAAATCAGAATAGATAACTATTCTGATTTTTTCGTAAAATGAACAAGTTTATCAATTTAAGCAAACATCTGACTTTTGGCAATCGGCTCCAAACATGCTTCTAACTCTTCATCTGTCGTTGGCATCATGCCCAGCTCAAAAGTTAAACGCGAGCCTAACATGTAAGCATTGGTTTCACCGTGATCATGATGAAACCATTTCCCATGTAGGCAGATATCGGTATAACATTTTGGTTGCATAAGTAGTTTCATCATCTTTTCCTTAGGAATCGTTACATAATAACTTGCGCTAAATTGTTTTCAAAAAGCCTGAATGACGGGTTATTTTAAAAACAAAAGCGCAAGTAATTTTGAAGCCGATCCTTAGTATTTACGTTAATGGTCGTTAATATTTTTTATTAACAATTCATTAACGTTTCCATATAACCATAAAACCCGATTCTTTAAGGCAATGTATTGATGCAGATCAAGCAGACGGTTTCGTAAATGAGTTGTAACCAACTTGTTGCAATTTATGTGAGTCTTAACACAATTAATCGACCTGCCTTGCTATCTGCCTACTGTGGGCATAATTGATGCCAAAACGACCTAATATAAAAAGAAAAAGCACAATTAATCATTAAAATATGAAGCCAATTCAATTTATGAACTTTAATTTTTCTATTTTATTTTTCCTTATTTAAGCCATTTTTTTTGTAAATAGTGTTTGCATTTCATCACAAACAGCACTCACCTAAGGGTAAATGTGAGTGACTACCAACTTAAATTTTTATACTGAATTTATCCACCATTTTATCCACTTCAACAATGAAAATATTCACTTGATAAAAAGTTAAAAAACGTTATCTTGTGCCTCCTCAGTTCTAATAACACTACATGTTGTGTTTAAAATGAACAAACCACATAATTTACAAATAACAAAATATTTTGTTACACAGTTACAATTTAACTTTGTAACGTCATCGGAAGGTAGTCAGAATGAATAAAAACCTGTTTGTTACTAAACGTAATGGCAAGAGAGAAAGTATCGATCTTGAAAAAATTCACCGCGTCATCACATGGGCGGCAGAAGGGTTAAACAACGTTTCAGTTTCACAGGTAGAGTTAAACTCTCACATTCAGTTTTATGATGGCATCCGCACCGATGATATCCATGAAACAATTATTAAAGCAGCAGCCGACCTTATCTCTGAAGAGTCACCTGATTACCAGTATTTAGCAGCCCATTTGGCGGTTTTCCACTTGCGTAAAAAAGCGTACCAACGTTTCACACCACCGAGCGTTTTTGAGCATGTCAGTAAAATGGTTTCAAAAGGAAAATATGATGCGCACCTTTTGGAAGATTATACAAAACAAGAGTTTGAAGCGATGGAGAAGTTCATCGATCATGATCGTGATCTGACTTTCTCTTATGGCGCAGTGAAACAGCTTGAAGGTAAGTACCTGATTCAAAACCGTGTCACGGGTGAAATCTACGAAAGTGCACAATTTTTATACCTAATGGTTTCTGCATGTCTGTTTTCAGGTTATGACAAGTCAATACGTCTTGATTTTGTAAAACGTTTTTATGATGCAACATCACAATTCAAAATTTCACTGCCCACCCCAATTATGGCGGGAGTGCGCACCCCAACACGTCAATTTAGCTCCTGTGTATTAATTGAAACGGGTGATAACCTCGATTCTATCAATGCAACGGCCAGTGCAATTGTTAAATATGTTTCCCAACGTGCGGGTATTGGCATCAATGCAGGACGTATTCGCGCATTAGGTAGCGCTATTCGAGGAGGTGAAGCGTTCCATACGGGTTGTATTCCATTTTATAAATATTTCCAAACCGCCGTTAAATCATGTTCTCAAGGTGGCGTTCGTGGTGGTGCAGCCACGGTGTTCTATCCGATTTGGCATCTCGAAGTTGAGTCGCTGTTAGTGCTGAAAAATAACCGTGGTATTGATTCAAATCGTGTACGCCACTTAGATTATGGCGTGCAACTCAGCCGTTTATTCTACCAACGTTTAATTGACAAAAAATCAATCACTCTGTTTAGTCCATCAGATGTACCAGGGTTATACGATGCCTTTTTTGAAGATCAAGATGAATTTGACCGTCTTTACCACCTTTATGAAGGTGACGAGTCGATTCGTCAAGATAGCATCCAAGCGGTTGAACTTTTCTCGCTACTGATGCAAGAGCGTGCCAGTACGGGCCGTATCTACATTCAAAATGTCGATCATTGTAATACCCACAGTCCGTTTGATAGTAAAGTGGCGCCGATTCGCCAAAGTAACTTATGCCTTGAGATTGCTCTGCCCACCAAACCACTTAAACATATTATGGATGAAGAGGGGGAAATTGCATTATGTACCCTTTCCGCTTTAAACTTAGGCGCGATTGACTCATTAGATGATTTAGAAGAACTTTCTGAACTCGCGGTGCGCGCACTTGATAATCTATTAGATTACCAAGATTATCCCATTAAAGCAGCTGAAAACAGCTCAATGGCACGCCGCACATTGGGTATAGGTGTAATTAACTACGCCTATTACTTGGCTAAAAATGGGGTTAAATACTCCGATGGCAGTGCTAACAACTTAACCCATCGTACTTTTGAAGCGATTCAGTTCTATCTATTAAAAGCTTCAAACAAACTCGCAAAAGAGCGTGGTGCTTGTCCTAAATTTAATGAGACACGTTACTCTCAGGGTATTTTACCCCTTGATACCTACAAAAAATCAATAGATGATATTCATGATGAACCTTTACATCTTGATTGGGAAACGCTGCGCACTGATATCGTCAAACATGGCCTGCGTAATTCAACACTGTCTGCTTTGATGCCATCAGAAACATCAAGCCAAATTTCCAATGCAACTAATGGCATCGAACCACCACGTGGTTTTGTCAGTATAAAAGCAAGTAAAGATGGTATTTTAAAACAGGTTGTTCCTGAATATGAAAAATACAAAGATAACTACGAACTATTATGGACTATCCCAAATAACCAAGGTTATTTAGAGCTTGTGGGTATTATGCAAAAGTTTGTTGACCAAGCTATCTCAGCGAATACCAACTACGATCCAAAACGTTTTGACGATGGCAAAGTACCAATGACCAATCTACTCAAAGATCTGTTAGTTGCTTACAAAATGGGTGTTAAAACGCTTTATTATCATAATACCCGCGATGGCGCAGACGATGAAAAAGTGATCGAAGATGATGGCTGTGCAGGCGGTGCTTGTAAAATTTAGTAGCGACTTCAATTTTTCAATCCCTCCTTAAAAGAGGGTTTTTTTTTTAATAGACGGCCAAATTAAAAGTGTATGCAAGATAAATTAAAACAAAAAATAATCAGCGTCTGTGATAACAAAATAGCCAAAAAAGGTGACAACGTAGGGCTCTCTTTCTACGCCTTTTTTGCCAATAAAAATGATGATCCTGAGTTACTGATGGAAGTGGCGCAGTGGTGGATCATGACACACAAATTAGACCACTTTGAAAAAGCACTGAAAATAAAAAAAATGCTTACTTAACCGTTGCAGAGATGGTGTAGAATTCACAACATAGAACTTATACCAATGGAATTAACAAAGTGAACAAGTATTGCACAGGAAAAATTAGCACTAACAAGGCGTGAGTTGTAGGAGATAGTTATTCTCACTTCAAAACTCACAACGCAGGTAGGGATAATTTTAACCAGCAAGACTGTTAACCTTTTTAGTTTTATTGGTATGGAATCATAATTAACAACTTAAATGGAGCACTCAATGGCTTATACAACTTTTTCTAAAATTGCCAATGATGCAATGAAAGAGCCAATGTTTTTTGGTAACCCAGTCAATGTGGCACGTTACGATCAACAAAAATTTGAAGTGTTTGAAAAACTCATCGAGAAACAGCTTAGCTTTTTCTGGCGCCCGGAAGAGATTGATGTCAGTCGTGATCGCATCGATTTTATGAACCTGCCGGATCATGAACAGCATATTTTTATCTCGAATCTAAAATACCAAACGTTACTTGATTCCATTCAAGGCCGTAGCCCGAATGTTGCATTCTTACCGATTGTTTCACTACCAGAATTAGAAACGTGGATAGAAACATGGTCATTCTCAGAAACCATTCATAGCCGTAGTTATACCCATATTTTGCGTAATCTGTTTACCGACCCCAGTGAAGTGTTTGAAGATATTGTCACCAATGAAGAGATACAAAAACGTGCCTCTGATATTGCAGGTTATTATGATACGTTGATCCACGCGGTGCAATTTATGCAACTGCATGGCCTCGACCAGCAAGCGGTTGATTATATTAACCTTGAAGGACAAAAAGAGACGTTATCACTGCGTAGTATTAAAAAGAAACTCTATCTGTGTATCTGCTCAGTTAATGCACTGGAAGCGATTCGTTTTTATGTTTCTTTTGCTTGTTCATTTGCCTTTGCTGAGCGTGATCTACTAGAGGGTAATGCCAAAATTATTAAATTAATTGCCCGTGATGAAGCATTGCATCTTACCTCTACCCAACAAATTCTCAACCTTTGGGCCGATGGCAGAGATGATCCCGAAATGGCTGAGATTGCACTAGAGTGTTTTTCCGAGGGTCGTGATATCTTCTTAAAAGCCGCTGAGCAAGAGAAAGAGTGGGCACAATACCTGTTTAAAGATGGTTCAATGATTGGACTCAATGAAGCGATTCTTTGTCAATATGTTGAATACATTACCAATCAACGTATGCAAGCAATTGGTTACGAAGCGCCCTTTGACATTAAAACCAACCCAATCCCGTGGATAAACCATTGGTTAGTGAGTGATAACGTACAAGTTGCACCACAAGAAGCGGAGATTAGTTCTTACCTTGTAGGGCAAATCAACAGTAAAGTTGATAGTGATGAACTCAGCTCATTTGAGTTGTAACATTGTCAAAAAACACCTCAAAAACATTGACCGTAGATGGCATAGAATACCCACTTGATACACAAAAAACGGTGCTTGAGAATTTAGAGTCTCAAGCAATTAAGGTGGAGTTTCATTGCCGCGATGGTCATTGTGGTGCATGTCGCTGTGCCCTGCTAAGTGGCGATGTTAACTATCGCAGTTATCCACTGGCTTATGTGCGTAAAAATGACATTTTAACCTGTTGCAGTCAAGCAAGCAGTGATATAAAAATTGCCACCTATTAATACCAATGACAGTAAATAGCTAATCTATTTTACTGGTTAAAACAACTCACTTCTGCGTTGTAAGTTTCGTAAAGGGAACAACCATTTACGTCAACTTACGCCTTGAATTAAGCTGTTTTCCCTGCGTAAAATTTAGATCACATACTTACTGTAATTGGTATAACATCCTAAAATAATCTATTCGCGTGAGTCCACTCACAAAAAAACGCCCTTTTCATCAACATTTCAATGCATTTCCCCATTCAAAACAAAATGCCTTATACTTTAATCTCATACTTAAAATTCGTTTATGAATGGAAACAGTTTAACTGCATGTTAGCGCTTTATCGATTTACACCCATCGTCATTTTTTTAACAGCATTTTATAGCGCTGAGGCTTTTTCACGCACAGAATTCACTGAAGGTTATGAAGCAGCACAAGCAGGAAATTATAAACACGCCATTGCATTGTGGACGCCACTTGCTCAAAAAGGCGATGCAGCAGCTCAATATACACTGGGATGGATGTTTGAAAGTGGCCAAGGTGTCCCGCAAAATTATCAACAAGCCGCATTTTGGTACACAAAAGCGGCCAAACAGGGCGATGTTGCAGCCCAATATGTATTAGCGACTATGTACAATAAAGGCACCGGTATCGCACTTGATAGGCAAAAAGCCGTTATTTGGTTTACTAAAGCGGCCAATCAAGGAGATGCGATTGCACAATTTAAATTAGGCGTGCATTTTCAAAAAGGACTCGGTGTAAAACAAAATTATAAACAAAGCTTGTTGTGGTTTAAAAAAGCAGCAGAACAAGGACACCTCACTTCGCAGATTAACCTTGGAAAAATATACCAATCAGGAAAAGGAATTAAAAAGGATTATAAAAAAGCGATAATTTGGTATGAGAAAGCAGCCACACAAGGCAATGCGCTTGGGCAATATCACCTTGGTTTTATGTATGAATATGGACGTGGTGCCCCACAAAGCTTTAAAAAAGCAAAATCGCTGTACCTGCAATCTGCTAAACATCAATATGCACCAAGCGCTTACAAGGTAGCTGAATTTTATGAGCTAGGAAAAGGCAGTGATATCGATTTTAAACGTGCGGTAAAATGGTATAAAAAATCAGCCAATAAAGGCAATAATAGTGCCCAATTTAAACTGGGCAACCTCTATAAAGAGGGTAAAGGGGTAACAAAAAATCTGCGCATAGCCATTGACTGGTATACCCAAGCTGCACAACAAAATCACGCACAAGCCTTTTACCAGCTAGGTATCATTCATGAAGAGGGAGTCATTAATAAAAAGAGAGCACAATCTGTCAAAGTAAATTACAGTAAAGCCTTTAAAAACTTCCAACACGCTTCAGAGTTAGGTTACCCTTACGCACATGCGCGACTCGCTTATCTTTATGAAAATGGTTTAGGTACTGAGGTAGACCTTGGCAAAGCGACCATTCTGTATCAACAAGCGGTGCAACCTTGGGCAATTGATCGTTATCAATCATTAAGTAAACAGCTCACCTGTTACCAAACGGCAACCACTAAACTGTTTTCTGTTAATATCGCCTGTACAACACGTGAGGTGTTACGCGAAAAAATTAAGGCACAAAAAATTATGGCCATCGATGAAAACAGTCACCATTGGTCAGATAACTATTTTACAGGGGCAGTGATCCGTGGAAGCAGTGAGCTAAAAGTGACCTATACACGCGAAGATTTTTTTGTCAGTGCAAAATATACCTTTGTTGGGCGTAATAAACCTAAGCTTATTAGCAGAGTCAAAAATAAACTCATTGAAAAATATGGTCAGCCAAATAAACAACAAGGAGATGAGCAACAAGGAGCAGCGAGCTTTGAGTGGATCATGCCTGATGGTATCCATTTAAGAGTAAGCCGTGGATGGCCAGATACCACCACCTATGTTTTATACTTCTCTCCAGAAAAACAGTTACAGCTAGAAGTACAACAAGCACAATCTAGTGATAAAACATTTATTCCACCCAACGAAGAGAGTGATCGTAAAGTTGAATCCGATCTTTTTTAATAAAGCAGTTGGAATAACCTCCTCATTCCCATAAAATCAGTCAGATAGACATTTATAAAAGTTGAAATAATGGACACTACGTTACTCTTTTTTATCGGCACCGCATTTACCTTTGGTATGGTCATTAACTTTACTGGCTTACCCCCAATGGTTGGTTTTTTACTGGCGGGGTTTGCGCTTAATTACCTTGGTTTTGAAGCTTCAGAGGGGTTAAACATCCTCGCCAATTTAGGGGTAACCATCCTACTGTTTTCCATCGGTTTAAAACTCGACATTCGCACCCTTTTTAAAGCAGAAGTATGGGCAGGAGCTTCCATTCATATTTTTGCCAGTATTATCTTTTACACTGGTCTGCTGTTTCTGTTAAAGCAACTTGGTTTACATTTTTTCCTGGATCTTAATATCAGTTCACTGGTGCTTATTGCCTTTGCATTAAGTTTTTCCAGTACTGTTTTTGCGGTGAAAATATTGGAAGAGAAAAGTGAAACAAATTCTCTTTATGGCCGAATTGCTATTGGTATCTTGATTATGCAAGATATCTTTGCAGTGCTTTTTTTAACCATTTCTGTGGGGGAAGTCCCCTCCATTTGGGCACTCGGCCTATTTGCTCTTCCCCTGATCCGCCCTCTTCTGTTTAAACTACTAGACAGAGCAGGTCATGGTGAGTTATTAGTTTTGTATGGTTTCTTCTTAGCCTTAGTGATTGGCGCAGGGCTGTTTGAGTCAGTTGGTATGAAAGCAGATTTAGGCGCGTTAATTGTGGGAATGTTATTAGCAGGACATCCGAGTGCCAAAGATATGGCCAAATCACTGTTTAATATGAAGGAGCTATTTTTAATCTGCTTCTTTTTAAGCATTGGCTTGGGCGGTTTACCAGAATTTGATCATCTTATTATAGCGCTGATACTTTCGCTATTACTCCTCGGTAAAATTGCACTGTACTTCTTAACCTTAACCAAGTTTCAGCTACGCTCTCGTACCGCGCTATTTGCCGCTTTCTCATTGGCAAATTACAGTGAGTTTGGATTAATTGTTGCTTCACTGGCCACCTATAAAGGTTGGTTATCTCAAGATTGGTTAATTATTATTGCACTTTCGGTATCAATCAGTTTTATTATCGCGTCACTGTTTAATAAATATGCTGATGCTATCTACACCCATTTCAGCCCCGCATTAAAACGTTTTCAATCTACCCGTTTGCACAAAGATGATAGACCTGTGCGCGTGGGAGATGCACAAATATTAGTGATGGGCATGGGACGTATTGGCGCTGGCGCTTATGATGCCTTAAAAGTCAGTTACGGTGAAAAAGTCATGGGCATTGATTATAACCACCAAACAACACTCCGACATCGTGAACAAGGTCGCCGTGTTATCACCGGTGATGCACTCGATTCTGATTTTTGGAATAAACTGCAACTCACCGATAATATTAAACTTATTTTATTAGCCATGCCCGACCATAATGGTAACCGTTACGCGGCAGAGCAACTAAAAAAAATAGATTGTTGTAACTTTAAAGTAGCGGCATTAGCGCACTATAAAAGTGATGAAATAGAGCTTAATGCACTGGGGGTCAGTCCTGTTTATAATATGTATGAAGAAGCAGGTTCTGGTTTTGCTCGTCATGTTTGGGCGGAGTTACAACCTCAATTGATGAAAGAAAAAACCAATCAAGAGTTATGACAGTTAACAAAAAACCAACCTAAATAGCTTATATTCCTCTATAACAGAGAAATTGTGACTTCATGGCCTCTATTTAGTGTGACTTTTTAACATTATTCTGCAAAAATTGATTTTTCTTATTATAAACAACACCATTGTTTTTAGTATTTATAACAATGGAAATATAAAGGTAACATTATGTGTTCTATTTTTGGTGTATTCGACATTAAAAGCGATCCCACGGCTCTGCGTCAGCAAGCTATTGAGATGTCAAAATTATTACGTCATCGTGGCCCAGATTGGTCAGGTGTATACGCAAGTGACAAAGCAATTCTAGTGCATGAACGTCTCTCTATTGTTGATATCAATACCGGTGCGCAACCTCTGTATAACCAAGATAATAGCCATATACTTGCGGTCAATGGTGAAATTTATAACCATAAAGACTTAGAAAAAACATTAACCTGTGGTTACCAATTCAAAACAAAATCTGATTGTGAAATAATTCTTGCTCTGTATGAAGAGAAAGGCAATCAATTTTTAGATGATCTGAACGGTATGTTTGCATTTTGTTTATACGACGAGAAAAAAGATAAATACTTAATTGGTCGCGACCACATGGGTATCATTCCACTGTATATGGGTTGGGATGAATTTGGTAACTTCTACGTGGCTTCAGAGATGAAAGCACTGACCCCTATTTGTGTGAAAATAGAAGAGTTTCCACCGGGTCACTATCTTGACAGTGAAGTGGGTGAACTAACTAAATACTACGTGCGTGATTGGATGGAGTTTGATGCGGTTAAAGACAATGGCGGCAGTGCGGCTGAAATTGGAAAAGCATTAGAAGAATCGGTTAAACGCCAACTAATGTGTGACGTGCCTTATGGTGTATTACTTTCTGGTGGTCTTGATTCATCGGTTATCTCTGCTATCACACAAAAATTTGCAAAACAGCGTGTTGAAGATAATGATGAAACTGGCGCTTGGTGGCCACAACTGCATTCATTCTCTGTCGGCCTTGAGGGTTCTCCTGATTTAGCGGCGGCCAAAAAAGTAGCTGAAGAGTTAGGCACAGTGCATCATCCGATTATCTTTACCGAACAAAACGGCATTGATGCACTGAAAGAGGTTATCTATCACTTAGAAACGTACGATGTAACCACCATCCGCGCGTCTACTCCGATGTACCTAATGGCACGTAAAATTAAAGCAATGGGCATTAAAATGGTACTTTCGGGTGAAGGTGCAGATGAGATATTTGCAGGTTACCTCTACTTCCACAAAGCACCCAATCCACAAGAATTACATGAAGAGTTAAACCGTAAATTAAACAAACTACATATGTTTGACTGTTTACGTGCCAATAAATCAATGTCTGCTTGGGGCGTTGAAGCACGCGTGCCTTTCTTAGACAAAGAGTTCTTAGATGTGGCAATGCGTACTAACCCAGAGCTTAAAATGATCAAAGATGGCCGTATTGAGAAAAACATCTTACGCGAAGCCTTTGATGGTCAACTGTTACCAGAAGTATTATGGCGTCAAAAAGAGCAGTTCTCAGACGGGGTAGGCTACAGCTGGATTGATACCTTAAAAGAGTACATTGATACCCAAGTAACGGATCAGCAACTTGCCAGTGCTGCGTTTAAATTCCCAATTAATACCCCAGATACCAAAGAAGCTTACTACTACCGCAGTATCTTTGCAGGTCATTTCCCATTAGACAGTGCTGCACAATGTGTTCCACACGGTAAATCAGTGGCATGTTCAACAGTTGAAGCATTGGCGTGGGATGAAAGCTTCCAAAATAATGCAGATCCATCGGGCCGTGCAGCGGGCATACATAATGATGCGTACACACAAAAGTAGAAAAGTAATTGCCCAGGTCGTCGTGATTTAAAGCTTACTTCTGCGTTGTAAAATGCTCATTTAGGATCGGCTTCAAAATTACTTGCGCTTTTATTTTCAAAATAACCCGTCATTTCAGGCTTTTTGAAAAAAATTTAGCGCAAGTTATTGTGTAACGATTCCTTAGAATTTTTAAACTGCGCTTTTTCGCCTTGAATCAAGCATAAATCACTTAGCCCTGTGCACTTACACATTGTTTGATAAAGCGCTCAATGAGCGCTTTTTTTATGAGTCAATAGAATGAATTATTCCGATGAGAACCCCTGCCCCTGTAAAAGTGGCAAAAGCTATCAAAGTTGTTGTGCTGTTTTTCATCAATCACAGCAAAAACCTGCAACCTGTGAACAGTTGATGCGTTCCCGTTATAGCGCCTTTATTTTACAGCGTGGCGAATACCTTTTAAACAGTTATCATCCCGATTTTCGTGGTGATTTAACCATCAAACAGCTCTCTGAAAAAAGCTTAGATTGGAAAAATTTACAAATAATAGACAGTGAGAGCTTAGATAAAACGGGGTTTGTAGAGTTTAAAGCATGGTTTATGTGTGATGGCCAACTTGAGGTTCACCATGAGCGTTCAAACTTTGTAAAAGATCATGATCAATGGCTTTATTGTGACGGGATTTTTTATCCCAGTGAAAAATCAGGTACTATGGTTTCAAAACTAGGACGTAATGACCCTTGCCCCTGTGAAAGTGGTAAAAAATTTAAAAAATGTTGCGCTAAAAATTAAAAGAATTGAGAAGAAAATGGAAAAGAAAGTATTACTGACCGATTGCCCAGACAGCAAAGGTCTCATTGCACAAATTACTAACATCTGCCAAAAGCACCAACTAAATATTATCAAAAACAGTGAGTTTGTTGATCATCAACATGGTCGTTTTTTTATGCGCACTGAGATTGAAGGTTATTTTAATGATCAAACACTGCTCGCAGATCTTGATTACAGCTTGCCTAAAGGTTCAAAACGTTCACTGGTGTCAGCACAAAAAAAACGCATTGTTATTCTTGTGACCAAAGAAGCACACTGCTTAGGTGACATCTTAATGAAAAGCACTTATGGTGGCATTGATGTTGAAATTGCAGCCGTTATTGGCAATTACGATACACTTGAAGATTTAGTGAGTAAATTCGATATTCCTTACCACACAGTAAGTCATGAGGGCTTATCGCGTGAAGAGCATTCACAGAAGGTATTAGAAACGGTTTCACCTTACACACCAGATTACGTTATTCTTGCAAAATACATGCGTATTTTGACACCAAAATTTGTTGAAACTTATGCAAATAAAATAATCAATATTCATCACTCTTTTTTACCCGCGTTTATCGGGGCGAAGCCTTACCAGCAAGCATTTGATCGTGGTGTGAAAATAATCGGTGCAACGGCACATTTTGTTAATAATGACCTCGATGAAGGGCCTATTATCACTCAAGATGTCGCACATATTGACCACGCTTATAACGCGACCGACTTGGCAAAAGTAGGACGAGATGTGGAAAGATCTGTATTAAGTCGTGCACTGCAACAGGTACTTGATGATAAAGTATTTGTTTATGCTAACCGCACCGTTGTTTTTAAATAGTTTGGAGAAAAAAATGAAAAAAACAGTCACAACACTGGCACTACTAAGTGCATTCACGGTCCCCCATGCCATTGCAGAAAATGCGCCTGTTATGTTTTCGTCAACCGGTTTTAACGCACCCGCTAACACCACAACAGTAAAAGGGTTTCGCCTTGCCATGTTGCACGGAAAAGTAGATAACCTGGTTGGCGTTGATTTTGCACTGTTTGGTTTGTCTGAAACCAAAACAACAATGGGTGCAAATTTAAACTTTTTTGGCGCAGCAAAAGTCACAGAGCAGATGACAGGCGCTTCTTTTGGGCTGGTTAATATCATGCAAGGAGAAGTGCTTGGCGCTAATTTCGGTATTGTCAATCTGACCAATAACGTAGAAGGCGCAAATATCAGTGTCGTTAACTACTCTAAAGGCAATACAATGGTTGATGTGGGTATTGTTAGTTTTTCAAAAGAATCACTGGTACAAGTCGGTATTTTTAATAAAACAGAGAAGATAACGGCAGTACAAGTAGGTATTTGGAACTGTGCAGATAATGGTTTTTTTAAATGTTTCCCACTATTTAACATTCCTAAATAGCTAAAATGTAATTTTAAAGAGAGTGGTTGAAACGATTCATCACTCTCTTTTCAATAACACCTTATCATTAAGTATGTGATCTAAATTTTACGCAGGGAAAACAGCTTAATTCAAGGCGTAAATGGTTGTTCCCTTTGCGAAACTTACAACGTAGAAGTGAGTTGTTTTAACCAGTAAAATAGATCAGCTATTTATTGTAATTGGTATTACATATAATTCAGTTGAATGGGCTTATCAGCACGGTTTAAATCTTGATACTTTTCCATTAACGCATGATCAATACCTTTAACCAGAAATTCCTTACCTTGTTGCTTCTCATTGGCTTTAGTTGCCTGTTTTAAACGTTTTTGCGCTAAAAATGATAAATTATCAACCACTTCAGCGTCAAAATCAGATTTAGTCGCACGCGACAAAATAGCTTCATTATTTAAAAGTGATTGTAAGCGAAGATCAGAAAGATCTTTTTTATGTACAGCGATACTTAACGTGGCGGCTTGCTGTAGTGAAAACCCTTTATTCACTAAAGGCTGAGGCTCAGCAAGAGAAAGAGATTCTCGTAGCTCCACTTCAGAGAGTGAGGCTTGTGTTGCTTTAGGTAGGTCAAATTGTGAAAAATCACGCGCATCATCCGATAACAAGCTCAGTAGTAGATTAAATTTATTACGCGTGCCATTAGTAACCGCAACATTTAATTGCGAACCCAATTGCCACTCGTTAATTAATAACCTATTTTCTATCTGCTCATTATTCATGCGATATTCATCATTTGCTTTAGACAATAAGAGTTATCGGCAACAAACTGATTTTATTTACTGTTTTTTTGCTTTTCCCCCTTTTTTCTCTTCACAACACACCTTAATCTGATATTATTCACCACGAAATGAAGGAGGGGTTCCCGAGTGGCCAAAGGGAGCAGATTGTAAATCTGCCGCGTAAGCTTCGGTGGTTCGAATCCACCCCCCTCCACCATTTCAGTCTCTGTTATCTCTCCCCACAAAAATTATAATTTTCACTGTTAATCCTTTAAGTTTCAATTTAATCTACACTTTATACCCATGACACTTCAATATGCAAAGTCAGCAAGGCAAATTGTGCCAAGATGTTAGGCATAAAATTGAAGTATAGTTATTCTACATAGAGATTTTATAACAACGCAGATTGGTGCGAGTTGCCTTGCCCTACGGGGCGCAAGCTCGAAAACCAACCCTGCGTTGCAACAATCATAAAGAGAATAACCATTCGCTCATGTTGCGTCTTGTTCTGGTTACCGAGCTTGTGCCTGACAAAGCATCTTGAAGTAACATGGGTATATACATTGATATTATTTGAAGGACGCTAATGTTCAGCTACAAAAATAAACGTATCCTCATTGTTGATGATCAAAAACCCTTTCATGTCATGCTAAAAACGATGCTCACTAATCAAGGCGCAAAAAATATCCGTTTTGCAGACAGTGCTGAAAGTGCAGCCAAACTTGCACATCGCAAAGAGTTTGATATCTACCTGATTGATTATAATCTTGGGTCTGGAAAAAACGGATCTCAACTACTTGATTACCTTCGTCACAATCAACTTATCCCCAGCAGTGCACTCTGTTTTATCATCACGGGTGATAATAACAAAGGCATGGTACTCACGGCCATTGAGAAAGCGCCCGATGATTACTTAATGAAACCTTTTTCACAAACCCAATTATTCAATCGTTTAAGTAAAGCAGCACAAAAAAAATCGGTATTATCTGAAATTTTTGATGCCTTAGCAGATGAAAAATACGATCAAGCAATTAACCTATGTAAAGAAAAAATAAAAACAGAAAGTAAATTTCTCGGGATATATAAAAATCTACTCGCCGATATATTTGTCACTACTCGCGATTTTAATGCAGCCGAGAAAATCTTAAAAGCGATGGTTGACAACCGCCCGCTAGTACGTGCAAGTATCACCTTAGGGAAGGTTTATTGTTTGCAAAAAAAATACCCAGAAGCGATTAAAATATTAAAAGAAGTGATTTTTAATACTCCACTACAGATGGAAGCATATCAATGGCTCGCCCGCGCTTATCAAGGTAGTGGTGAATTAACTAAGGCACTTAATATATTGACACACGCGGCTAATATGACCCATCACAGCATCGTTCGCCATCAAGAAGTTGCACAACTTGCTAAGGAGATGAATGAACATAAAATCATGCTCAGTAGTTATCACTCCATTTTGCAACTCAGTCGTCATTCTTTTTACCCCGATCCCTGTCACCTTGCTAACTATATTCGTAGTATTCTCACCTACGCGAATGCAACGCAAGAGATGGATGAACGAAAAGTGATATTAAAACAGGTCAGCTCTACGCTGTATCAAAGCCGTTTTGAAGAGGGTAGAAACAAAAAGTTTGATTTCAATACCTTTGATGACATTTGCCAAGCAAAAGTGTTTTTTTCACTTGGCGAGCCATTAAAAGCGAAACGACGCATCTTAAATACACTTGAAAAAAATGATAATGAACTTGAAGAGATTGATAACACTATTTTGTGTGAAAGCCTCTTTTCTCTGATTGAGATTGGTGAGTTTGATTATGCAGCTCCCTACTTAGAGGAACTAGAACAACGTGACATTATTGACCCAACCACACGCGCAGAGATATCTTTGCAAACTGGTGACGCACTTGAAAAGCGTGTTAATAATTTCAAAATCCACAATAAATTGGGTATTCAAGCTTTTGCAGCGAAATCGTTTAATAGTGCATTGACACATTTTAATAAAGCATTACACCTTGAACCGCTTAATTCAGGCGCGCTACTCAACCGTATACAAGTTTTTATTCAATTACTCAAACAAAGTCGTAGAGATGATCGTAAGACACAAATTAGCAACTGCCAAAGTAGCTTTAATTTACTGAGTAATACCCAACTCCCCGACGAGCATGCAAAACGTTACAAAGAGTTGCATGCTGAGTTTATTGATCTTAAAAGGAGTTAGGATCGGCTTCAAAATTACTTGCGCTTTTGTTTTCAAAATAACCAGTCATTTAGAATCGGCTTTAAAATTAATTGCTCTTTTGTTTTCAAAATAACC
>NZ_ATUO01000042.1 GCF_000420245.1 Psychromonas hadalis ATCC BAA-638 | reverse complement strand
CTCGCTATTTTACCTGAAAGTGAATACAAACAAGCATTAATTAGCCTTGCACATATCGCAGCAGATAGAAAAAGCTAATCACAACAAACCAGGGAAAACGGGTTTAAATAATACAAGTTAAGTACAGTTAACCACCAATCCAGTGATTTTTCTTGATTGAAGGAATTAGTCTCTATTTATATAAATGAAAACATGCAGGACTAAAGTCCCACTTCCCAAAAGTAAGCTAATTATTCATCGGAAGTGGGACTTTAGTCCTGCCTTTTGATGCTTGAATTAACAACTGACCAGAAAGCAAACTCATTCTGTTTGTTTTAAACCCGTTTGCCCTGCACAACAAACAGACAGACAAGCGGGATTATAGTCCTTCATTTTTTGTATATTCCCCACACTTTCTAAAAGTTAAAAAAAAGCCCCTATCATGTTTCCATGATAGGGGCTTAAAAATCATTTCTTAGCGTTTAACTTAATCGAATGGATTCACTTGAATCATTGTTTCGTTACGATCAGGACCAGTAGAAATAATATCCATTGGTACACCAGTAAGTTCTTCTAAACGTTTAATGTATGCTTTCGCGTTCTCTGGTAGTGCATCGTATGAAGTAACACCAAATGAAATCTCATCCCAACCCGGCATAGTTTCATAAACAGGTACAGCGACTTCATAACCATCAGCAGACATCGGTGGTACATCAACCACTTTACCGCCCGGCATTGTATAGCCAATACAGATTTTGATCTCTTTCAGGCCATCTAATACATCAAGCTTGGTTAAACAGAAACCAGTGATACTGTTAAGCTGTACCGCACGTTTAATGGCAACGGCATCAAACCAACCGGTACGACGTAAACGACCCGTTGTAGCGCCAAACTCATGGCCTACTGTGCCTAAATGTTTACCTGCTTCATCAAGTTTATCAACACCGTCATAAAGCTCTGTTGGGAAAGGACCTGAGCCCACACGTGTGGTATACGCTTTTACAATACCTAATACATAGTCAAGATGCGTTGGACCAAAACCACTACCGGTCGCCACGCCACCCGCAGTTGTATTTGAAGAGGTTACATAAGGGTATGTACCATGGTCGATATCAAGCAGTGTGCCTTGTGCACCTTCAAACAAGATATTGTCGCCACGACGACGTGCTTTATCTAATTCATCAGTAACATCAATCACCATGCTAATTAATAGCGGTGCGACTTCTATCATCTGTGCTAATACATCGTCATAGCTCACCGGCTCAACTTTGTAATAGTTTTCTAATTGGAAGTTATGGTATTCCATAACTTCTTTTAGTTTCACGGCAAATGTTTCCATGTTGAACAGATCATCAACGCGTAAACCACGACGAGAAACTTTATCTTCGTACGCAGGACCGATACCACGACCTGTTGTACCAATTGCTTTATTGCCACGCGCTTTTTCACGTGCCACATCAAGTGCAACATGGTAAGGAAGAATAAGCGGACAACCTTCACTAATGAACAAACGTTCTTTAGCAGGAACACCTTTCTCCGTTAGCATGTTCATCTCTGTGAACAAGGCATCAGGCGCTAATACCACCCCATTACCGATAACACATTTTACGTTTTCACGTAGGATGCCTGATGGAATCAGATGAAGAACTGTTTTCTCTCCATCAATTACAAGTGTATGACCCGCATTGTGTCCGCCTTGATAACGAACTACCCATTGCGCTTTGTCTGTAAGAAGGTCTACGACCTTACCTTTACCTTCGTCACCCCATTGAGTGCCAAGAATTACTACGTTTTTTCCCATCAGAATCACATATCTCTAGCGAATTAAGCAGGGATTTTAGCAAACATTAATTGCCTTGATCAATCTCTTTTATGTGAAAATCGCATTTACTTTGAATTTCAGACGAAAAAAAAGAGCGATAAATCGCTCTTTTCAGTCAATATATTACAGATTAATCTTTACTATTCATGTACTTAAAGAATTCAGAATCAGGACTTAAGACCATCACATCATCTTTACCAGAAAAGCTTTTTTCGTAAGCTTCCATACTTCGTAAGAAAGCAAAAAACTCTGTGTCTTGTGAATAAGAGTCAGCATAAATCTTAGAAGAGATCGCATCACCATCACCACGCACTTCTAACGATTCTTTATTCGCTCTTGCTAGCATAATCGATACTTTACGGTCGATATTAGCGCGGATAATCTCTGATTTTTCCTGACCTTGAGAACGATGCTCTTTCGCTACTGCTTGACGCTCAGCACGCATACGTTTGTAGATACTGCTGCTGACCTCATCAGGAAGGTTGATCTTCTTGATACGCACATCAATCACTTTAATGCCTAACTCAGATGAGCGAGCCATGCGTTTCAATGCGGTTTCCATCACTTCACCACGTTTACCAGAAACGATATCTTTAATGGTATGCGAACCAATTTCACTACGCAGTCCATTATTGATTTTACGTTTTAGCAGCGCTTCTGCTTGCATCTTATTACCACCCGTTGCCAGATAATAAATCGCCAGATCATCAATCTGCCATTTTACGTAAGAATCAATAATTAAGTCTTTCTTCTCAGACGTCACAAAACGATCTGCTGGATCATCCAGCGTTTGGATACGTGTATCCATGATACGCACAGTATCGATCATCGGCACTTTAAAATGTAATCCTGCAGGGTAAACCACAGGTTTCCCTTCTGCATCACGTTTCACTTTGCTGAACTGCATCACGATACCGCTTTGCCCTTCATTAACCACAAATGCACTACTGATAAAGGCTAAAAATAGTACGATTGGTAAAATTAATAATTTATTCATTAGTAGTCTCTCCCACTGCTACGACTAGAGAATCGCGCACTCGTTGTCGCTCGTTCATCTTGATCTGTTTTTTCATCTGCGCGTGAGCGTATTTCAATCTCCGATGAAGAAGTACTTTGTGGCTTGGTTGCCTGTTTATTCATTAACTTATCCAGTGGTAAGAAAGTTAAATTTCCACCTGCTTTATTATCAATAAGCACTTTAGACGTGTTACTCAACACGGTTTCCATGGTTTCAATATAGATACGTTGGCGTGTGACTTCAGGATTCGCTTTATATTCAGGAAGCAACTTGTTAAAACGTGCGACTTCACCCTGTGCTTTTAAAACGATACCTTCACTGTATGCTTGTGCTTGTAGCTCGATACGTTTCACTTGACCACGTGCAATCGGCTCTTTTGACCGCTGATAAGCTTCCGCTTCACGTACAAAACGCTCTTCATCTTCTTGTGCTGCAATGGCATCATCAAAAGCGGCTTTGACCTGTTCAGGTGGACGTGTTTGTTGTAGATTCACATCGACAATCTCAATGCCCAGATTATAGGGTTCGATGATCTTATCGAGCATCTCCCATGTTTCTTGACGTACCACTTCACGACCGGTTGTTAATGCATCATCCATAGTTGAATGACCAATAACAAAACGCAGCGCACTGTCTAGCGCCTGCAATAAACTGTTGTCTGCATCGGTCACGCTAAATAGGTATTTTTCAGGGGCAATAATACGATACTGCACCTCCATCGCTACGCGAACAATATTTTCATCTTCCGTGAGCATGAAACCTGTTGTCGGCATAGTACGGAACGCTTCTACATTGACAGGAATAATCTTATCAATAAATTTAGGGTTCCAATGCAGGCCAGGCTCTACTTGCGTATGATAAGCGCCAAAGCGCAATACCACACCACGATCCGATTCGTTAATGGTATAAATACCACTAAAAAACCAAACAACCGCTAATAGAACAGCAACAATAATAGCAATAAACTTACCACCACCCTTTTTGTCACTGCTACCAGAAGATGTTTTTTTGCCAAACAAACCTCCGATTAAATCTGATATTTTTTGAAAAACAACATCGAGATCAGGTGGTCCCTGATCTTTCTTTTTACCGCTGTTTTGCCACGGGTCTTGATCTTTCTTATCGTCTTTTCCCGGTTCGTTCCAAGCCATCCAAGCCATTTTAGCCCTCGATATTTAAGTGATAGAATTATTAATAACATTAATGTAGCAATGATCTTAACAAGAATAAAGCTACTATGACATATTATGTTAATATTTGTTGTCAACTAAAGATCGGCTTCAAAATTACTTGCGCTTTTGTTTTCAAAATAACCCGTCATTTCAGGTTTTTTGAAAACAATTTAGCGCAAGTTATTGTGTAACGATCTCTAAACACGCTTCAAGCGCGCCATCGAACTGTTTTCGTAAACGCGATAGGTCGACATTATTGATACGAATAGCTAATAAACAATCGCCATTTTCTGCGTAGCGCTCACTTTCAATACAGTTCAGTTGATAAAAAGCAGCACGTAACTTCCCTTGTGCAGGAGGCAAAATAAGTTGCAGATCACGAATTTTCCCTGATAAATGTGCGGTTAAGGCTTCAAAGAGTAGTGCAACGCCCTCACCTGTTTGTGCTGATAACCATACACGTATCGGTTTACCTTCATCGTCAACATCAATATGAGGGACGACATCATCAAGTGCATCAATTTTATTCATGATGGTTAACTGTGGCACTTCACCAGCATCAATATCGATTAACACTTTTTGTACCGCATCAATATTGTCGCGGTAATTTTCATCAGAGCAATCAACAATATGCAATAGCAATGTTGCTTCACGCGTTTCTTGTAACGTCGCTTTAAAGGCAGCCACTAAATCATGGGGAAGGTGGCGAACAAATCCCACGGTATCGGCCAATATACAGTTACCCACATCTTCTATCTCAATTTGACGAAGAGTAGGATCAAGCGTTGCAAAAAGCTGATCGGCAGCATAAACGCCTGCATTGGTTATCTGATTAAATAGCGTAGATTTTCCCGCATTGGTATACCCAACCAAAGAAACGGTTGGTACTTCTGCACGTTGACGGGCACGACGACCTTGGTCACGTTGCTTAGCCACTTTAGCCAAACGCCCTTTAATAGCAGTGATCCGTGCACTTAATAAACGTCTATCGCTTTCAAGCTGCGTTTCACCCGGACCACGCATGCCCACTCCGCCTTTTTGCTTATCAAGGTGAGTCCAGCCACGAATAAGGCGCGTTGACATAAAACGCAACTGCGCAAGTTCAACCTGCAACTTACCCTCATAGGTACGCGCACGTTGTGCAAAAATATCTAAAATAAGCGCCGTTCTGTCTAACACTAAACATTGACAGAGTGCTTCTAAATTTCGTTGCTGTGCAGGTGAAAGGGAATGGTTAAAAATAACCACATCTGCACACAGGGTTTGCACCGCATCTGCAATTTCTTGTGCTTTTCCACTGCCCACAAAATAACGTGCATGGGGCACTTTACGAGGACCTGTGACAATGCCAAGCGTTTCTACACCCGCTGAACTTACCAACAATTTAAGCTCGTCGAGATCTTCTTTTTTTTCATCATCAGAAAAAGAAACATGAACTAAAATAGCCTGTTCACCGGCTTCATAACGATCAAACAATTAAATAATGCTCCAAAATGGAAAAGAGATAATCCTACCATAGTCGTTTAAATTTTAGATAAAAAAATGGCTTACTAAAAAGCAAGCCATGAAAGTATTTAAATAACCCGTTAACTACTCAACATGTGCGATAGTTGGCACCGCGCGCGCAGGCACAACCGTTGAAATGGCATGCTTATAAACCATCTGGCTAACGTTATTTTTCAGTAGAATAACAAACTGGTCAAAGGACTCAATTTGCCCTTGAAGCTTAATGCCATTTACTAAATAGATTGCAACAGGAATACGCTCTTTACGCAGTGTATTCAAAAATGGGTCTTGTAATGATTGTCCTTTAGCCATTGTTTTTTCCTACTATTTTTATTTTTATTATTAAAATTAAGCTAAACCAGTATAAACAATGCTTAAATAAAAACCTATTTGAATGTTGATTTTTTGATCAATAACACTTTATCTAAATTTATCTAAATTAATGCGTTACTCGACATTAAAAACAAGGTGCTACTTTATATTGAAGTTAAGATAATTGTTCCACGTAACCCGTGTCTTTATTCGGGCCAAAAACAAAAACAATCTCTTTATCAAATAAAATCTGCATGGTGTTATCAAAAAAAGTAATCGCCTCATCACTGGGCATATGCTTTAACACTAGTTCAATAGCAATATCACAGCCCTCACTATCAGGCATCGCTTTCAACAATTCACCTGATTCGATGAAATGTAAATAAGTATTTATTTTCTCTTGCAGGGTAAAAAGATGCACATTTTTATTATCCCAAACTAACGGGTCAATAATAGTCAAAAACAGCCGTTTAGCCTGTTTATCTAATCCCATCGCATCAATGCTATCGGTATCAACAACACTCATTATATTAACTCCCTATTCATCAAAATGCTCAATTTTCCAACGTTCAAAGCCACCATCAACACTAAAAACATGCTGATAACCTTGATCACATAAATATTGTGCAACACCTTTACTTGAATTGCCGTGGTAACACAAAACCAGCACTGTATGATCAAAAGACACCTCTTTTACAAACTGTGTAAGAGTTTCATTGGTAAGGTGAAAAGCCCCTTCGACATGATCCGTTTCATAAGAATTTTCATCACGGATATCCACCAGCCTTACATTATCCTTTGCTAAATACTGCTTCGCACCATGAACATCAATCCGTTGAAATGTTGCCATCTATTTTTCCTTTAAATTTAACCCGAAAAAGTTAAGTTGGCTAATTTAACAAAGTTTGCCAATCTTTAACAACTTTTAACTTAATGCGTGTAAAACTATTAGTGTTTTACACTGAGCAAGCCGTACAATACTAAAGGAATTAAAAAGGTTTACCGTCTTGCTTGTTAAAATTATCCCTACCTGCGTTGTGAGTTTTGAAGTGAGAACAACTATCTCCTGCAACTCACGCCTTGTTAGTGCGAATTTTTCCTGCGCAATACTTGCAAACTTCATTCATTCCCTTGGTATAATCTCGCATTAATTAACTATTCTAAATTAAGGTAATAAACATGTTCATAGTCACTGGCGGTGCAGGTTTCATTGGTAGTAATATCGTAAAATCGTTAAACGATCGCGGTATTACCGATATTTTAGTGGTTGATGATCTCACTGATGGCACTAAATTTGTTAATTTAGTCGACCTACAAATCTTAGATTATATGGACAAAGATGAGTTCATTACACAAATAGTATCAGGTCAAGAATTTGGTGATGTAGAAGCAATTTTCCACGAAGGTGCTTGCTCAGCCACCACTGAATGGGATGGCAAGTTCATGATGGAAAATAATTATGAATACTCAAAAGATCTCCTTCATTACTGTATCGACCGTGATATCCCTTTCTTGTACGCTTCATCCGCAGCCACATATGGCGGTAATAATACCTTTAAAGAATCACCTGAATTTGAAGGCGCACTGAATGTTTACGGTTACTCAAAACAACAGTTTGATAACTATGTTCGCCGCCTTTGGATCGACGCAAAAGCACATGATGAAACACTACCACAAATTACAGGTTTCCGTTATTTCAATGTTTACGGCCCACGCGAACAGCATAAAGGCCGTATGGCCAGTGTTGCTTTTCATCTGAACAACCAACTTAATGCAGGTGAAAATGCCAAACTGTTTGAAGGTGAACATAAACGTGATTTCGTTTATGTCGGTGATGTTTGCAAAGTAAACCTATGGTTCTTCGATAATAACGTTTCAGGCATTTTTAACTTAGGCACAGGCCAAGCACAATCATTTTTGGAAGTAGGTAAAGCGGTAGTTAAATACCACAATGAAAACAAAGGCACTCATGCAGAGATTGAACGCATCGCTTTTCCAGAGCATCTAAAAGGGCATTACCAATCTTTCACCGAAGCTGATTTAACTAATTTAAGAGCGGCGGGTTATAAGGGAGAGTTTACTTCGGTTGCAGAGGGTACGGCGGAGTACATGGCAATCCTTAATCAATAATATCCTCTTATTTTGCCATCACTAATATTTATGATGGCATTAATCTCAATCTAACATTCCACAGAGAAAAACATGAATATACTAATGGCTCTTTCACAACTTGAAGTCACTGGCGCAGAAGTTTATGCGACCACCGTAGGCGACAAACTAAGTGCCCGCGGACATCAACTGTATTATGTGTCAGATACCTTAACCAAAGCGCACCAAGGTGAATTCTTTAAGCTTCGCTTTAACAAACGTAGTATCTTCAGACGCTTATTTCATGTTATTTACCTCTGCTATTTAATTAAAAAACATCACATTCAATTGATTCAAGCACATTCACGCGCATCCGCTTGGAGTTGTCATTTTGCCGCTAAATTTTGTAAAATCCCGTTAATCGTTACCGTTCATGGTCGTCAACCGGCACATCGTTCTAGTAAAAAATTTAATGCGATGGGTGATTTAGCCATTTGTGTTTGTGAAGCGATCCAGACACAAATTTGTAATGATTTAGGTGTTAATCAAAAAAACACCGTGGTGCTGCGTAACGGTATTATTTGTGATGATTTCAAGATGACCGTCGCACCGAAAAACGATAAAAAAATCATCTCTATTATTGGACGACTAAGTGGCCCTAAAGGAGATGTTTGTTACCAACTATTAAATCAATGCATCGATCTTGAACAATATCACGTGCGTATTATCAGTGGCACAACACCCGATCAGCGTTTTGCACAATTTAAAGATAAAGTAGAATTCACAGGTTATAGCCATCAAGTGCAGGATCTCATCGCACAATCCGATCTTGTGATTGGCGCAGGTCGCGTTGCAATGGAATCACTGTTATCGGGTCGTCCCACTTTTGCTATTGGTGAAGCGGATGCACTCGGTGAATTAACGATCGCTAACATTGATCAAGCAATGGCAAGTAATTTTGGTGATATTAATGCCAGTCAAAAAGGCATGAATATCGACTTCTCTCTCATCAAGTTAGCAATCGAGCAAACATTACAGCAAACAAATTGCTCCGTAGAAGTCACCAACATTGTCAAAGAAAATTATGATTTAGACATGATTGTCAGCCAACTTGAAGAACATTATCAAGATTGTTACATCGCCAAAAAACAACGAGAAATTCCTATTATCATGTACCATCGTTTTATCAAAGATGATTCAGAAAAAGGGGTGCATGGTACTTACCTTGATGTAAAAATGTTAGAGAAACATTTTAAATTACTCAAGCGCCTTAATTTTGAAACTCTCACCTTTTCTGATTTACAAGAAAAAGGGTTTATTCATCGTCTACAAACTAATAAACGCTTTATTATTATTACCGTAGACGATGGTTATAAAGACAACCTTGAACTGATGTTACCCCTGTTAAAAAAATACGATTTCAAAGCGGTTGTTTATGCGGTTACAGGTGAGAAATTTAACCGCTGGGATGTAGAAAACGCCAGTAATCCTGAAAAGTCGGTAGCACTTATGTCTCCTGATGAATTAAAACAACTCAGTAATTCAGGACATGTAGAAATTGGTGGTCATACGCTATCTCATCCGATGCTCGATAAATTGAGCGACGTTGAACAACAATATGAAATTGCAGAAAACAAACAACAACTAGAAACACTTCTGGGTAAAAAACTGCTCTCCTTCGCTTATCCTTATGGTCAACATAATCAAGCATCAAAAGATATTTGCAAAAAACTGGGCTTTAAATTTGCGGTAGCCACTAACAGTGGTCCATTGTTAATGCACCAAGATAGATATCAAATTCGCCGTATCGCTATTTTTCCTCGCACCGATGTGTTTGGATTGTGGCGAAAAATACGTGGCAATTACCTGTTTAGAAAAGTAAAATAGACATGTTTAAATATATCATGCTGACATTGAGAAATAGATTGCGACTGAGTTATCTTACCTGTTTAACGGAGTTAATACATTGAAAATACTGATCATTTCTCCCGCTTGGGTTGGTGATATGGTGATGTCACAATCACTCTATATGAGCCTTAAAAAACGCTACCCGAATGCAACTATTGATGCACTTGCACCGGCTTGGTGTAAAGCAATATTAGAAAAAATGCCAGAGATCAATCAAGCGATTGAAATGCCACTAGGTCACGGTCAGTTCGATCTTAAAACACGTTATCAAATAGGCAAAGAATTACGCCAAGCACATTACGATCATGCTTATATTTTACCTAACTCAGCAAAATCTGCACTTATTCCTTTCTTCGCAAAAATACCTCAACGCACTGGCTGGAAAGGTGAGATGCGTTACGGATTGTTAAACGACCTACGCCCCGATAGAAAAGTATTTCAATATATGGTTGAGCGTTATGTTGCACTTGCCTATCCTAAATCAGAGATGACAGGCAGTGGCTGTTTGGGTGAAATTAATACCTTGCCACGCCCTCACTTAGAAATCGATAAAAAACAACGCGAAATAGTACTAAAGAAATTTTCACTTAACCTTGAACCAACGATTATCGGGCTTTGCCCAGGTGCTGAATTTGGCCCCTCAAAACGCTGGCCAGAACAACATTACGCAACCGTCGCTCAACACTTAGTCGCACAAAACAAACAAGTTTGGTTATTTGGCTCAGCTAAAGACAAAGCGGTCACTGATAAAATAGTGGCAATGATAGACAAAGATAAACAACATCTCATCCACAACTTAGCAAGTACGACCAACCTCAATGAAGCGGTTGAGTTACTCTCTTGTTGCCATACGGTTGTTAGTAATGATTCAGGGTTAATGCATGTTGCTGCCGCTGTTGGTTGTAATTTGGTGGCCATTTATGGTTCAAGCTCACCTCGTTATACACCACCACTCACCGATAAGGTCGCCATCGTCAAAACAGGGATTGAATGCCAACCTTGCTTTAAACGAGAGTGTCAATATCAACATTTGGATTGCTTAAATAAATTACAACCTCAGGTTATATTGGATGAGTTAACGGCTTTTTTAGAGAAAAAATAATGAACAATAAAATTTCAATCTGTATTTATACTGCTATTTTTTTGGCCTTTGCATTATTGCTCGCAACGCCTAATTTTAACGTTATCGTCATTGCCATTCTGTCAATTTTTTCTCTTTATTTATTGGTTTCTAAAAAAGAAAAAATACATTTAATAACCATTGACTGGATTGTGATTGGAGCAAGTTGTAGTTATTTAATCGCATTTATACCAACAACATTGCTCGATGGAGAAACCATACGTTACCTTGATGCTCCTTTGCGCTTTATTTTATCTATTCCTATCTATTTGCTATTACGTTTGCAATTAAGCACAGAAGAAATTAAATTAGAGTCGATAAAGAAAGTCACTGAACTGGGTATTATCGTCGGTTCAATGGGGGCATTATGCATCGCGATTTATCAAACTCAAATATTAAAAATGGAAAGAGTCGATGGCTTTTTGTTCAGTATCAACTTTGCTTATCTCGCTTGTGCATTGGCGTTTTTAGGTTTGGTATTCTTCCGTCATTCTAACTATAAAACACTCAATTTAATTGGCTTTGCCTGTGCCATTATTGCAACCCTGCTAACGTTAACAAGAGGTGCCATTATTGCCATTCCTCTGTTACTTATTTTGACTCTCTTTTTGTTATATAAAGATAAGCTAACCGTTTTTAAAGTCAGCTTATTCATTCTGATAGTCGGCGCAGTAGCAATATTGGCTTATCAAACTAATTCCAAAATAAAACAACGAGCTGATTATACTGTTTATGAGATAAAACAAATTTTAAAAGGAGATACCGTAAAAGCGACTTCATCCGGTGGCAGAATACAATTATGGGTAGGCGCAATCGAAGCATTTAAAGAAAGCCCACTAATTGGAAAAAGCTACCGTGAGCGTGAAGCGATAAATCAGCAGTTATACAACAGTGGTGAATATAAAAATAGTGTCATACTTGCATCAAGAGGGCACGCACATAGCCAATACTTTGAAATACTCGCGAGTGCAGGCTTGTTAGGAATCACTGCCTTATTGCTGTACCTCTTTTTACCATTAGCTTATTATTATCGACTTTTTTCCAAAAACAAAAATAATATCTACGCATTAAATGGATTTATTTTTACTACGGGCATTTGCATTTACGGATTAACAGAAGTGTTATTACAAGCTAATTCCATTAGTACTTTTTATGCGTTTGTGCAAGCGTTGTTACTACCTCTCGCAATGTATTTCCACAAAAAAACAAGCCAATAGGGTAAATAATGATACGTACATTTTACTCAGCTCTTTTAGTAATTACCTCTCCTTTATTTTTATATTCGTTATATAAAAAAAAAGAGGGCAAACCAGCCGTTGGAAAGCGTTGGAAAGAACACTTTGGCTTTACGCCACCATTAAAAGATCCAAAGCCCCCTCTCTGGTTCCATGCAGTTTCTGTCGGAGAAGTTTTAGCTTCAACACCTTTCATTAAACAATTAAAAAAACAACATCCAACACTTAATATTGTACTGACCACGACCACCAGCACAGGTGCAGAGCAAGCTGCTAAATTGGGCTCTCTTGTTGAACACCGTTATATGCCACTTGATTTTAGTTTTGCAGTAAAAAAATTTATTAAGGTTATCAAGCCGCAGCAACTCATTATTATGGAAACGGAATTATGGCCAAATACCCTTGCCTTAGCTGCTCAACATAATATTCCTATCACTATTATTAATGCACGCCTTTCAGAGCGATCATTTTTACGTTACCAAAAAATACAATGGATATTTAATCTGCTTTCTAAAAACATCAGTTTATTATTATGCCAAACACAAGAAGATGCAGATCGTTTTATGCAACTTGGCATTAAAACGCAGACAATACATATTACAGGCTCCATTAAATTCGATATCAATATATCGGATAACATCATTAAGCAGGGTGATGAATTAAGAAAAAAAATAGGCACAGCACGCCCTGTTTGGATAGCCGCCAGCACCCACCAAGGTGAAGATGAGCAAATTCTCCACGCCCATAAACAATTGTTAATGAGCATGCCCAACGCACTTTTAATTATCGTGCCAAGACACCCAGAACGATTTAAAGGTGTTTTACAACTTGCCATTCAGCAAGGCTTTAATAGCATCTCTCGTCGTAGCCAATCCCCCATATTATCAACCGTTGAAGTGTATCTAGCAGATACAATGGGCGAAATGTTAACCTTGATCAGTGCCAGTGATGTTTGCTTTATGGCTGGTAGTTTAATTGGTAATAAAGTGGGAGGACATAATGTATTAGAGCCTGCTGCATTATCTAAACCTATTTTAACGGGGCCAAGTTATTACAATTTCAAAGAGATAACTGAAAAATTAATCGCAGTAAAAGCCTGTTCGATTTGTTTAAATAAAAATGATATTGCTTTAAAGTTACAACTTCTTTTACAAAATAGTCCATTACAAAAAAATCAGGGTAAAATGGCACTGCAAGTTGTCGCAGACAATAGAGGCTCAATACAAGGTTCAATACAACACTTATTCAAATTTATTTGAATATATTATTTTATAATTTTCTCTAAATAGGCCTTTTATGCCACTGTTTAACTCAGCGCCAAAATCCATTTGTATCTTACGTTTAAGTGCAATTGGTGACGTATGTCATGCCATTGCAGCCGTGCAAGCTATTCAACGACAATGGCCAACTACAAAAATAACCTGGGTCACCGGTAAGTTAGAAGCGCAACTATTGCAGCACATCAATAATATTGAAATCATTAGCTTTGATAAAAAACAGGGCGTTAGTGCTTACATTGAATTAAGAAGAAAACTAAAAGACCACCGCTTTGATGTTTTATTGCACATGCAAGCGGCATTACGATCAAGCTTAGTAAGCCTCATGATCACAGCCCCTATAAAAATTGGTTTTGATAAAGAAAGAGCCAAAGATGGACAATGGCTATTCTGTAATCAAAAAATAGAAAAAAGTGATTCATCCCATGTATTAGATGGTTTTATGGCCTTTGCAAAGAAGCTCGGTATCAATGATTTAAAAGTTAGCTGGAAATTAAATATTCCACCAGAAGCAACAGAAAAAGCACGTAAACAAATCAATAACAAGCCTACTTTTATTATCTGCCCGGCGGCAAGTAAAGCCTATAAAAACTGGACAGTTGAAGGTTATGTGGCATTAGCAAATCACGCCATAAAAAAAGGCTTTCAAGTGCTTATTTGTGGCGCGCCCACCTCCGTTGAACAGCAACTTGCAACTGAGATCATGAAAAATGCTCAACAAGGCATCACGAATCTAGTAGGAAAAACATCACTTATCGAATTAGTGGCATTTATCAAAGAGGCGGATATCTTACTTGCCCCTGACACGGGTCCGACACACATGGCAACGATGGTCAATACTCCTGTCATTGGTTTATATGCCCATCATAACCCCAAGCGCACCGGCCCTTATACTCAGTTAAAGAATGTAGTGAGTGTTTATGAGCAACTCATTGAGAAACAAACAGGCAAAAAAATATCGGAACTATCTTGGCGAATACGTGTTAAAGATGAACATGCAATGCAGAAAATAACCATCACCTTGGTGATCAATAAATTTAATACCATCACTCAGGAGAAAAAATGATGTCTGACAATAGTATCAGTGCCATTATTATCACCAAAAATGAGCAAGCTAATTTAGCAAGCTGTTTAGATTCTCTGACTTGGGTCGATGAAATCATTATTGTGGACTCTGGAAGTAGTGATAAAACCCAAGAGATTGCACTTGAATATAACGCTAAATTTCACTCTCATCCCAACTGGCAAGGCTTTGGTAAACAAAAGCAACTGGCACAACAATATGCCAGTAAAAAATGGATTTTAGCCATAGATGCTGATGAAGTGGTTTCTCCTGAACTACAAGAATCAATAAAACAGCAGATCAACCAAGAAAACAGTCACCATGTTTTTCAAATTACCCGTAAAACATGGGTGTTTGGGCGTTTCTTGAAGCATTCTGGCTGGGTTGATAAAATTGTTCGGGTTTATCCTAAATCATTGGCTAATTATAACGATGCACTAGTACATGAAAAAGTGGTTTATGATAAAAAAATCACCGTAAAAAAACTTGAAGGTGATCTATTTCATTACTCTTATCGTGATATGAATAACTACTTAGTAAAGTCTGCAAGTTATGGCAAAGCATGGGCGGATGGTAAGCAGCAACGAGGAAAAAAAGCAACCCTTAGCCAAGCTATTTTGCACGGTATTGGCTGCTTTTTAAAAATGTATCTGTTAAAAAAAGGCTTCTTAGACGGCAAGCAAGGTTTCTTAATTGCACTTTTATCTTCACATTCAGCATTCATTAAATACGCAGATTTGTGGATAAGAGAGCACGATTCAAGATATAAATAAGACTCTTATTCTTGCCAAATGATATTTTTTTTAATCACTTTGGCTGGATTGCCGGCGATAATGGTATTTTCTTGCTCATGCTTCCCTGTCACAATACTACCTAATGCAAAGACATTATTATTAGCAACAAAAGCACCTTTCAAAATTGAAGCTTTAGCGCCTATCCAGCAGTGATCACCAATCGTAACCGCTTGATCAATATTAATTCTTTCTTTTTGTAAATTAAAAATAGGATGCAGATCGGAATCTGTGATCAAACTTTCCCAACCTATCAAACAGTTCTCTCCAATAGTTATATTTTTCCGACAAATAACGGTACTCGCCGCTGATATGTGAAAGTTATGACCCACATTTAACTCCCCATCAACAGATAATCGAGAACCAAAACCAATTTTTGCTTTGCCATAAAATGAACCTGAAATAATCGTTCTCTGATAGCGGTAATCATAAGTCTCCACACTACCAAAACCAATACGCACAATTCCCGTTCTCACTTTTCCAAAAGTTACCTTTCCAGACAGAGAGCTTAATTTGGTACGACTCGAAACAATTATCGGTAATTTAATGGCATCTTGAAAACGGCATAAATAAAAATTAACAATGATCGATGTTGGTAATCCAAGTAAATATAAAAATATTTTTCACGATAAAAACGCCAATAGCTTCTGCTTAATTTCATCTATATCTATCATCTGCATATCGTCTTGAACTTTCCCACCCGTTTGCGGTGTAAATGCAATATGCCTTTTTTCGCTGTTTAAAGGTTTCCAGCGCAAGGGAGTGGCACTACGCTTTGCAGGAAAGAACCCCACCGTGGGCACATCACACGCCCCTGCAATATGCAGTGGCCCTGTTGATCCTGCAATAAACAGATCAGCACAGCTTATTGTTTGCGCAAAAGAGACTAACCCTTGTGTCGATTGATAAAGATGGCTTTCTACTTGCGTTTCAAGTAACTGCTGTAACTCTTTTGCTTGCGCTTCTTCACTCGGGCCTGCGGTTAATACAAAACCAAACTCTGGATGCGCCTTACTGATTAAATTAATTAATTGTGCATATTGATCAAGCGATAAATTATTAGCACTGCCACCACTGCCCGCATGGACAAAACAAAGTTTCTTAATATTGTTAGAAAAAGAGCAATACAGCCCTTTTTTAAATTGTTTTTGAACCTCTTTATCTACCGTTAAAAAAGGAGCTTTGACTTCAATAACAGACACTTTTTTATGCTGTAAATAGTGGCGAATCAAATCTAAATTATATTCTGATTCTGGTTTGGCAGATTGTGACCGACGCTGTTTTAAACGAGCAGTAAAAAGAAACTGCGCTAACTTTGTTGCGGGTGCTAACCGGTAAGGTATTTTTGAGCGATACCCTAATAACGCATTACGTGTTGTTGAAAAAAGGCAGATGTAATCACTATAATGTTGCGCTTTAATAGTCGCGACTAAAGATGTCTGATCTTCTTTTTTTGCACTATCAATAATTACATTATCTATCCACGGACAAAGCTCAGCTAAAGGCTTGGTATAGGCAGGAACGAGTGCATCAATTTGTATATGAGGTAAGCTTTGCTTAAGCATCGCAAAACTTGGCCATGCCAACATGAAATCACCAATTTTATCATTACGAACTACTAATATTTTCACAACCGATCCTTCCCATTAATATTGAAAATAACTCATCTGTTCAAGTGCTTGTTTAATATGTTCATAATTTACAGGATGGTCTTTTAACTCTCTATTACGCTTATCCATAAAGATATAATCACCACTTGTTTTTACTTCTAATATTGTTTCATCGGTAATAATTGCATAACCACTGTATTTTGCAGAAAGTACCCACTCCCTTTTTACTTCCTCCCCTAAAAGGTCGGCTCCTAAAGAGTAATCAGTAATTGGATTGCTCACACCAAGGTAGTTTTTCATTAGAGTAGGAAGTAAATCCATGTGACTTGTTACTGTTTTACTCTTCCAGTTAAATTTATCTTTATCAAAATTTGGACCAAATACGATAAATGGCACTTTAACTTGAGCATCAGTAAAGTTACCGTTATGCCCCCAGTAGTTTAGTTTGTTGTCGTTCATTTCTTCACCATGATCACTGGTGATAATGACTAAAGTATTATCGAGCGTTCCCTTTTTTTCTAGCTCATCAAAAACTCTTTTAACAACACTATCAACATAATTAACACTATTTTTATACAGATTAAAATAAAGGCTTGGATCCGTTTCATTGTTCAGTTCAAAGTGATTAACCTTAGACCACATAGGGGTGAATTTATGCGGGTAGTCATCAGGGAAGTCAAAACCATGTACAGAGTCATAAAACAGAAATGAAAATGCTGGCTTTGAGCTATCTCTTTCTCTATTCCAAGTCATCCAGTCCTGTGTTAGATCTTCATCTAATTGGTATGCTCTCTCGCCATCAGAACCCATCCTTAGATTTTTTACATTACTAAATATCGTCTTATTAAATTCTGGTTTTTCAAGACGAGCAGCTGTAAATATCCCCAACTCGTAATCGAGTGCTTGTAGTTGCTCTATCAAAAGAGAAGGTTGATTATTGGCAAGGAAACTATGCCAATAACTACTTGGAATACCATTAAAAAAGCCAAAGACACCAGCTCTTGTCGCATTACCTGTTGAGATATGATTTTTTAAAATAGCCGCATTTTTAGATTTTGCAATTTCCCACATGTTAGGTGTTATTTGTGGTGAGAAAGCATCTTGTCGCCATGCGTCAATCATAATAATAAGAATATCTTTAGGTTTGTCTGTTAATGTAGTTTGAATAGAATTGAGCGGATAGTTTAAGTTGCTTTTTACTTTTATTTGCATCGCTTTTTGGCGTGCAATCCCCTCTTCATCAACCCAGCCATTTTTTCTCATCAAGCCATTTGCCGTCATCGGATAAAAAACAGGAAGATACTGTTTTAAAACGGTAATAGGTTGATACACATAAGCGGATGCCCAAATATGAATGCCATTACTTAATAGCGCAGTGATAACAACTAATGAAGTAAATTTTCTACCCAACTTTTTTTTCACTAAACGTGGTTCGCTTTCAAGCCAACGGATCAATAAAAACTCACAGACCAGAGCTACAATCACGCCAAAAACAACCATTGCCCATACCGATAACGGGAAGGTAACAACCTGTCCTGCAAGCACAAGATCCAAGACAACTACATTAATATGGAAACGGTATAAAGCAAAAACTGCGGTATCAATAAATAAGAGTGCAATCCCTGATGATGCGATAGTTGCTAATAGAATATTTCTTGGTAATTTCGGCAAAAAAAGTAGGGGAATAAATAAAACTGAAAAAATAGCTACGAGTAAACTCATTTGTGAGAAAGTAGAACTAATAAGAAAAATCCAAGGTAAAAAAGAGCTGGGCAACTCAGGTAAAAATGAAAAATAACGAAGAGATATTAACATTGCAAGTAGTGAATTGCACAAAACAAACCAGCCATAAGCATGGATTTTTTTTTTAAAATTCATAAAGGGTAACCTTGTTTTAATGTGCGATAAATCAAAACAACAGAAACGACTCTATATTTTGAACCATCATAAGAGATATTTATTTAAAAGCGATTGTACTATACTGCCCTCCAATACGCACCCTATTGAAATTGAGAACGACATGAATCCTTTTATCTTTATTAGCAATCGCCTAAGTAAAATTATTGGTAACATTTGTAAGGTGCTATCTTACCCTTTTCATTTTTTATTCCCTCAAAAACGCTTTGTTATTCCTGAATATTCAAAAGCCAAAATAAATTGTAACAGTGGTCATAAAATTCCTAAAAAAATATGGCAAACTAATTATTCAAACCGTTCGACGTTACCTGTTTATCTTAACTATCTGTTTAATCGTTTAATGTCTCTCGATTATGAATACCGTTATGTAAGTACTGAAAAGCGTTTACTCTATATACAAAAAAACTGCTCTCAAGAGGTTTTTGAAAATTTCAAATTATTGACAGATGGTGCGGCACAAGCAGACCTTTGGCGTTTAATCGTGCTGTATCATGAGGGTGGGATTTATATTGATATTGATGCAAACTTTGTTTGGCCACTATCAAAAATGCTCGGGAAATATGATGATGCAGTTTATCTGAAAGTAAAAAATAACAGTGAATTTACTAACTATTTTATTGCTACTGCACCTAAAAATGAAGATTTAAAACAAGTTATTGATATTATTATTGCCAACATCAAAGCAAGAGATGTTAAAGATGGTGTATTTAACATGACCGGCCCAGGTGTATTAATCGAGGTACTCAAAGATAAAAATGTTATTTCTCGTTCTCACCGCGAAACGTGTATTCAAGGTAGCTTTACCAATGAACATTTTCAATACATTGATAAACCCGGCTCAAAATGGACACATAAAAAACCCGCTGATTTATTAAAAAAGAAATAATTTAATGCACGTTTTGAAAACAGAAAAGTATCAGATCTATTATGATCCCACGCTGATTAGGCAGATAAACGTTGCCCACTTTTCTCAGCAATTTTGGCAAGAAAATAACGCAATCATTGGCTCAGCACAAGGGCGGGGTACGACTTGGTTTGTGCAACTTGATAAGCTTCAAGGAGCGTTGCGTCATTATCACAGAGGAGGATTGTTTGCCAAGTTAGTACACGATCACTACCTCTTTTTGAATTGGCAAAATACACGCAGTTTACAAGAATTTACCTTGCTCACACATTTAATTAACCAAGGTGTGCATGTGCCTCGGCCAATTGCAGCGATTGCCACTAAACGTATTTTTTGTTATCAAGCCGATTTAATCACTGAAAAAATAAAAGATGCACAAGACTTAGTGACTATTTTAAAAAAAGAGACGATAAACAAAAACATCTACCGAGCGATAGGCGTAGAAATAAAAAAAATGCACAATGCACAGGTCAACCATAGCGATCTAAATATCCATAACATTTTAATTGATAAACACTTAAAAATTTGGATTATCGACTTTGATAAATGTGCAATTCAATCCTCTCGCCATTATCAGCAGAAAAATCTACAGCGATTAAAACGTTCATTTCTTAAAGAATCCGCTAAAGTAGGTATATTATGGAACGAAATAGACTGGCAACATCTACTTAACGGTTATCAACAAGCAGAACAATAAGGCAACCTAAAAGTTTTAAAAACAAAAAAACCGCACTTAAGCGGTTTTTTATTTTAATAAGAAAAACCTTATTTCCAGGCCTTCCATGCATTAATTAACCCATTAGTAGAGCTATCATGCGCTTCCACTTTATCATCGCTATTAAGTGCAGGTAAAATTTGTCCAGCAAGCTGTTTACCGAGTTCAACACCCCATTGATCAAAGCTAAACACGTTCCAGATAATGCCTTGCGCGAAGATTTTCTGTTCATACATCGCAATCAGTTGCCCCAATGTTTTAGGCGTGATCTTACTCACCAAAATTGAGTTAGTCGGTTTGTTACCTGTAAATACTTTAAAAGGAACAAGGTGTTTTACTTCCTCTAATGTTTTACCCGCTGCGATAAATTCCGCTTCTACTTGCTGTTTTGTTTTACCAAATGCTAACGCTTGCGTTTGTGCGAAGAAGTTAGAGAGCAGTTTTTCATGATGATCTCCCACTGGGTTATGGCTTTGTGCTGGCGCGATAAAGTCACATGGAATTAATTTTGTACCTTGGTGAATCAGCTGATAAAACGCATGTTGACCGTTAGTGCCCGGTTCGCCCCAAATAATTGGGCCTGTTTGATAATCGATAATCTCGCCATTTCGATCTACATTTTTACCGTTTGATTCCATATTACCCTGTTGGAAATAAGCAGGAAAACGATGCATATATTGATCGTATGGTAAAATTGCTTCTGATTCTGCACCATAAAAATTGTTATACCAGATACCGATTAACGCTAGAATCACTGGAATATTATCTTTAAACTCGGTTTCGGCGAAATGCTTATCCATCTCGTGTGCACCTTCAAGCAGTGCTTCAAAATTATCATAACCAACTGTTAGTGCGATAGATAAACCGATTGCAGACCAAATTGAATAACGACCGCCCACCCAATCCCAAAATTCAAACATATTTTCAACATCAATACCAAACTCAGAAACTGACGTCGCATTGGTTGACAGCGCCGCAAAATGTTTTGCGACATGTTTTTCATCTTTTGCAAAGCTCAAGAACCAATCACGCGCACTGTGTGCATTGGTCATTGTTTCTTGAGTGGTAAATGTTTTTGATGCGATTAAAAACAGCGTTGTTTCCGGATCAACCTTCGCAAGTGTCTCTACAATATGTGTTGCATCTACATTGGATACAAAATGCGTTTCAATACCTTCAACTTTATAAGCGCCTAACGCTTCTGTCACCATATAAGGCCCCAAATCAGAGCCACCGATACCAATATTAACGATGTCGGTAATCGCTTTGCCTGTGTAACCTTTCCACTCACCAGAATGGACTTTGCTACAGAATGCTTTCATCTGCGCCAGTACTTTATTAATTTGTGGCATGATGTCTTTACCATCAACAATCACGGGAGTATTACTGCGGTTACGTAACGCGGTATGTAATACGGCACGATTTTCAGTGACATTAATGGTTTCACCTGCAAACTGCGTTTTAATGGCACTGCTTAAATCAACTTCATCAGCAAGTTTCAGCAACGTTGCAAAAATTTCCTCAGTAATTAAGTTTTTAGAGAAATCAACGAGAAGATCATGATTGAATTGACGCGAAAACTGTTCAAAGCGTTGTGTGTTTTCAGCAAACAACGAGGATAGTTGCAGTTCAGTATTTTCATTAAATAAAGTTTGTAGCTTAGACCAAGCATTTGTTTGAGTAGGGTTAATATTTTTCAGCATGTTATTCCCATATTTTAAGTTTATAAATTATTCGTTCATTTTACAAAAAAATCATCTTTAATCTATCAATTTTACGTTCTCTTTTATTGATTTGCTGTAACAAAAAGTAACATTGATCAAGCTTTCGATCTTCTGTTAAAAAATTGCTATTATGCGTACTTATTCAGATACATATTTAAAAAAGAGATTTCCATGAGCGAGATACAAGAAAACACCACCCATTTTGGCTTCAAAACGGTTGAAGAAGATAAAAAAGTTGAATTAGTTGCAGAGGTTTTTCACTCTGTTGCAGCCAAATATGATGTGATGAATGATGTATTGTCGCTGGGAATCCACCGTATTTGGAAACGCTTCACTATCGATTGTTCAGGTATCAGAAAAGGACAAAAAGCACTCGATTTAGCCGGTGGTACGGGTGACTTAACCGCTAAATTTTCACGTATCGTTGGCAAAACAGGACAAGTCGTTTTAGCCGATATCAATGATTCCATGCTTAAAGTGGGTCGTAGTAAACTGCGCGATTTAGGCCTTGAAGGAAATATTGAATATGTGCAAGCCAATGCCGAAGAACTACCTTTCCCTGACAATTACTTTGATTTAGTCACTATCGCGTTTGGTTTGCGTAACGTCACCGATAAAGATAAAGCACTGGCCTCTATCTATCGTGTATTAAAACCGGGTGGACGCTTATTGGTATTAGAGTTCTCAAAACCTATTTATAAACCCGTCAGCAAGTTTTACGATTTTTACTCATTTAACATTTTACCTAAGCTGGGTAAATTAATTGCGAATGATAGCGAAAGCTATCAATATTTGGCAGAAAGTATTCGTATGCATCCTAACCAAGAAACGCTCAAAGAGATGATGAACGATGTCGGTTTTGAAGGCACAGAGTTTTTCAATTTAAGTGCTGGCATTGTTGCCCTGCATCGTGGTTACAAGTACTAAGCGAGTAAACTATGTCAAACGTTACGCCATTAGACAACCTTGTATGTGCTTTTGTAGAAACTGCGCTTAATAAGTTACATCAACTTGATAGTAGCGCCAAACAGAAACGTAAAGCGCTTGATGGCACTATTATTGGTGTTGCATTAAAAGAGATCGATAAACCCCTCTATTTTGTGATTAGTCAGCAACAGATTGATATTTTAGGTCAATATGAGGGGCAAGCTGATTGTTTTATTCGCCTTAACTTTTTAGCGTTAATTGATCTACAAGATAACCATCAGCTCACTAACTTAATTAAAAGTGGCCAATTAGAAGTTAATGGCGACATTAAAGTCGTTCAGCAATTTGCTTTATTACTCACTGAGATGGATATCGACTGGGAGGATCACCTTTCCAACAAAGTGGGCGACTTGGTTGCACATAAGTTGGTTTACCATATTAAACAGCTTAATAAACAGTTTTGTAAACAACATAATAAAGCACAAAAACAGCTTACTGAAATTATCACTGAAGAGTTAAAACTCGCCCCTGGCCCTTTAGAGGTCGCTCATTTTTGTGACCAAGTCAGTGATATTGAAAAGCAGATACAAGCGTTAGAGCAAAAGTTTTTGGAAGTGAAGCTTTAGCTTCGCCGGTTTAACTTTCACAGACACAAAAGATGCAGAGCGAACACTCTACTTCCAAGACTCTCACTTTGCAGTACAGTTTATGCAGGATAATTAATGATAAAACTTAAAGAACTCTCGCGTTTATATCGCATCAACAAAACCATTATCGAATATGGTTTAATTGAGTTGTTGCCGCATAAGCATCGCCCTTTTAGCTACACGCTAATGCGTTTTATGTTATTTTGGATTCGCACTAAACATAAAAAAACACCTCTCCCTGAGCGACTGCGTTTGAGCCTACAATCACTGGGACCTATCTATATTAAACTCGGACAGATGCTTTCAACAAGGCGCGATCTTCTTCCCCCAATTTATGCCGATCAATTAGCACACCTGCAAGATAACGTCCCCCCCTTTTGTGGTGAACTTGCTATTAAGCAAATTGAAGCATCATTAGGTAAAACCATTGATGAACTATTTGAAAATTTTGAAGTAACCGCCCTCGCCTCCGCTTCTATCGCACAAGTACACACTGCAACTCTGCGTGAAGATAATCGCGAAGTCGTCATAAAAGTGATTCGCCCCGAGATAGAAAAAACCATTGAAGCTGATATTCAACTGATGAAATGGCTGGCTTCATTGATGCAACGTTTCCTAAAAGAGGCTGATCGTCTACGCCCTGTTGAGGTGGTTTATGAGTATGAAAAAACCATTCTTGACGAGTTAGACTTAATGCGAGAAGGCGCAAATGCCATTCAGCTTAGACGTAATTTTTTAGACTCTAAACTGCTCTACGTGCCAGAGATCTATTCTGACTATTGCACCAAAAATGTTTTAGTGATGGAGCGTATTTATGGTATTCCCGTTTCTGACATTGAGGCACTAAAAGCACAAGGTACCGATTTTAAACTGCTTGCAGAGCGTGGTGTAGAAACCTTTTTCACCCAAGTTTTCCGCGATAGTTTTTTCCATGCAGATATGCATCCGGGAAACGTATTTGTCTCTTACGAACACCCAGAAGATCCTCTCTGGATAGGCATTGATTGCGGCATTATGGGCACACTCAACAATGAAGATAAACGTTATTTAGCAGAAAATTTCTTAGCCTTTTTTAATCGTGATTATCGCCAAGTGGCACAGCTACACATCGATTCTGGCTGGGTGCCTGAAGATACCCCAGTGGAAGAGTTCGAGTTTGCTATTCGCGCCGTGTGTGAGCCTATTTTTGAAAAACCTCTTTCGGAGATCTCCTTTGCGACCGTATTAATTAATCTATTTAATACGGCGCGTCGTTATAATATGAAGGTGCAACCCCAGTTAGTTTTATTACAAAAGACACTGCTCTATATTGAGGGGTTAGGTCGCCAGCTTTATCCGCAGCTCGACCTTTGGGATACGGCAAAACCGTTTTTGGAAAATTGGATGCGCGATCAAGTCAGCCCCAAAACGTTAATGAAAAAATTACAGCAAAAAGCCCCGTTTTGGTTAGAGAAACTACCCGACCTGCCAGAGTTGATTTATCACAATTTAGCGAATGGTAAATCGTTACAAAAACAGCAAAAAATGTTAATTGAATCACTCAACCAACAACAAAAAAGTAACAGTAAAAGTTACTTTTATATTGGTATTGGTGTTACGTTAACATTAATTTCTGCGCTTGCTTATCTGCAGACAGATCAAGATTTAACCCTCATTGCAGGCATTCCTGCACTTTTAGCGTGGTTCCTTGCGTGGCATCATACCAATCGTTAAAAAAGTTTGGTATAAAGCAGTTACAATTTTAACATTATTAAATATTAGGAACAAAATTATGGGCGGCATCAGCATTTGGCAGTTAGTTATCATCGCAGTGATTGTTATTTTACTGTTTGGCACTAAAAAGCTACGTGGCATCGGCGGTGATTTAGGCGGTGCAATAAAAGGCTTTAAAAAAGCAATTAAAGAGGAAGAAAAACCTTCTGAAAAATCCGATGAAAAAATAGAAAGTCAAAAAGATGCCTCTTTTTCTAGCGAAAATAACGCAGAAAAAGTCAAAGAGAAAGACCAAGCGTAATGTTTGATATCGGTTTCTGGGAGATGACGCTTATCTCCATTATTGGCCTTGTAGTACTCGGCCCCGAACGATTACCCATCGCTATTCGTAGCGTAATGAAATGGGTGAATAGCGCTAAAAGCATCGCAAATTCTGTTAAATCAGAGATTTCACAAGAGCTGAAACTGCATGAGATGAATGAAAACATGATCAAAGCCAGCAAAGATGGCTTAGACAGCCTCGATCCCGATCTTAAAAAAACGATTGAAGAGATGAAAAAAAGCGCACAAGAGCTAGTTAACCCTTACAAATCAGAGGTTGAAGATCTGCAACAATCATTAAAGATCAGCCCCGAAAAAGAGAGTGATAGCAGTACCGATTTACAGGGTAACAAGTTACAGGATAAAAAATAGATGAACGAAAGTGACCAACAAGCAGAGATCAGTACAGAAGATAGCAGTAAAAAAACACAGCACAACCTGCCACTGATCACCCACCTATTAGAACTACGTGATCGTTTATTACGCGTGATTGCCGTGGTGATGGTACTGTTTTTAAGCTTGGTTTATTTTGCTAATGATATTTACCACTACCTTGCCATCCCACTCACCAGCCAGTTACCCGAAGGTTCGAGTATGATTGCAACGGGTGTGGCAACACCGTTCTTCACGCCCATAAAATTAACCATCGTGATCTCTGTTTTTATTGCGATTCCCGCTATCTTGCATCAAGTATGGGCATTTATCGCCCCAGGCTTATACAAACATGAGCGTAAGTTAATTGCCCCTCTAGTTATCAGCAGTGCATTTCTCTTCTATCTTGGTATGGCGTTCGCTTATTTTGTAGTGTTTCCATTGGCATTCTCATTTTTCACCAGTACTGCCCCAGAAGGCGTCATTATTGCCACCGACATCAGTAGCTATTTAGATTTTGTTTTAAAACTATTTTTTGCCTTTGGACTCGCCTTTGAGATCCCCATCGCCACACTACTTCTGTGTTGGACAGGCGCAACGACCCCAGAAAAACTAAAACAGAAACGTCCTTACATTGTGGTTGGCGCGTTTATTTTTGGCATGTTATTAACACCACCCGATGTCATTTCACAAACACTGCTTGCGATACCAATGTTGATTTTGTTTGAGATAGGTTTACTGTTTGCACGCTTTTATGTGCCAAAAGAAGAGCCAGAAGAAGAATAATAAAAAGAAAGATAAACGCCACTGCGTTACACAATAACTTGCGCTAAATTGTTTTCAAAAAGCCT